>JBLNBQ010000001.1:0-11987 GCA_050260095.1 Chitinophagales bacterium
GGGGGTCAGTCCGGTACTGCCCTTTGCCGAGGGGGATTCGAACGTGGCTCGCCACTCTTCGGCCCTTGTGATACACCTCAACTGTCCGAAAGCTCACCCGAACATCCACGTGCTCCCCGACGAGCTGGTAGGGGACACTGTAGAAGTTCCGGTCCACGTCGATGTGGTAATCGATGCTCACCTTCGCCTTCTTCCACTGAGCGAACTCATAGGGTTCGGCGGGCAGGGGCCCCAGGGCCGGCTTTTCGAGAGACTCAAAGAGCTTTTGGCGGGATCCGTCGAGCTTCTTGAAAGGCCGCCCGTTCAGCTCCTCAAGCAGCGGCTGGATGGCGCGGTTTAGCTCATCGAGGCTGTGGAACGTCTGGTGACGCAGTCGGGCGATGATCCAGCGCTCGGCGATCTGAACCGCCACCTCAACCTTCGCCTTGTCCCTGGGCTTCCTCGGCCGGGCGGGGATGATGGCTGTCCCATAGTGAGCCGCCATCTCCTGGTAAGTCCGGTTTAGCTCCGGCTCATACCAGCAGGAACGCTTCACGGCGGTCTTGGGGTTGTCCGGCACGACGTATTCCGCCACACCCCCGAAGTATGCGAAAGACCGGCAGTGACCGCCGATCCAGGAGGCCAAGTCCTGGTTCCAGTGGGCCTCGGCGTAGGTGTAGTTGCTCGCACCGAGAACGGAGACGAAAAGCAGGGCCTCGTGAATCTCTCCGGTCCCGCGATCGATGATCGGGATGGTCTTGCCGGCGTAGTCGACAAGCATCTTCTCGCCGGCGCGGTAGTTTTGGCGCAGAACAACATCGACCGTCTTCTGCCAGCGGCGATAGTGCTCGCAGAACTGCGAGTATTGATAGCCTGTGGGGTGGTCCTGCTTGTACTCCATCCACAGAAGCTCCAGGGTGACGCCCTTCTTGCTCAACTCTTGGCGAACATATGCCCAGTCCGGCTCAGGACGGGTGCGGGGGCGACCCTGGTTGCCGCTGTAGAGCAGCCGTTCCAGCTCCGCCTCGTCCAAATCGTCCGGCAAGGGCCACCCTAGCCCCGCCGCCTCGGCGCGGCGGAACACCTCGCTCGCCGTACTGGGGGCGACATGGAGGCTAGCGGCCACTTGCCGCATGGTGAGCCCCAGCTCGTGGTGAAGGCGCAGGGCCTCCTTGATCGTGCGCATGGATAACCTCCTTCGGGCCATCTCTCAGTCCTCCCCTGATGCTGCTGCATCAGAGTTGGAGACGGGGACGGCCGTCCCTTCAGCCAGGTGGTTTCCAGCGCCTCTACTTCCCTGCGGGTGTTCGAGATTTATCGGAATAGGTGTTCGGGATTTTCCGGAATCAGTGTTCGGCTTCAAGCCGGAAGAGGTGTTCGGGATTTATCGGAACGGGTGTTCGATTTGGTCCGGAATCCGCATCGAACTCCCTTTTCAAAAGCCCCATGAGCTTCTTTTCTTGTTCCTCTGAGAGCGGGATGTCCGTCTCGTAGGACAGCTGCCCTCTGTCATCCCGAGTAGCCGTCACCTGGAATTCGGGGCTGTCGTAGATGATGATCGAGAACTTCCTGGTCTCCAAGGTGCTCATTCCTTTCAGCGCCTCGTTCATCGTTTCACGCTTCAGAGGGTGAATCGTCTGCCGTCGCTCCCAGTCAGCCCAACCTCAGCGGCGAGCTGCTTGATCTCCTTGTAGTTGACGTCTTCGGCGTAGACCTTAGCAAGTTGGGTCTTTGCCTTCGCCTTCTGGCCGGCCTTCAGGTAGGCGACCCCGAGCCAATACTTCGCCTCGATGACCTGCGGGTCCATCTTGCGCTTGTTGACCGGTCCCTGCTTCAAGGTCTCGATGGCTAGGTCGAGTTGGCCTTTCTCCATGAAGCATCGCCCGAGGAGAATGATCCGCTGCTCCTCAGCGACGGTACCGGCGGCACTTTGGAGCATGGGAATCGCCCTATCGAGGTCGTATGCGCCGGCGTAGATTTCCCCCAGCACCGCCCGGACATCGGGGGTGTCCTCCAGCGTCAGCCACTTCTCGGCGTAGATGACTGCCGTGGCGTACTCCTTTTTGTCGTTGAGAGCGAAGGTCAGCGTCCTGAGCGTAGAGACACGGCCAGGAACGAGTGGTTGAGCCTCCTCAAGTATGCCAATCGCCCGGTCGACCTCCCGATTCTCGTAAACCTCCGTGCCCCAACGGTCCAGGTAGTCTCCGAGCGTTTCCCTAAAGACCGGCGAGTCCGGTCTGCTGGCCAGAAGGCTTCTCAGGAAGTCAGCTCCGCCAGCTACGTCCCCCATCTTGAAGTAGGTCTGGTGAACGCCTTGAGGATAAGTGAGTTTTCGGGATCAGCTTCTTGGGCCTTCTTGAGGTAGCGCAGCTCGTCAGCCCACTGCTTCTGATTAAGAGGGTTGATGGCCTTGTTGAACGCCAACTTCCAGGCGACAGTGGGCTTCCGGGCCTCGTAATGGTTCCAGATGAGACTGCCGACGACCACAGCCAGCCCGAGCGGGGACCAGGCGAGCAGGATAATCCCGATCACCACGCCCCAGTTCCCGGGTCGGGAGACCGCTACCCGGAAGAACCGGTCACTGGCCGGCCCCTCTTCGTACGAGGGCGAGTACGCCATGTAGGATGGGGTTGCCTTGCGACCGCTCTTACGACCGCTGCTCCTCCAGCCTGACTGACTGACCCACGACATTCCCGTGCCGGGAATGGACAGCGTGCTTCTTGCACCCCTCGGCCCTACGCTGAAGGTAGCGCCCTTTCTACCGACGCTCAGGCCAAGACCACTCTTGCTGACATTGATGCGCATTCCCTTGCCCAGACGTATGCTCTTGCGAAAGCGGAAACCCATGCCCAGGCTCCTTCCTCTGTGGCCTCCTACCCAAGATCGTAAACCTTCGGACCCGCAAACCTGCCCTCCAGACCCGACCCTTCCGGCACCACCCAATAGACCTCGACGGGGCAGTCGAAGTAGCGGGCCAGCACGAGAAGGCCCCAGCGTTCAGCTTTGGTCCTGAACTTCTCGTTGTAGTCGAGGTCATCTGCGAAAGTGACTTTGCCGTCCTTCGCCTTGACGAGCTTGGCCTCAGCGAATCTGAGACCCGAGCCGTCCGGCTTCCAAGCCATGATGTCCGGGGCGGTGAGCGGGCCAAGGAGTCGGTAGAGTTCACGCATCCCTACGACCCGATCTTGGCCGAGAGCAACCTTGAAGTGGCCTTGGTCGAAGCTCATCGCTCTAAGGTGAGCCTCGATGATCTGCTGAGTCCGGGGGTACTTCTGGTCCAGATTGACTCCGAAGGCATCAAAATCGTGATGTGCCCAGTGCAGCTTCAACTCTTCCTCAAAGTAGCGCCCGACCACGGCCTCGGCGTAGCCACCAGCGCCGTGCGGGACAGGGTTCTTCTCGGTCGCACCCTTCTCCCGGCAGCGATGGTCTGAGCACCAATCCCGTTCGCCCCGTTCCCAGGCTTCAAGCTCCTCGGGGCGGTAGGCCAAGACTCTACGGTCAATCTCAAGTCGCATCCTACTTAAGTTCAACCTCCCCACCGCTGCGCTCCTCGCCGGCCTCCTCCTCAATGACCTCGTTCAGTCGCCGGATGAGCCGGTTCAGGAGCTTCCTGGTCTTCAGAAAGCCGTCCAGCATGACCTTTCGGTTCTCCCCCCACGTCGGAAACCAGGCTCTGGCCAGCTCTTGGGTTACGTCGTTGTGCATTTGAGCGAGGAGCTGGGTCCGCTCCTCCCTCTCTCGATCGGCCTGCTCCCTGGCCCGGCGGGCTTCCTCCTCGGCCCATTTTTGCTCCCGGCGGGCCTCACGTTCCTCCGTAGTCATCTTCGACGGTGTGCCCATGATGGGGCGGCCTCCTTCGGGATAGACTTCGGACTGCTCAGAACGGCTCCACTAAGGCCTTGCGATAGTGGAGCTGCTGCGAGGCATTTACTTACCATTGGGCATACCGGCCATGATGGCGTCGAAGTCGACGGCGTTCTCCACGAAGTTGACGGTCAAGTGGATGAGATGCTTCAGGTCTTCGAGGTCACGGTCTTGCCACTTACGAACATAATGGGTCTCGTCGTTCCCAAGCCACGCCGCCCGCTCGGCGACCTTCTTGATGCGCTCATCCTCGACAAACTTTCCGATGCACGGGCCAAGTTGCACATCCTTGACCTGCTCCTGCTTGGGCGGGTCGTCCTTGAAGGCGTGTTGGATGAGGAAGTCCTTAACAAGGAACTCCAACGCCTTGCGGTAGCCCGGGCCGCAGATAAGCAGATACCCGTTGGCCTCTGCCTGCTGGGCCTGGCGGTAGATGCGGCAGAACATGGGTGATAGGGACGAGATGGTTTGGCTGAACTGCCGGACTTCGACGCAGGACGGTCTGGCAGCACCGGCCAACCATCCGTGGTACTCGTGGTCCAGAGCGCAGCGATATTCCGCAAAGAACACGGAGCGGCATTTCTGGCTCGGGCATCTGAAGACGGCCTGCAACTTGTGGGAGTGGGGATCGTGGATGTTGCGGTCCGGGAGGTCATCGAGGAAGGCCGTCACGAAGCGAGGCGTGCCGACCCTCTTGCAGATGGGGCAGTCATCCGGGTAGCGGTCGAGCTTCACCGGAACTTGCGTGCCGTCTGCCATGCAGGCGGAGATAGGGAGCCAGGTCCTCATGCTCTACAACACCACCTTCTCGTGAGCACGCCTCCCACGATTGGAGCTACAGCTCAGAACCGATTACTCCGAAACTTGGTTCTGCGTATTGGAGACCGTTCCCTGCCGTTCGCCGCCCCGCAACGGCGTCGCCTGACGGATTGGTTGACACATTCGACCGGCAGTGGTATGTGCGGAAAGCATTCTGGAAGGGCATCTGGCCGGAATGTGACCTGGGCACGATCTGGGCACAGTAGGGGTCGAAATGACCGTCATGACGATGCCGGCGCAACGTTGACAAGTCACATACCTGTGTTAGACGAGCTGCGATCCACGAAAAACGTCAAGAAGGCGGGTATCTGCCCTCTCGTAATGAGCAGGTCGCCGGTTCGAATCCGGCCATCGGCTCCAAAAAGATGCAGGTACGGCGGGGGTTGAGGCCCTCGCCGTTTTCGTTTTGGCGGAAGCGGTTGCGAAACGGTTGCGAGCCACCTTGGGCGGCCCAAGTAGCAGAGCGTTTGCGTGGGGAGGTCTGGGCGAAAAATGAGTACGAGCTCAGCCCGAAACCGGATGGTAGGACGGAGAGAGCGGCGTCCACCCCTTGAGTTCGCCGTACTCGGAGAGCCGCCGGAAGTAGCCGAGTTCCGTGCGCTTCATTTTGGTAAACATGTCCCGCAGTCGGTGGTTGGCTAGGGTGCGGAGCGCCCGGATGTGCTCTTCGATGAAGTCCGAAATGCCCCCGAGGACCCACTGGAAGATGAACTCGTCTCGGATGACCTCGGCGTTGGCCGGGGTGTTGACGCCCACCGGCGGTCGGGAGGGGAGCGGGATGCCCAGGAGCTTTAGCTCGTTCTCCAGCTCCGTGATTTCTCCGTCGAGGATCTTCTTCCCGGCGGCCAGGATGGCTTTCCAGTCCGGGTCATTGGCGTAGTTCTCGAAGATGTCGTTCATCTCCCGGATCTGGTAGCGAAGTACCAGCCCGTTCCAGAGGTAGTAGACCTCCCCGCAGTTCACCGTCTCCTGCATCTGGGTGGTCGTCGTTGTGCCCAGCAGGCGGTCCACGATTCCCGGCATACCATTTCTCCTTTCAGCCTATCGACGGCTTGTAGTCCGGAGGGATGCGAATCCAACCCTTGACCTGGCCGTAGTCTGCGAACGCCAGTAGGTGCGAACTGTCTTCCTCCTCGAACTTCAGGAGCATCTCCCGCCAGCGGGGCAGCCTCACGGCCCGCAGACTGCGGATCCCGGTCTCGATCATGGCTTGGAGGGTGGCGAGGCTGATCCGATAGATGTGCTCGTCTTGCATGACCTCCGTGTTGACCGGGGTGGTCAGCGCCGTGGGCGGCCGGGTCGGCATCGGGATGCCATGGGTCATCAGTTCCTTCTCCATCTGGGAGATCTCGCTGTCGATGATGCCCAGCCCCACGGTCAGGAGGGCCTTGAGGTCGACGTCGTTGGCGAAGATCTGGAAGATGTCGACGAGTTGGCGGTAGTCGTAGCGGGAGGCCAGACCGCTCCACATGGCGTAGACCTCGCCAGCCACCAGCCCCTTCTGTTGCTGGGCGGTGCTTTGCGTCCCCAGCAGTTGGTCGATCACGGAGGGCATAGTCTCACCTCAGGCTTAGTCTGTCTTTCGGTTCTACCGTTCACGCGGTTCCGCCCTCCGGGGAGAGAGGTAAGTCTTTACAGACGTGCCAGCATCATCCGGATCGGGTTGGGGCTCTGGCCATCGTCTCGTCGAACCTCCTCGCCGCTTGCTCCCCGACGCCCTCCAGCAGGTGGCCGCTCGGGAAGGATCCGCTTCACGGCCGGGGTCTTCCGGCGATGCCCAGGCTGGAGGCCGTCAAGTGAACAGGGATACGGACGACTTCGATCAGTTGGAGAAGAGATGGGCAGAGGCGAAAGCGGAGATTGGGGAAGTCCGGCGGAAAGAGGCTGCACGCCGGGAAGCGCTTGAAGCGGCGAAGCGGCAGGCGCTCCAAACGATAGAAGACGATGCCGCCCGGCATCTGCGCGAACAAGCGGAAGACTTCGCCGCCCGGAAGCAGGAGACGGCGGACCTTTCGGCGAGGCTCGCCGAGCGTCAAGGCCTGGCAAACCGGCGCGACGAACATCGCGACGCTCGTGGTGTGGGGGCCGACCCTGGGCTTTCTGACCAGGCGCTGGGACGGGATCTACGAGAAGCCCCGGCATCGCCAGCGCGTCAAGGCCCTTTGCCGGCCGATGCAGGTCGTCTTGAGCCCCTCGCCGGAGCAGACGGCGCAGGGGCTGCCAGCCAGCCCCCGGCCGTCTGTTCCGGACGGTCAGGTTGGTCAGGCGGGTCCGGCGCCCGGTGCACCGGCGCACGCGGGTCAGGCTCACGAACAAGTGACGGTCAGTGCGCCTCCAGGCTCAGTTGCCACGTGACGCCGAACTTGTCGGTGACCATCGCATAGGCGGGGCTCCAAAAAGTCTTCTGCAGCTCCATCAGGACCCGCCCACCGTCGCTCAGCCGGCCGTAGACCGCCCTCAATTTCGGTTCGTCTGTGAAGAGCACCGCAATCGCCAGTTGATCGCCGAGGGTGAAAGGGCGGCCGGGAAAGGTGTCGGAGAAGAAGAGCAGGTTCCCTTCGACTTCGATCTCCGCGTGCAGCACGCGGCGGCGCGCCTCCTCGGGCAGCGGGGACTCCGGATTCGGCATGTCGCCGAACCGCATGACGCCCTTGTTCTTTGCCCCGAAGACCTCGACGTAGAAGTCCACCGCTTCGGCGGCATTTCCATTCAGGGTGATGTAGGGGACGAACTTCACCGCGCCTACCTCCTTTTCGTCGCGACAGGCATCACTGCGTCGCGCCATCGCCTAGTCTGCCCGTCCAGCGCGGCCAAGTGACTCAGGCGTCGCACGCCTGGTTTGGGTCAGGCCGAGAGATTTAGTGTACGATTCTTACTCCATGTTTGTCAACAACGTCCCGAATCCGGCGCCCGGCCGCGCGCAGAAGAAGAGGGCGCCGGACTGCTCCGGCGCTCTCCGAACGGCCTTGGTGTTCGGCTTGGCAGCTGGATTTGCGGGGCTTACGCGGGCAACAGGCCCTTCTTGCCCAGCTCGTCGGCGACGTAGCCCAGCCCGAGGCGCTCCAGGGTGGCCCGGGTCGGGGCGCCGGTCTTCTTATCCCAGCCGAGTTCCTCGTAGAACATGTCCTTCGCCACTTCCGTGTCGGCCTTATCCATCTTGTAATGGCCCGGCGTGAAGGGCGCCTTGTCTTCCGGCCAGTTGAAGGCCCACTCCGGCACCGTGTCGTGCTTCTCCCGCATCTCGACCGTGCCCCAGTCGCGGATGGTGAGCGCCCGGTGGAGGTTGAAGAGCCGTTCGCCGACCCGGTCCAACTCCTCCATGGACTTCTGGTCGCCGGTCGCCAGGCTGTAGAACTGCGCCTCCAGCGTGATGTCGCCCTCGTAGTTCCGGGACTTCAGCGGCGAGGGGATCAGCGGCCACATCCAGCCGCAGAGCGTCAGGGAGTCGTACAGCTCCTTGCGGACCACGGCGAAGACGGCGTACTTGGCCTTGGCGCGGTTCATCGGGGTGTAGTTGTTCGCCGGGTCGATGGCCTCGGCGCCCCACCACTTGGCGGCGATCTTCTTCTGCACCGGCGTCGGCAGGCCGCAGGCCAGGAAGTTGGAGTGGGCGTGGTTCTGCGCGTCGCGGTTGTACGGGAGGTTGACCAAAAGGCCGACCTGGCCGCCGTTCTCGTGCGCGTGGTGCTTCGTGGTGCCCTTGCCCCAATAGAGGATGTTGTGGTCCTCGAAGTACTCCTTAGGGAAGTGCCACTTCTCGGCGTGGCGCCCGGAGCCTTCGCCCAGCATCGTGCCGAGTTCGCCTTCCTTGAACGCGATCCGCCGGTAGATGTCGAGCAGGAACTCGGGATCGCCCTTCTCGAACTTGTCGAACGGGATCGACTTGTACTCCTTCTCCGGGACGTTCTTCTTGATTAGGCCAGACTCATACAGGTACTTGAAGTCGCGCTGGAGCTGGCCGTAGTTGCACCAGACGCCGTAGTCGTCGGCCAGGTGCTTGCCGAGGACGTTGGCCTCCAGCCCCGTCATCTCATCGGGGAAGGACTTGAACCAGCTCTTGCCGCCCCACCCGACGCAGGTGTTGGCGGCGTATCGGCTCACGCCGTACTTGGCCTCGACCGACGGCACGTCGACGTGGATGTGGCAGCGGATCGGGCACGACGGGCAGCCGCCCATGCGGACGGTGAACTTCTCGGCGATCGGGCCCAGGTCCATGATGGCCTTCATGGTCCGGAAGCCCATCCGGTTGAGGTCCTCCGGACGGCACTCGCCGGTCTCGACCGGCGGGTTGGCCGCGCCCCAGTAGAGGCCCTTGCGGGAGGTCCAGCGGACGCCCGGCGAGGAGTACTCCGCCCAGGGCTGCGGGGTGGACGGCACGACGTGCTGGTTGTTGGCGCCAAGGAGCGAGAGGCAGTACTGGTTCAGTTCCTTCCAGGCCTTCTTGTCCGCGGCGATCTTGACCGACCCGGTGCCCCGGACGGCGATGGCCTTGAGCTTCTTGGAACCCATCACGCCGCCGACGCCGCCGGCCGAGTGCGAGTTGCTGTTGATCACGACCGACATCCGGACCATGTTCTCGCCGGCCTGGCCGATGGCGGCCACCTGCGTCTCGGGGCCCATCTCCTGGCAGATCGCCTCGGTCGCCCGGTAGATGCCGTTGCCCCAGAGGTGGGCGGCGTCGCGGATCTCCACCTTGTCGTCCATGATCGCAAGGTAGACCGGTTTTGGCGATTTGCCCTCGATGATGACGTTGTCCCAGCCGGCGTACTTGAGTTCGGCGCCCCAGTGCCCGCCCATGTGGCCGGTGCCGACCGACTCCACCGGGTAGGTGGTCGGGAAGATGGTGGTGATGGAGGTGCGGCCGCCGCAGGGCGCGCCGGTTCCGGTCAGCGGGCCCACCCCGAAGATGATCTTGTTGGCTTCGTCGAAGCCCTTGGTGCCGGCCGGGACCTCGTCCCAGAGCACCTTGTAGGCGACGCCCGTGCCGCCGAGGTAGTCCTTGTACTTGGCGATCGTATCTTCCACCGTGATGTTGCCGGTGGTGAGGTTCACGCGGAGGGTTTTACCTGTCCATCCGCCATACGTTGCCATTCGTGCTTACCTCCTCTCAGTGGCAGCTGTCGCAGCCGGCCGATGCAAAGTCCTTCGCCGCGGGCAACCCGGCCTGGCGGATGGGCACCGCCTTCGTCAGGTCGCGCCAGGAGACGTAGAGGAGCGCCATGGTGGGGCAGGCCTCGACGCACTGCGGCTTGCCGCCACAGAGGAAGCACTTCGTCGCCTTCCCGGCTTCGGGGTCGAAGGTCATCATATCCCACGGGCAGGCGCGCTGGCAGATCTTGCAGCCCTTGCACTTCTCCGGGTCGACCACCCGGGCGCCGGTCTTCTCGTCCATGACGATGGCGTCGTTCGGGCAAGCGGTGGCGCAGGGAACGGGGTGGGGGCACTGCTTGCAGGTGTCCTGGATGAGCCGGAAGTTGCCGAACTCGCCGGCCGACCGCTCCATGCCAGCCTGCTGGCCGCGCGGGCCGAAGTTGTAGTTGCGGGAGACCTTGATCCGGGCGAGAGACGGGGAAGCCTTGCCGTCGTTGTACTCGCTGCACGCCAGTTCACAGCGCTTGCAGCCGGTGCAGCGGGTGGGGTCTGCCACCAGCACGCCCTGGGCGTTCTCGAGGATCACCAGGGGGGCCGTGCCCGCCTTCCGGGCGAGCGTGCCGATGACTGAGAGGCCGACCGCCGTGCCCAGGGTGGCCTTGAGAAAGCCGCGCCGGGTCGTCTCGGCCGACAGTCCGAGGTAGTGGACGATTCGGTCAAACAGTTCCTGGTCTGTACTGGCCATTAGCCAAATCCCTCCTTTTGAGTCCCCGCTTGGCGACAGCGCGGGTCCACTTCCTTTCAAGGTAACCGTTTGAATGGCAATACCCTCCACAGACGTCATGAACCGGACGAGTTCTGGAATTAACGGGACATAACTGGGAATGATTGGGAGCGCCTGTCCCGAATCTCCGTCGCGCCTGGCAGGAATGAAAAGCCCTGGCACAAACTAATCACGTATGAATGAACGACAGATGGACGAACGATTCGGGATCATTGCCGACGACCTCACCGGGGCGGGCGACACCGCTGTGCAGTTCGCCGGGCTGGGATTGCCCAGCCTGGTGGTCTTCGGCGACTTGGCGCTGCCGGAAGGGACCCGGGCGGTGGCGGTCGACAGCGACAGCCGGCGGCTTTCCGATGCTGAGGCGGGGGCGGCTGCGGGGGCGGGCGCCGAGCTCTCCCGGCGGCTGGGAGCGACGCGGTTCTACAAGAAGGTCGACTCGGTGCTGCGGGGACACCTCGGCCCCGAACTCGACGCGGTCATGGACGCCGTGGGCGCCCGGGCGGCGCTGGTGGCGCCGGCCTTCCCGGCCAACGGGCGCCTGACCGCGGGGGGATACCACCTGGTAAGGGGGGTGCCGGTGGCCGAGACCGAGACGGCGCTGGATCCGGTGACGCCGGTCACCGAATCGCACCTGCCGACCCTTCTCACGGAAACCAGTCGCCGCCGGGTGGGGCATCTGCCCTTGCGGTTGTATATGGGCGGTCTGCCGGCCGTGCGCGCTGAGGTGGACCGGCTATCGGCCGTCGGCGCGACGGTGGTCGTGTGCGACGCGACGACCGACCGCCACCTCGAGCTTTTGGCCGAACTGCTGTGGGAGGACCGTTCCCTGCTCGGCTGCGGTGCGGCTGGCTTGGGGCGGGCGCTTGCGGTGCGCTTTGCCACAGCCGTCGGGGCCGTGGCCGGGGCCAACGAGCCCGATCGGGCTGCTACCCACCGGCCCGTACTGGTGCTGGCCGGCAGCCGGTCGAAGGTGACCGTCGCCCAGGTGGAGGCGTTTGCGGCTACCGGTGCGGTTTTGATGCCGGTGGAGCCGGAGGAGTTGCTGAGTGCCCGGGCGCCCGGCGCGTTGGCGGAGGTTGCGGCGCGGGCCGCCAGGGAGCTGGCAGCGGGTCGCAGCGTCGCCATCCATCTCTCCTTCACCACGCCCGTCCGCACCGAGCTCAGCCACCTGCTGGCGGCGGCGCTCGGGGAGATCGGCGCGGCGGCGCTGGCCGCAGCGCCTGCCACCGCGGGCCTCGTGCTGACCGGCGGCGATACGGCCCGGGCCGTCTGCCGGGCCTTGGGAGCGCAGGCCATCGCAGTGAAGCGGGAGTTCTGCCCGGCGGTTCCTCTCGGCACCCTGGTCGGGGGGAGCTTCCCGGGGCTCGGGGTGGTGCCGAAGAGCGGCGGGTTCGGCGACCCCGGCGCCTTGGCCGCGGCGGCTTCGGCCCTGGCTGCCCTGGGT
>JBLNBQ010000002.1:0-12717 GCA_050260095.1 Chitinophagales bacterium
GCGCCAGCATGGCCGGGCCGAGGCGGGCGAGGTCGCCGTGCCCCAAGGCCAGGGCGAGGAAACCGGCGCCGCCGGCCAGCATCTCGTAGGCTGAGCGGACCAGGAGCGAACCCTGCGGGTCGCGTTTGGCCATCCACACGGAGGCGCTGGCCCAGACCGCGGAGCCCAGCATCAGGAGCAGCACATTGGGGGGCGTGACCGTGCCGCCGTTCACCACCAGTGCGCCGACGCCGGAAAGGCCGAGGACGAAGGAGAGGACGACCCGAAGCGAGGGGCGCCGGCCGGTGCCCAAGAGCCAGGCGGCCAGCGTCATCCAGATGGGCGTGGTGGCGATCAGAATCGCCACCAGCCCGGAAGAGGTCGTCTGCTCGGCCAGGAGGACCGCTCCGTTGCCGAAGACGAAGAGGAAGAACCCCGTGATAAGGCAGGTCACCGCGCTGCGCCGGTCGAGCGCCAGTTTGTGGCCCAAGATTTTGGCGGCGGCCAGCATCCCGAGCCCGGCCACCAGGAACCGGACCGTCCCCAGCACGAACGGCGGCCAGACGGCGACACCGAAGCGGATGGCCAGGTAGGTTGAGCCCCAGACCAGGTATACGCTGGCGAGGTGGGCCAGGGCGAGGGGAGAGAGGGCGGCGGGCGGAGTCATGGCGGCGCCTCCGATCAGGTTTCTTCCAGTCTAACCCGCGCTTGGTCGCGAGTCAACCGCCACGCTCGCCCCTGCCGCCCGCTCCCGGAGCCACAGGCCGCCCCTCATCGCCGAGCCCGCCGCGGCCCCGGTGGGTGACGGGAGGCCCAACCGGTCGGTGAGGAAGAGGACCATGAACGGCCAGACGAAGTTGCCCAGCGAGTTCACCTGCCCGGGGCTCACCGGCATAGTTGGCGAAAAGTCGGGTTACGACTCTCCCCCGGCGAGCGCAGGCAGGGCGAAGTTGAAGTTGGAGGGCCTGTCCTATTTGTTGTCCAGCGCTCGCCAGAGGTACCAGGACGCGATCGTGGCATAGGGGTGCCAGGGCTGGGCCAGGCGCCTGAGTTCCGCCGGTCCGGGCAGTTCGGGAAGACCGTAGGCCAGCTGGGCGCCTTTCCGCAGGCCCAGGTCGCCCACGGGTAGCACGTCGGGGCGGTTCAGGGCGAAGATGAGGAACATGGTGACCGTCCACGGGCCGATCCCCTGCACCGCCAGGAGTTCGCGTTCGATCTCGGCCGCCGGCAGGTCGCGCAGGGAGGCCAGGCGGATGGTGCCGTCCTGGCATTTGGCGGCCAGGTCCTTCAGGTAACGCTGCTTCTGCGGGGAGAGGCCGGCGGACCGGAGCAACTCCTGATCCAGCTCGGCCAACCGGCCGGGGACCGGGTGACCACCGGGGAAGAGCGCCCGGACGCGACGGGCGATCGAGTCGGCGGCCTTGGGCGAAATCTGCTGCCCGATGATGGAGTCGCACAGGGAGCCGAAGAGATCGTCGTCGGGCCCGAGAGTGCAGGGACCCCGCTCTGCGATCAGCCGGGCCATGACCGGGTCGACGGCCGAGAGATGCGCCTCGGCCTCCCGCCAGGGATGTGCGGTGTTCATGGTGAAATCCTTTTCCTGGCTCGCCTGGATTATTCCTGCAGGCGCCGGCCAGCCTATTCCCGAATGTCTTCCCGTCACAAGGATCGAGGGGGGTTCGCCCATGCAAACGCGCTGTCTCAAGGTCACACTGTTCGCAGCGACCCTGTCGCTTCTCCTGACGGCCTGCGCCGGCGCCGCGCCGCCGGCCCGGTGGCTCACCCTGGAGACGCCGCACTTCAGGGTCCACTTCACGGCCGAACACCAGGCCTTGGCTGAGAAGGCGGCCCGCATCGCCGAGGAGGTTCACCCGGTGCTGGCCCAGGACTTCGGGTATGCGCCGGCCGGCCGGACCGACCTGGTGCTGGACGACGGCAGCGATCTCACCAACGGCTATGCGTCGGTGATCTACCGGCCCACCGTCACCATCCTCCTGGCGCCGCCGGGCACCGGGAACTACCGTTCGGGCATCACCGGGAGCGAGGATTGGCTGCGGTTCGTCATCACGCACGAGTACGCTCACATCATCCATCTGGACATGAACGACGGTTTCTCCCGCGCCGCCGGGCGCCTGTTCGGACGGGTGCCGCTCCTCAGCGCGCCCAACGGCATGCAGAGCTTCGCTTTCATCGAGGGCCTGGCCGTGGTCATGGAGACCCGGCACACCGCCTGGGGGCGGGGTGATTCTCCGATGTACGAGATGTACCTGCGGACCGCCGCGCTCGAAGGCAAGCTGCTCCGGCTCGACCAGGCGCTGGGGGAGTACGAATGGCGGGAGTGGGTTCCGGCCGGCGGGGTTTACCTGTACGGGTCGGCCTTCCTGAACTACCTGGAGGGGCGGTTCGGCGCCGCGAAGCTGCGGGAGTTCAACCTCCGTTTCAGCCGCGGCGACCGCCCGGCGCTGGGGCTCATGGTGAAGGAGGTTTTCGGGCAGGACCTGTCCGCGCTGTGGCAGGCCTGGCAGGCCGACTTGGCCGAGCGGAGCTGGCGGCAGGCAGCCGCGCTGTCGTCGCAAGGTTTGACCGCGTCCGAGCCGCTGACCACCGAGGGCTTTAGCCACCATGCGGCAGCCTTCTCGCCCGACGGGCAGACCCTCGCCTACGTCGCAGAGGGCCCGGCGCAGACCGGCGGGCTCTGGGTGCGGCGGTCCGACGGGCGCCACCAACTGCTGGTCCAGGGGGCGGTGCTCGAGAACACCACTCTGGCCTGGTCGCCGGATGGAGAGCGGATCGCGTACGGCAAGGCGGACTACGTGAACCGGACGGAAGTCCGGTCGGATCTCTATGCTTACGACCTGAAGACCGGCCGGGAACGGCGGCTCACCACCGGCGAGCGGGCGTTCGATCCCGCCTGGTCGCCCGACGGACGGCAGGTGGCCTTCGTCTCGCTCGAAGACGGCCGCTCACGCCTCGAGGTGTTGGACGTGGAGACGGGGCGCGCGTCGGTGCTGAGCGAAGGCGAGGGCCTCGCCGAGTTCGCTGCCCCGGCCTGGTCGCCCGACGGACGCCAGCTGGCCGTGGCCTACAAGCCGGAGCACGGCACCTGGGACCTGGCGCTGGTCGACGCCGGCGGGGGATCGCCCGTCCGGCTCTGGACCGACCCGGCGCTCGACCGCAACGCCGCCTGGTCGCCCGACGGGCGGTACCTGTTCTTCGATTCGGAGCGCAGCGGCGTGCCCAACCTTTACGCTTGGGACGTGGGGGCTGGCCAGCTCTACCAGGTGACCAACGTAGTGACCGGCGCGTTCGACCCGACGCCCAGCCCCGACGGGCGGACGCTGGTCTTCCTGCAGTACGGGGCGGGCGGCTACGACCTGCGCCGGATGGCCCTGGATGCCGCGGCGTGGCGGCCGGTCGCTTCTCCCGGCGGCGTGGCGGCGGTGGCGCCCGCACGTGAGCCCGTTCGCCCGGCGACTCCTGCAACTTTGCCCGGGTCCACCGCGGCGACCGTGAAGCCGTATTCGCCCTGGCCGGGCCTGGCGCCGGCCTTCTGGTTCCCCACCCTGGTCGCCACCCGGGACGACCGCTGGGCGCCTGGGATCATGACCGGCGGCACCGACCCGCTCGGGCGAACCTCCTACTTCCTTGAGGCCGGAGTCGATCCCTCCGCCGGCTGGGCGCCGGTCGTCGATCTCTCCCTGTCGCACGCCGTCGGCGTGGCGGGCCCGGTGGCCAGCCTGCGCTGGGACGAAGCGGGCCGGGAGGCGAGCCTCACCTGGGTCCGGCCGGGCGTGACCCGCAGCCGCGAGTTCTCCCTGCTGGCCTCGGAGGAGACGGGGGAGAGCGGCGCGGCGTCCAACTGGGCCGGCGGCTTCGCGGCGTCCACCACCTGGACCCGCGGCTGGGGCGCCGCGGCGCTCACCCAGCAGGCGGTGTTGGCGTACAGCCATGACCTTGGGGCCGGCGAGACCGGGCAGGCCACGCTGCTGACCTGGGGCGGACTGTGGAGCCGCCGCGACCTGCCGGTCTTGCGCCTGGTGGCCCGCGGGGGCGCCGCCGACGGGGGGAAGCAGCTCAGTCTCGGCAACGGCGAGGCTTTCCCCGTCCGGGGCGTTGCCTCCGGCACGGCCGCCGGCCCGCAGGGCTGGTCCGCCACGGCCGAAGTCTTCCCTCTCCACCTCTTCCCGGAGGTGGGGCCGCGGGAGCTGCCCCTCTTCCTGAACCAGGTAGAGGGGGCCCTTTTCGTGGATGCAGGGCGCGTGAGCGGCGGGAGCGCGGCGGCGAGCGAGGCCAGCTGGGGCGGGGAGATCAGGACGCACACCAACCTCTTCTACGGCATCCTCCCGTTCGAGGCTCGGCTGGGGGTGGCGCTGCCCGTCAACGGGCATCGCGATCCGAAGGTCTACTTCCGAGCGCAGTTCTTCCCGGCGCTGCCCGGCCCCGCCCGGCTGTAGGCCATTTCGGCGACCGGGTGGCCGACCAGGCGGCGAAGACCGTCGGCAGCTGGAGTTCGTTCTGGTCCAGTCCGTGGTCGCCCAAAACCGGGAAGCGGCTGTCGCCCGCCTCCGAGCCGAACTCGACTATCAGGTGAACGTGAAGGCGGAAGAGGAGGTCAAGGCCCTGCTGGCCCGGGTGGAGGCGGAGACCGACGCGGTCCTTCACCTGCTCGAGCGGATTGATGAACACCGCGACCTCCTCTGCCGCCTGTTGCCGGCGGGCGGGGGCGGGAGGCCCGGTGGAAGCCCCAGCCCCGGCGCATAATAGGGCCGGAGGGATGCCGGGTGCGCACGTGGGATGTCGTGGTGGTCGGGGGCGGTCCGGCGGGTTCGGCCGCGGCGCGGGCAGCAGCCCAAGCCGGCGGCGCCGTGCTCTTGCTCGAGGCAGAGCAGTTTCCCCGCTTCAAGCCGTGCGCCGGCGGGGTGACCGCTGCCGCACTGGCGGAACTGGCTGCCACCGGACAGCCTGCGCCTCCGGAAGTGCTGGGCCGGCTTTGCCGCTCCATCCGGCCTCGTTACGCGGAACTCTCGGTCACCGTGAACCGGGACGAACCGGTGGTGGCCGTGGTGCGACGCGCGGCCTTCGACGACTATCTCCTCTCCCGGGCCCGGGCGGCCGGTGCGGAGGTGCGGCACGGCGTCAGGGTGGAGGAGGTTCGCCAGGGGCGGGAGGGCGTCACGCTGCGGACCAGCCGGGGTCCGGTCGAGGCCCGGGTAGTGATCGGCGCCGACGGGGCGCAGAGCCGGGTGGCCCGCGCCGTGCGGCCGGCCTTCCGCCGGGCCGATCTGGGCGTTTGCCAGGTGGCCGAACTCAACCTTCGGCCCGAGGCCCACGAGGCCTTCTTTGAGCACGGGCTCGAGGTGAGGTACGGCGATGTGCCCGGTGGCTACACCTGGATCTTCCCGACGGCGACCGGGCTCAACGTGGGGTTGGGGAGTCTATCGCCCGGCCTGACCAGCCTGCGGCACCACTTTTCGTCTTTCCTGGCCGCGGCGGGGTTGCCCGAACCGGAGCGGGTGCGCGGCGCCGTGCTCCCGCTGGGCGGGCGGCGGCACACCGTGAGGGCCGGACGGATCCTGCTGGCCGGCGATGCGGCCGGCGTGGCCGACCCCTTCACCGGGGAAGGCATCCGGTATGCCCTGATCTCCGGACGCCTGGCGGGGGAGTGCGCCATGGAGGCTCTTCAGCGTGCGCCGGACGCGCCTGACCTATCGGCCTACGCTGGCCGGTGCGAGGCCGCCTTCGGCACCGACCTGCGCTACGCCTTCCTCCTGGGCCGGCTCTTCCTGAAGTTGCCGGGCCTGCTCAACCGCCCTGTCTTCCGCCATCCGGGGCTCTTCAGCCGCGTGGCCGACATCCTGCAGGGCCGGGAGACCTACCAGGGCATGGCCGGTAAACTGGGCCAGAGCCTGCCGGGGTACTGGCTGCGGGGGCTGACCCAGCGGGCTGGGGTGACCCGGGGGACGTAGGCAGGTGTGATCACCGGGCCTGCCCTGTCGGACGCATCCCCAAGGGGAGGGCTCGCCCACCGTAGGCCTGCCAGAAGTCGGCTTCTGAACGCTGGATTCCCTACTTCCACAACTCCGGGAAGATGGAGAAGACCAGGAGCAGGATGGTCAGGAGGACAATGAAGCCGACGGTCACCCAGGTGATGGCGTTATAGACCCGGCCGTTGACGTAGTCGCCCATGAGGCGCCGGTTGTTGATCAGCTTGAGCTGGAAGACCATGATGATCGGCACCAGGATGCCGCAGACGATCTGGGCGAAGAGCATGATCTTGACCAGCGAGAGGCCGGGGAGGAGCACGACGACCATCCCGAAGAGCATGAGGAAGGAGAAGAGGCCGAAAAAGACGGGGGCCTCGCTTAGCCGCCGGTCGACGCTGGACTCCCACCCGAAGGCCTCGCAGATGGCGTAGGCGGTCGAGAGGGGGAGGATCGCCGCCGCCAGCACGGAAGCGCCGAAGAGGCCGAGGGCGAAGAGGTAGGTCGCGTAGGTTCCGGCCAGCGGTTTCAGGGCCAGGGCCGCGTCTTTCGCCGTCTCGACCAGCACCCCGTGCCGGTGCAGGGTCGCAGCGGTGGAGACGATGATGAAGAACGAGACGAAGTCGGTCACGAAGGCCCCGAAGAGGACGTCGAGCCGCTCCCACTTGTACTCCTTCGCCGAGATGCCCTTATCCACCACCGACGACTGCAGGTAGAACTGCATCCAAGGGGTGATGGTGGTGCCGATCAGGCCGATGAAGAGGATGACGAACTTGGGCTCCCACCGGAAGCTCGGCACGAAGAGGGAACGGAAGACGACGGGCCACTCCGGTTTGGCCAGGAAGCCGGAGATGATGTAGGTGGCGAAGACGAGGGAGAGGGCGAGGAAGAACTTCTCGAGCTGCTTGTAGCTGCCCTTCACCACGGCGAGCCAGAGGATGATCCCGGCGGCCGGCACGGCGATGTACCGGGAGAGGCCGAAGATCTCCATGGAGGCGGCGATGCCGGCGAATTCGGCGGCGGTGGTGGCCATGTTGGAGAAGAGCAGGGTCAGCATGGCGATGAACGTCCACTTGACGCCGAACTCCTCCCGAATCAGGTCGGAGAGGCCCTTGCCGGTGACGGCGCCCATCCGGGCCGACATCTCCTGCACGATGCCGAGCGAGATGGTGATGAGCAGGAGACCCCAGAGCATCTCGTAGCCGTAGGCCGCGCCGACCGACGCGTAGGTGGTGATGCCGCCGGCGTCGTTGTCGGCGTTGGCCGTGACGAGGCCCGGGCCGATCACGGCGAGCGCGATGGCCAGCGTCTGCAGGCGGCGGTTGGCTTTCAGCTTTTTCCAGAAGTTCGCCATCCGGTCCTCCTAGGCGTGCCGGCGCTTGCGCCCCGAGAGATAGACGTCGTCGACGACGTCGTGGATGAGGGCGAGCCCTTCCAGCTTCTGTTCGGCGTCGACCACCGGGATTGCCAGCAGGTCGTACTTGGTCATGACCTCGGCCACCTCGTTCTTGTCGGCGTCTTCCTTCACGAAGAGGACGTGAGGGTCCATGATGGCCCAGAGGGGCTGCTCCGGCTCGGCCACCACCAGGTCGCGCAGGGAGACCACGCCGAGCAGGTGATCCTCCCCGTCGACGACGTAGAGGTAGTAGGCGGTATCGGGGTCGGGCTTGAGCTGGCGGAGCGCCTCGATGGTCTCGGCGGCGGTTTGCGTCTCCCGGAAGGAGAGCACGTCGGTGGTCATCAGGCGGCCCGCGGTGTCCTCCTCGTATTCGAGGAGCTCACGGACGTCCTCGGCCTCCTCGTCCTCCATCTGCTCAAGGAGCTGTTGGGCCCGGTGTTCGGGGAGTTCACCCAGGATGTCGGCGGCTTCGTCGGCCGGCATCGACTCCAGGATGTCGGAGGCCCGTTCGCCCCCCATCTCCTCCAGCACGTCGGCCTGGGCGTCGGGTTCCATCTCCTGCAGGGTCTCGGCGGCGGTCTCCACGTCGAGGGCGGAGAGGACGGCGGCCCGCTCCGGCCGGTTGAGCGCTTCCAGGATGTCGGCGAGGTCGGCCGGGTGGAGTTTGGACAGGCGCTCATAGGGCACGGCCAGTTTCACCTGGTGCGGGGCGCTGCTGATCGGCTCCACGGCGCCCCAGGAGATGAAGAAGTCGGGGATCGGCTTGGCCACGGTCTTTTCGATGAAGTGGACCAGCCGGCGCAGCCCCAGGCGGCGCAGCAGACCCCGCAAGCCCACCTCGACGGCGACCAGCCGCAGCACGCCGGCGACCTCGGCCAGCTTGATGTCGTTGATCCGCCGCACCTTGAGGCCGTTGAGATCGACGATCTGCTTGTCGAGGAGGTCGCGCTTCAAGTAGAGCAGGTTCTCGGGGAGAACCGCCTCCCGGGTGGCTTCGTCTTTGGTGACGGAGAGGGAAAGGTACTGCCGGACGAGAACCTGGATCAGAGTCCAGGGTATCTGGCGGCGCGTGCCGTGCTTGCTGGTGACTTCGAGGCCGGCGACCCGGGGGAACTCTTCGCCCGGCTCGACCAGGATGTCGGTGACTTTCCCCAGGCGCTTGCCGAGCCGGTCGACGACCGTCTTCTCCAAGAGGCGGCTGGCGTGAATCTCAGGCACGATGGACATCGCGGTCACCTCCCCCAAGTGACTGAAAAGCCCCGGCCGTTCACGGCCGGGGGCACAGTCTGGGGGCGCAAGAGAACCAGCCCTGGCTGGTCCTAAACCCTGGCTGCACCGGCGGCGGGAACATGGCCGTTTGAAGCGGACGAACGGTACCAAGGACTATCGCCCGGAATGGCGTCCATTTTCCACCACCACCTTGCCCCAGGATTAGTTTCCGCCTATATGCTCATCCTCCAATCACTAGGCTACTACGCAGCCCGCCGGGTTGTCAACGGCCACGGGTGAAACGAGCGCTCCCTCCTTGGAGCGCCCATCACCGCCGAGCCGGCACAGGCCGAGTCCTCGCTGCGAAGCCAGACGGGCAGGCCCGCCCTGGTGCGAGCCAGAAACCGGAGGGAGTCAGCCTGTCCGGCGGTCTACCAACTCTCCTTTTCGTCGAGCGTATCGACCCCCACGGCCGCGACCTCGTATTCCCGTCCCTCGATGCCTTCGAGAAGCTCTCTCACCTCCATCTCGGCCTCGGCCATCGCCGCGTGCTGGTGGTCGTGCTCCACCGGTACCTCCACGGTCCGGAGCGGCTGGTCGTTCTGAAGCGCCCGGCGGTCGGGGTAGACCGCGACCTTCACGTTCCACCGTCTGGTCATGGCTTCGCCTCCCGGAGGGTAGTATTGGCCGTGCGCCGGGCGCAGATGTCGGCTCGCAAGCCTGCCGGGAGGCAGGAAAGACGCGGTGGGTGCCGAAGGAGAGGTTGACTCCTGGAAGATCGTAATCAGGGGTGGCCCGTGGGGGGAGGGGTCGCTTTGGCGTCCATTCTGGTCTGCGACGATGCGCTCTTCATGCGCAAGGTGCTCTCGAACCTGATCAAAGAGATGGGACACCAGGTGGTCGGACAGGCCGCCAACGGCGAAGAGGCGGTCGAACTCTATTCTCTGCTGCGGCCCGACCTGGTCACCATGGACATCACCATGCCGGTGCTCGACGGCCTCGGCGCGGTGAAGCGGATCATGGCGACGGACCCGCACGCCAAGATAATCATGGTTTCGGCGATGGGCCAACAGGCGATGGTGGTGGACGCCATCCGCAGCGGGGCCAAGGACTTCATCGTGAAGCCGTACGCGCCCGAGCGGGTCAAACTGGCCTTCGAACGCATACTGGGGCCGGCCACGAGCGTCGACACCCTGCTGGGCGAGGTCGAGGCCCTCCTGCGCAATCCCGCCCGGAGCTGAGCGGCCCGGTTGGCAGCGCGGCGCCGGCGGCTGGTCGCCGGATCCTCAACCCTCTCCGTTCAGCAGGTCCTGCAACTCGAGGAGATGCAGTTTCTCCGCCCGGAGCAGGTTCGCCAGGTGCTTCCGCTCCGCTTCGTCTTTGGTCACTTCGTAGAGCTCCTGGTAAAGCAGGATTGAATCCTTTTCCGCCTGGATGGCCAGGGCGAGGGCTGCCCGGGCATCGCCGGCCGTCGCCGCCTCCGCGAGCGAGAGGAAGAGGCTCTCCGGCGCCTGCAGCAGGGCGGTCAGGTAGCGGGCGACCTCCGGGGAAAGGGGCGGGGGGCCGCTCTGGCGCAACTGGCGGAAGTGCCGCGCGTGCTCGTCCTCGTCTTCGGCGAGCCGCCGGAACACCTGGGCCGTCTCGGGGTTGGGGCTCCTCTCTGCTGCGGCCCGGTAGAAAGCGGCGCCGTTCTCTTCGACCGAGATGGCGAACGAAGTCAAGTCCTGTGCGGCCGTGTTCTGCATGTCGTGTGTCCTCCTGCACTCCAGACTATTGGGCGACCACGTAGCGCCAAGCCGTCCGGTCGACCCGCAAGGCGCCCGTGTAGCTTTCGGCGGCGACGAAGAGCCGGTGCCAGGGACCAACGACCCCGCGGGGCAACCGAACGGTGACGGTCCGGCCCGCAGTCTGCACCGGGAGCCCGGCGCTGCGGGATGGCTTGCCCGGCGCGGGCCTGGTGAAGGCCTCCAGGCGTCCCCTCACCCAGCGCAGCCGGATATCCGTGGCCAGCGGCGGGTCGTCGAGCGCGGCGGGCAGCGCGTGGACGTGGACGAGATAGCTGCTCGCGAGGGTGGGTTTCGCCCGGGTGCTCAGGCGGAGGTAGACGTACCCGCCTTTCTCCCAGAGTTCCACTTGTTCGAGGTCGGCCCCGCCTTCCATCTCCCGGCCTACGGTATCCTCGGTCGGGTCGACGATGACCGGCTGGGCGATGCTCGTGAGGGTCGGCGGCGGGGGCAGCACGCCGAAAAGATCGTTGCTGCGGGCGAAGGAGAGCAGGTAGCGGCGCATCACCTGCACCTGGGAACGGTAGCGCAGGATCGCCCGGTGCTTCTCTTCGGCCTCCTGCCGGTCGAGCGGGAAGGCGCGCCATGAAGTGCCGACGTGCAGGAGCGGGGCGGGAGGAACCAGTTCGGCCCGGGGCAGGTAGCCCTTGGGCGCGGGCCAGTTCCCGCGGTGCACGAGATAGTGGAGCAGGCGCGGCTGCCGCTCGAAGAGGTTGCGCCGGCCGTTCGGCGCCTCGAGTTGGGCCAGGGCGTACATGACGAAGTTGTAGGTGCCCCAGTGGTCGGGGTGCATGTCGTTCGGATGCGGCAGGACGATCGTGTCGGGTTTGAACTCATCCAGGAGCGACCGGAGTTCGGAGGCCAACGCCGCGCCGCAGAACGGGGCGTCCTTCACGTAGCTGTTGCGGTACGGCGAGTGGCTGAGCCGGGTGTAGCGCGAGGTATAGGGGTCGCTCCGCCGCCAGTGGTACTCCCACTCGTCGGGGGTGCCCCGGTCGGGGAAGCCCAGGAAGGTGACGTTGCCGGCCGGGAGCCCCAGCGACTCGAGGGCGGCCAGGCTTTCGCCCTGCCGAATGTAGGCGAACTGGATGTAGCGTTCGGGGGTGAGGCGGACGGAGTTGAACTCGTCTTCCGCCGCCAGGGTGAAACCGTCGCCGTTGGTAATCAGCACCACCCGGACGATGGCTCCCGTCTTCAGGGCGCGCTGGATCAGGCCGCCCGCGCCCAGCGTCTCGTCGTCGCTGTGCGGTGCGAAGATCATGATGCGCTCCCCGGGGTGGAGCACCACCGGACGGGACGGAAGCTCAACCCGGGGCGGCCGGGGAAAGACGTACCGGTACCAAGCGATGGCCAGGGCGACGAGAAGGACGGCCGCCCCTGCGACGGCCATCCGGCGGAGTAGAGGTGACAACGAACTAGAACCCCCCGTCCGAGAGCCAGTAGATAGAATACTTCCGCCAGCTCAAGTCAACTCCTCCAAGCTGGCTCCAGACGGGGACGACTCGCTGGGCTGGCTTCCAGCCCGCCGCCCTCCTTACGCCGTCGGCTCGGCGGCGAGGATGTGCTCCAGAAGTTCGCTTTGGCGCCGCTCGATGGCCCGGAAGTCCATGTGCGGGACGTAGTGCCGCTCCAGCTCGTCGTGGACCTCCTTGGCCCGGTGCAGGTGGTCGATGGCGGTGGTCATCGCCTCGTCGTAGAAGGCGCGGGCCGTCTCCAGTTCGCCCTTGAACGGCAGCAGGCGCAGCGACTGAAGGAATTCCTCGGTGTCGACGACCCGGTCGCCCTCCCGGGCCGGGTACGGGTGCGGCTCGGCCCCGTTGATCACGGCGATGCCGAGGCCGGGCAGGATCAGGTGGTCGAGGCGCGACGGGTCGAGGGCGTCGTGGAAGACCCAGACGTCGTACCCTTTGAAGACGGCCAGATCCGCCAGGCGCTGGACGAAGGTGGTCTTGCCGGTGCCCGGAGGGCCGACGACGATGACCCGGTGGGGCACCACGCGGAAGAGGCTGTCGAAGTGGTGCTTCAGGCCTTCGTAGGTGATGGCGCTGGCGAAGAGGTGGCGCTCCCGGCCGAGGCGGGCCAGGCTCGGGCGGCCGGCGAGCAGTTCGGCGGAGAGCGCCTCGGCCACCCGGTTCAGCCCGGCGAAGTCCACCGCCCCCGAGTCGACGTAGGCCGCCTCCCACTGGTCGTGGAACGTCTTGGCCGCCGCGAGGTACCGGTAGGCGCACCGGAAGAGGCGCCCCACCTCGCGGGTGGCCGCCACGATCGCCTCCCGCTCCTGCCGCATCGCCGCCTCGTCCCAGAAATCGCCGAGGTGCACGATGGTGTCGATCGCCCCGGGATGCTTCGGGTCGACGACGTGGGG
>JBLNBQ010000003.1:0-4036 GCA_050260095.1 Chitinophagales bacterium
ACAGGCTAGAACTTGTTCGTCAGTAACGGCCGGCAGTGGGAGTTCGGAGAGACGAACAAGAGCGCATAGACCACTAGTGCCAAGGGAGGAGTCGAGCCCCGGAGAGTTGGTAAGGTTCAAAGCCCGACGGTCAGGCAAGGGGAACTATGAGAGTGGAGTAGCATGATGCCAGGTGGCTTTCCACTGTCAACGCCGGGCGAATTTTGGACCACCGGTGGCTCAAAATTCGGTTGACGAACACACAGGGGCGTCCGGGGGTTGCAGACGGTGTTGTTGCCTGTCAGACGCGGAGTGCTCCCCCACGATGAGGCCATGAAGGCTACCGAGGCCATCAGGACATCCAGCCCATGTTTCATCACCGAGGCGATGCTGGCCGAATTCCGACAGAAGCTAGACGTTCTCGGTCAAAACTCGGGCTAACTGTTCCTGCCATGCCCTCTCATCCCCAGCAGGAAGCCCAAACTCCGGGGCTGAAATATGAACCGATTGCCCCTTATCCGCACTTTCCGGTAAACGGAGAGGTGACTCCGTGGCTCAGCGCCGTCCTGTAACCGCCGAAATGCCTGAGGCTAACTACTTGGTGGGCAATGGCGACGGGCCTGGCCCCTACTACCGCCTGCTCATGCGCTGTTTCTATGAGCGTTTCCAGAGCCACGTGAGTTACGTTCGCACCGACGAACTGCTCGCCTTCGTGCGCGAGTATCTGCCGTACGACGACGCCGACTGCCGCCGCCACCTCGACCAGTTGGAGAAGTGGGGCCTGATTACCCCGCTACCCGAGCAGAGCAAGCCCGCCAATCTGCGGGAGCTGCGCCAGAAGCCCCGGGTCTACCAGGCCAGCCGCCTCGCCCTGCGCTTGGAAGAGATGCGGGTTGAGTTTGAGGAAGGGGAGCAGGCCGCCGCGCTCGACCCCGCCGCCCTCGATCTCCTGGTGCAGCGGGTGCGGGAGCTGATGGCCTGGCTTGAACAGGATGGTCACCGGCGGCCGGAGTCGAGGCAGGAGACTTATCGCCACTGGTCCGCAGTCTATGAGGCATTCTCCGGCTTCTCCCGCCGCATCCGGGAGTACCTCGACGATTTGCCTCGCCACCGGCCGCGGGAAGTCTTGGACTATGCCGCGTTTCTGGAGTACCGAGACCTGATCGCCCGCTACCTCTCCGATTACGCCCGCCGGCTCTTCGACCGGCGCGAGCAGTTGCGGGCCCTGCTTTATGCCTTGGCTCCGCAAGCCGAGGCGATGGCCGAGGCCCTCGCCTCCGTTGAGGTGGAGCAGATCCGAGCGGATGGTTCCCGGCCGGACTTCGGTCGGCAAAAGGAGCGGTTCCTCCGGGAGATTTGGGCGCTGGTGCGGTACTTCGGCGAGCAGGGGGACGTCGATGTCCTTCTGGAACGGGCGCAGGGTTGGGTGACCGAGATCACCCGGCATGCCCGTCGCCTCTCGGAGCAGCACTTCGGTGGCTCGATCCGGGAGCAGACGCTGCTTGACCTGGCCCGTCGCTTCGCCACTGCGCCAAGCCTCGCCCACGCCGAGGCGCTGGCGCAGGTGGCCTTTGCCGCGACTCTTCCGCTTCACTGGCGGGGAGAAGCCCCGCCACCGGTCGATCTTCCAGCTTGGAAGGTTGCGCCGGTGACGGTGACGCTCCATTCCATCCGCCGCGGGGCGAGGGAGCGCCAGAAATCCGAGGTGACCGCAGACCGGAGTGGCGAGGCTCTGGCACGGATGGTGGCCGCCACGGCCGAGCGGGAGCGGGCGGCTCAGGAGCTTTCGGAACTCTTTGGCCCGGAGGGCACGCTCGACTTGGGCGCCTTGACGTTGAATGAGCCAAGGCAGCGCCAACTGCTCCTTCGCCTCCTTTACAAGGCGCTTTCCCAGCAGGGTGCGGCCGGCGTGGGTTACCGCAACTGGAGCGTCTCGGCCACAGTTGACCCGGAGGCTTCCCTGGGGGCGCTGGTTGGGTCGGACGGCGTAATGGTGCTGCCGCACGTCATCCTCCGCCTGCATAAGGGGGGAGAGCGTTGAGCACGCCGGGCCCCGCTGAACAGCGGAAACTCGCCTTGCAGGATCTGCTCGACCGCCCCGTGATCAGCCGGTCGGACGAGCCAGAGGCCTATCGCCGCATCGTCCTACACGAGAGGTATCTTAAGGCCTGGTTTGGCGAACGGCCCCAGTGGCGCATCCTGACCGGGCGGGGACTCTTCCGGCTGGAACGTATGCCGTCACTGGCCATGCCGGAACGCGGGCTGCCGCGGCTTAAGAGCCAGATGGCCTACGCCTGCCTCTGCTGGGTCCTCTGGTTCGCCGAGACGATGACCACCAGCGCCCGCGACTGGTTCGTCATCTCCGAACTGGCCGAGCGCATCGCTGCGGTCGCCGAAGGCCGTTTTCGGCTTGCGGAGCGGGCTCACCGGGAGGCGCTGGTACAGGCCCTGCAGTTCCTCGTCGACCTGGGCGGGCTCATTCTGAGGGACGGGGACACCGACCGGTGGGTGGCTGGGCAGGAGACCTTCGGTGAGACGGCGGAAGTGATGTACGAGTTTGCCGAGAGCGGCCCGCGCCTCTTGGCCAACTATTCGCAGGAGGCCCTAGAGACCATCGGGGCTGGAGAGCCAGGGAGCCGCACGGCGCCGCCCAGCGGTGAGCCTGTTCCGCCGCTCAACCGGGCCTGGCGGGCGCTCTTATTGGGTCCCGTCTTTTGGCGGGGCGATGATCCGGAGGCGTTTACCGTGTTGGCGGAGCGGCAGGAAGAAGTTCACCGCGACCTGGAAACGACCTTGGGCTGGCAACTGGAGTGCGGCCGTGACTACGCCCGTCTCTGGCGGACTACAACCGCCCGGCATGCCGGGGCGCTCCTCTTGGATCTGTACCCGGAGCCAGGCGTGGCGGAGGAGGAGCGGCACACCCGCTACCTTTACCATCCCATTCTGCTCCTGCTCCAGCGGTGCCGGCAGGGAGTCGAGGAGGGACGCTGGGCCGTAGACAGTGAGGGGGCGGTAGCCATACCCGCAGGGGAGCTGCATGACCTGCTCTCTGGCCTGCGGAGCGAGTACCGGCGCTTCTGGGGCGCCGAACTGGGGAGTCTCTCGCTGGGTGATCTGGTCAGGGCCGTGTTGGCCGAGATGCGCCGAACCGGTCTGCTGCGGGGGCCGGATCGTTTTGCGCTGTGCCACCTGTTGCCGACCGCGGCGGCGATCCAAGGGCGTTATCGGCTGACCCGGGCGGATGAGAAGAAGGATGAGCAGGGGACACCGGCCGAAGAGGAGAAGCCAGCGGGGCCGGATTGCGGGCCGCAGCAGGCTACCCTCTTCTGACAGGAGGACAAGCATGGACCTCTGGCAGCATTTCGAGCAGGAACTGGAGGAGAAGCGGCGCAGCATCCCGGGTGGCCCCCAAGGCTGGCGGCCGGAGCGGCTGATCCTGCGCGACTGGTGGCACTGGCGCGATCAGGAGCTGGGCTTCGCCCACGGCCGGTTGGCCTTGACGGGGCAGAACGCCGGCGGAAAGTCGTCGCTCTTATCCCTTGTGCTTCCCATGCTGCTCGACGGACGGACTGACCCGGCCCGGCTCGACCCATCGCAAAGCCGTGACCGGTTTCTCCAGTATTACCTCTTGGGCGCCGAGGACGCCGAGGCGGGCAACCCGGAAGCCTTCCGCTACGAGGCCAGGACGGGCTACCTAGCGCTGGAGTTCTACCACCCGCAGGAAGACCGGTTCCTCACCGTCGGGATGGGCGTCGCCGCCTCGCGAACTGCCTCCCGGCCGATCGCAGACTGGTGGGGCTTTCTGCTCCTCAAGGGCCAGCGGCTGGGCCGCGACTTCGACGTGAGGGGCGCCGACGGGACTTGCCTGGGCCGGCGGGAGTTTACCCGGCTGGTGGGCGAAGGCGGGCTGGTGGTCACTGAACGAGCGGAGTATCAGAAGCAGGTGAACAACTACCTCTTCGGCTTCGAAGGCGACGATTTTCAGGCGCTCATCGAGATGCTGCTCCAGGCACGCCGGCCGAAGCTCGGCGAGCAGTCCGGCCCCGACAAGGTCTGC
>JBLNBQ010000004.1:0-27120 GCA_050260095.1 Chitinophagales bacterium
GACGCTCAGTTCGCCGCGGCTTATGGCTTCCAGAACTTCCTTGCGCTGCCGGGGGTCGGTGGCGTCCGTCGGTGGGCCGGGCGTCTCGCCCGGCTCGCCGGGGTAGCCGCTGGCTTGAAGCAGGGCGTTGAGTTTGCCCCGCACGGTGGGGTAGGAGATGCCGAGCAAGCGCTCGACCTCCTTGATGTTGCCGCGGGCCACGAGGAAGACCTCCATGAACTCGCGGTGTTCCGGGGCCAGCCGGCAGAACTTGCAGAGCCCGAACCGCCCGTCGATGCCCGTCCCGCAACTGGGACACTCAAGGCGCTTGACTTCCAGTTCGGCCTGGCAAACCGGGCACCGGCTCGGCGCCGCTTTCGTCACGCGCATCACTCCCTGGTGTGGTTTACAACCAAAGGATAACTCCGCCAATTAAGAATGTCAACATCGGAATTAAAAAGATTAAGGTCGAGGTTAGAAGCCTTGAAGAGGGGAGAAGCCTGGCGGGCGTGGTATACTTGGACTAGCTGGGAGGGAGAGCCATGACCAACGACGAACGCCCGGGCCTTGCGCCGGGCGTCAAAGGTGAGTTGCGGCAAACGGTGCGCCGGGAGCACCTCGCCTCGACCTACGGGTCGGGGGGGCTGGACGTCTTTTCGACGCCGCACATGATCGCCCTCATGGAAGGGGCGGCGCTCGGCGCGGTCGCGCCGTTCCTGCGGGCGGGGGAGACCACCGTGGGGACCAGGGTGGAGGTCGACCACCTCGAGGCCTGTCCGGCCGGCGCCGAAGTGGTGGCCACCGCGGAACTCCTGGAGGTCGACGGGCGTTGGCTTAAGTTCGCCGTGCGGGCCACGGCCGGGGAGACGCTGCTGGGACAGGGCATCCACGGCCGGGCCATCATCAGCGAGGAGCGTTTCCTGAGCAAGCTGCGGCAGAAGTGGGGTCCCCGGGCGGGCGTCTAGCGCACGCCCAGCCCGAAGACGCTCGGCCGGGTGGCGAAGTACCACATCACGGCGGCGGTGATCAGCGCCTCAGGGACCAGGTAGCCGGCATTGTACAGGAGGGAGTAAACCCAGACGTTCTGCCCCTTCGGCGCGTAACTGGCGAAGTAGACCACGCCCGAGAGGACGTGCGCCACGAGGCGCAGCAGCGAGCCGAGCCCCACTCCGGCCAGCGCCCCGGCGACCGTGACCTTCACCTGCCCGTCAGGACGCTGGGCGGCGAACCAGCCGGCGACCCCCAGCACCCCGAAGGCGATGGGGTAGTCGAGCAGGAACTGGATGGGCGCGACCACGTAGGCCTTCAGCAACAGGTTGAGGAAACCGAAGAGGACGCCGGCGAGGATGCCGGTGGACGGGCCGCGGCGGAGCGCGAGGAAGAAGAGAGGCAGCATCTCCAGGGAGACGGATCCGCCTTGGGGAGCTTCGAAGATCCTCACGAAGTGGAGCACGGCGGCCAGGGCGAGGGCGAGTCCGGTTTCGGTGATGGTCCGGGTCGGGATGCGGTTCATGGTCGGCCTCCTCGTTTCGGCTCCCGGCGGCCGGACGAACGGCGCCGCAACCCTGCCTGGGTGCGGCGCCAAAAAGGGGATTCCTTCCTACGCTGGCATTACCCAGATCAGGTTACGGGTCGGCAGTGAACGTGACTGCCCTCTCAGCCGGCTTGCCCAGCTCCCCGGGAACTATTTGTCTGTCCAGGTAATTATACCACGCGGGCGGCGCGAATCAGAACAGGATTTCTGCGGCACCGACCCGGAGGGGCGGCGCCCCTGATGGCGAATATTTATTCGGTACGAAGGGGGGAGGTCCGGTGAACCTCCAGCAGTTCTTGGACCGGCTGACCGCCCGCGGCGCCCTGGCCGAGGCGCTCGGACGGGAGGGCGGCATCACGGAGTGGAAGGTGCTGCCGGCCCGGCCGGCGAGGTACGGCGAGTGGCCTGAGGGGATAGACCCGCGCCTGCCCCAGGTGCTCGGAAAGCGCGGGATTCACCGGCTCTACTGCCACCAGGCCGAGGCCCTCCGCCACGCGCTGGCCGGACGCAACGTGGTCGTCGTGACCCCGACGGCGTCGGGGAAGACCCTCTGCTACAACCTGCCGGTGCTGCAGTCGGTGCTCGCCGACCCGTCCGCCCGCAGCCTTTACCTCTTCCCGACCAAGGCTCTCTCGCAAGACCAGGTCTCGGAACTGCACGATCTCGTCACGGCGCTGGGGGAGGACATCAAGACCTTCACTTACGACGGCGACACGGCGCCTTCAGCCCGCCAGGCCATCCGCCAGGCCGGGCACATCGTGGTGACCAACCCCGACATGCTCCACTCAGGAATCCTGCCGCACCACACCAAGTGGGTCAAGCTCTTCGAGAACCTGAAGTACGTGGTGATCGACGAGGTCCACACCTACCGGGGCGTCTTCGGTTCGCACCTGGCCAACCTCATCCGGCGCCTGCGGCGCATCTGCCGGTTTTATGGCACCGACCCCACCTTCATCTGCTGCTCGGCGACGATCGCCAACCCCCGGGAGCTGGCCGAACGGCTCATCGGCGGGCCGGCGGAACTGGTGGACGACAACGGGGCCCCGGCGGGTGAACGGCACATCATCTTCCACAACCCGCCGGTCGTCAACAAGGAACTGGGCATCCGGCGCAGTTCCTTGCTGGAGGCGAAGCGCTGGGCGGCCGAGCTTTTGAAGAACGACATCTCCACCATCGTCTTCGCCCGGAGCCGGGTGGCGGTGGAGGTGCTCCTGATGTACCTGCAGGAAGCGGTGGGGAAGCGGGAGGCCGGCCGGATCCGCGGCTACCGGGGCGGCTATCTGCCGCTCGAACGGCGCGCCATCGAACAGGGCCTGCGCAACGGGAGCATCCGGGGGGTGGTGGCGACCAACGCGCTTGAGCTGGGCATCGACATCGGCTCGCTCGAAGCGGCCGTGCTGGTCGGCTACCCCGGTTCCATCGCCTCCACCTGGCAGCAGGCGGGGCGGGCCGGCCGGCGCACCGGCACCTCGCTCGCCGTCTTCGTGGCCAGCTCCAACCCGCTCGACCAGTATCTCATCACCCATCCCGACTACTTCTTCGGCCGCGCCCCGGAAGAGGCGTTCGTCAATCCCGACAACCTGCCCATCCTGATCTCGCACCTCAAGTGCGCAGCTTTCGAACTGCCGTTCGAAGACGGGGAGACGTTCGGGGTGGAGACCACCGCTGAGGTGCTCGAGTTCCTGGCGGAGAACAAGGTCCTCCATCACGTAGGCGGCCGGTGGTACTGGATGCAGGACAGCTTCCCCGCGGAGGACATCTCCCTGCGATCGGCGGCCCGCGAGAACTTCGTCGTGATCGACCTGACCCGGGCCGAGTCGCCCCGGGTCATCGGGGAGGTCGACCGGTTCGCCGCGCCGATGCTCATCCACGAGCAGGCGATCTACCTGCACGGGGGGGAGCAGTACCAGATCGAGCGCCTGGACTATGAGAACTGCAAGGCCTATGCCCGGCGGGTCGACGTGGACTATTACACCGACGCGAGCCTCTCGGTAAACCTGAAGGTGCTCGACGTGGCCCAGGAGGAGGAGCTTTCCCCGGGGGCCGGGGCAGGGGAGCCCACCCGCCGGGCCTGGGGCGAAGTCCAGGTCAATGCGCTCACCACGATGTTCAAGAAGATCAAGCTGCACACCCACGAGAACCTGGGGTGGGGCGAGATCCACCTTCCCGAGCAGGAGATGCACACCACGGCCTTCTGGCTGAGCTTCCCCCCGGAACTCGAGGCCGAGTACCGGGGCGACGAACTGCAGGGGGCCTTGGTGGGCCTCGCCAACGTGCTCATGAGCGTGGCGCCGCTCTACCTGCTCTCCGACCCCCACGACCTTCACGTGGCTTGCCAGGTCAAGTCGTCGTTCACCCGGCGCCCCACCATCTTCCTCTACGACAGTGTGCCGGGGGGTGTCGGGCTCTCGGAGAAACTCTACGCCAGTTGCCGCGACCTCTTGGCCTCGGCCCGGCAGCTCATCGCCGGGTGCGGTTGCACCGGCGGGTGCCCTTCGTGCGTCGGCCCGGCCCAGGAGGTCGGCCCGGGCGGCAAGGCGGCGGCGCTGCGGCTGCTCGAGCGATGCTGAGCCTGAAGGAGCGCCTTGCCGCGCTGAAAGAGAGCCGGGCGCTGGGGAGCGATCTGCCGGCGGCTGAACCGGCCGCCGGCGGAAGCCCGCCGCGTCCGGTCGTCCAGAGCCGGGGCGAGCCTGCGGCGGCGGCCTCCTCCCCGGTGGCCGGGCCGCGGTTCGACCTCGCGGACCTGGTGCCGGGCGAGGAAGTGGAGACACCCTTCGGCCGCTGCTTCCACCGGGTGATCCGTTTCCCGGTGGAGCACTGCCAGGGCTGCCACGCGCTCGCCGATGCGCTCAGCGTCCCCCCGGAGGTGGGGGGGCGGCTCGCCCGTCCGCGGCTTCCCGGCCTCGACTTCCGGCGGGCCATCTTTCTCGACACGGAGACGACGGGGCTTTCCGGGGGCACCGGGACCTATGTCTTCCTCGTCGGGTTCGGCCATTTCTCCGGCGAGGAGTTCCTTCTCCACCAGTACTTCCTCCGCCATCACGGCGAGGAAACGGCGCTGCTATGGGCGGTCGGCGAGGCCCTGCGGCCCTTCCCCTACCTGGTGACCTTCAACGGACGGCGGTTCGACTGGCCCCTGCTCGAGACCCGGTTCACCTGCGCCCGCCTCAGGTCCCACCTGCCGGCGGTCGCGCACGTCGACCTGCTCTATCCTTCCTGGAACCTCTGGCGGCAGCGCCTCGGCAGTTGCCGCCTGGGCAACCTCGAAGGGGCGATCCTGGCCGCGCCCCGGCACGACGATGTCCCCGGCGAGCTCATCCCCGGCCTCTACTTCAACTACCTCCGCACCGGCGATGCCCGGCCGCTCGTCCCCGTGCTCGAGCACAACCTCCTCGACCTGCTGTCGCTGGTCTCCCTGACGGCGGCGGTCGGCCACCGGCTGGCGTATCCGGGGAGCCGGGCCGCACCGGAAGACCTGCTGGCCGTCGGCCGCTTCTACGAGCGGGAAGGGGAGGAGGCGGTGGCGGCCTGCTGCTACCGTGAGGCGGCGGCCGGCGGCGCCGGTTGCCGGGAGGCTCTTTATCGGCTGGCCGCCATAGCGAAACGGCAGGGCGATTACCGGGCGGCCGAGGAGAGCCTCTTGCGGCTCGCCGACGAATATGAGTCGCTTGAGGCCTTGGTCGAACTCGCCAAACTCTACGAACACCGGTTCGCCAGCCTCGACCGGGCCCGGGAGTGCACGGAACGCGCCCTGGCCCTGGTCCGGCGCCGGGCGCAGCTCTACGGCCGGCAGGCCTCCGCCGCCCTGGCCGAACTGAGGCATCGCCACGAACGGTTGCTGCGCAAGCTGGCCAAGGGCAGCAGCCCCGCCCCGGGCAGCGTCCAAATTCAATAGCCAATATTTCCCTTATTTCTGGAGGAGAATTGAAGTGTCGGAAGAAACAGAGAATGGAGGGGAATCAGTTGCCTCCGGGTGAGGGTTGCCCGAAGGCAGGGGAGGGGTACACCGGTGGTTGAGAAATGGCGCCGCAGTGCGGAGGCCAAAGGGCGTTTTCGTACCATACGTCGCCCGGTTGGGGCCGGGGGCGCCCGGCCCCGGGAAGGTGAACCGCTGAAGGCGCTGGTCAAGACGGCGCAGCCTCTGACGCCGGAACTCACGGAATACCTGCGCGGGCGCCTGCAGGAGATGGTTCACCGGACGGTCGAAGTGGTCAACGAAGTGGACCCGGCGGTCCTCGCCGGCATGGTGGTCCAAATCGGCTCCCGGATGGTCGATCTGAGCCTGCAAGGGCAGCTGAGCCAACTGGAGCGGCGCATCGAGCGCGCCCTCTCCAACCACGTCCGGTCGCTGAAGGCGTGGGATGTCTCCGTAGACGAACTGATGCAGCGGGCGCGCAGCTAGCGCCCGGGTCAAGCCAAGCGAATGTCAAACCAAGGGGAAACGGGCGCCGGTCGACACCGGCGCCCTTGCCTTACTCAGAAGGGCAGCGTCACCCGTCCGACCAGCATCGTGCGGTCACCCTCGACGTACGCCTTGACCTCGGTGTTCAGCAGGCTGACCGACGCGCCCAGGCGGGTGGTGCCGTGGTCGCGCTCGGCCAGGACGTGGAGCGGGCCAAAGAGGCCCAGGTCGAGGGCGCCGAAGACCGGTTCGGCCGCACCGTTGGCCAGCTCGTCGAGGTGGGCGCCGAGCGTCACCTTGGCGCCCAGGATGCCCTTGGTCACCGCCGCATAGGGCGACACCGACTTCTTGGCCGTGTTGTACGTCGCACCGGCCGCGATGGCCGGGGTCAGGAGGGTCCCTTCCACCGGGCGGTATTTGACGTCGAGCGTCGCTCCCTGGTCAAGTCCGGTCCCTGGGATGGCCAGCGACGCCTGGAATCCGGCGGGCAGGCCGACCTCCACCTTCTCGAGCGAACCGACGGCTGGCAGCGCGGCTTCCAACGCCACCTTGCCGAAGGGGAGCACGTCGGCGGTGGGAACGCGGAGCACCTGGGTCGAGGCGGCCAGGACCGGCGGGCCGGCCAGCGAGGGCAGCAGGGCGGCGGCCAGCAGGATCAGGCGCAGGGGGCTCTGCTTCGTCGGGTGCATGGAGCTTTGCTTCGTATGCATCAGAGTCGCCTCCTCGCAAACCTTTTCGGCCCGGCCGGCGGAGGCTCCTCCGGGAAAGCGGTGGCGGAAGATGAAGAAGGCACCCCTCCTGGCGATGGGTGCCTTCCTGGATGGTGGTTCTCTTGTGGCGCGTACCGGTGGCTACTTCGCGACCGCGAGGATTCCGACCCCGGCGAGGATCCAGTAGAGGCGGGTGAGGGAGTCCTTCTGCTTGGCGCTCTCGGCCCGGAGCGCGGAGTTCTCTTCCTGAAGCTTCTTCAGCTGATCCCGGAGGTCGGCCGTCTCGCTCTGGATGAGCGGCTTGGCCTTCTCGGCGGTCAGGAAGTTCTGGTCGGCCGCCTGCAGGCCCTGCACGCTTCTCTCGAGCGCCGCCAGCCTGTCGTTGACGGCGGACAACTGTTTCTGCAGGTCGGCGAGGTTCACCTCACCGGCCTTGACGGACTTCTCCAGGTTGGCGACGGTTGCGGCAAGATCGGCGAGGGCCTTGTCGTGCCGGTCGTCGTTGGCCAGGGAAACCCTCTGCCCTTCCGCCAACAGAGTTGCGGCGTCCTTGAGCCGGGCGATCTCCTGATTCAGGGGGCCGAGGTCGACCGGTTCGGGCGCGGCCGGAGCGGGTGGAGCCGGGGCGACCGGAGGGGCCGGCGCCAGCGGAGCCGGATTGGTAGCTGCTACCGCCGTCGTGTACGAAGCGGTCTTGGCTGCGACAAGTCCTTGTACGAGCGTCTCGAGACGCTTGAGGGCGATGGCGAGTTCATAGCGGGTGGCTGGTTGGGCCCCCTTGAACGTGCCGTCGGGATACCCGATCAAGACGCCTTCGCCGTGCAGTTGATCAACGGCCGAGGCGGCCCAGTGCTCGTTGGGGATGACCTCGAACGCCTGCACCGCGGGGGCCAGCGATAGGATTGCCAGGAGCGAGAACACCAGAACCCTGCCCATGGGGACTAACACCTCCAAGGCAGGGTTTCTCAGGAAAGGCCGGGTTTTCCTGCCCGCGAAGCCAAGTTTTTGCCTATGGATTTGGGGCTGGCGGCGCCGGCCTGCTGCGCGACCGCCACGCCGGCAAGGATCAGCGCGCCGCCGGACAGGAGGGGAAGAGTGAGCGGCTCTGCCAGGACGAACCGGGAGCCAAGCACCGCGATGAGCGGGTTCAGGTAGATGTACACAGCCACCTGGGCTGCGTCGCGGCGCGCCAGGGCGAAGTACCAGGCGAGGTAGCCGAAGAAGGCGGAGAGGAGGCTCAGGAAGAGCAGGGCGCCCCAGGTGCCGGTTGAGAGGGTTGGGAGCTTCCACAGGAAGGCGGGGCGCAGCAGCGGCAGCAGGAAGATTGTGCCGGCGATGGTGGCGTAAGCCGTCACCGTGGCCGACGGGTAGTGCTTGAAGAGCGGCTTGGCCAGCACGGTGTAGAACGACCAGTCGATTGCCGCGAAGAGAGTCAGGCCGGCGCCCAGCTTGGAGGTGAAGGAGAAGAGCGGTCCGCCCTGGGCCCGCAGCACCAGGAGAAGGCCGCCCACGGCGAGCAGGATGCCTGCCGCGCTGCGCCACCCGGGACGCTCTTGGACGAGCCAGGCGGAGAGCAGGGCGGTTACGATCGGGTTCAGGGCGATGATCAGGCTGGCCGACGAGGCGGAGATCCACTGCTCGCCGAAGTTGAGGGCGAGGTGGTAGCCGGGAACTCCCAGGAAGCCGAGGAGCAGGAAGCGCCCCCAGTCTTCCCGCCGGACGGGCACGCGGGCGGAGGGGACGAAGAGCAGGTAGAGGGCGAAAGCGGCGCCGGCCAGGCCGAAGCGGAGAAGCGTGAGTTCGACCGGGGTGAGTTCACGCAGGCCCTGCTTGATGAAGACGAAAGCCATGCCCCAGCAGAGCACGGTGAGGAAGAGCAGGGCGTGGACGAGCGGCCCGTCGTGGCGTGTTTCTGGCGCGGGCGCGTCGCTCACGGCTCACTCGGCCTCGCCTTGTGGCACGTTGGCCATGGGCGACTGGTGGCTCACCACGTGGCCCGTCACCATGTAGACCACCCGTTCGGCGAGGTTGGTGGCGTGGTCGGCGATCCGCTCGAGGTGGCGGGCCGCCATGAGCAACTGAATGGCCTGGTTGGCCTGGCGCATGGACTGGAAACGCATCGTCATGCCGACGAGTTCGTCGTTTAGGGCGGCGTACATCTCATCGACTGCGTCGTCGCTCCGGCGGACCTCAACGGCCAGTTCCACGTCGCGCCGGACGAACGCATCGAGCGCCCGCCGCACCATGTTCTTGGTCAGCTCGGCCATCCGCGGGATGTCGATGAGCGGCTTGATGAGCGGTTGGTCGCCGATGCGCAGAGTTATTTCAGCGATGTTGGACGCCTCGTCGCCCATCCGTTCCAGATCGGTGATGATCTTCAGGACCGTGCCGATGATCCGCAGGTCGCGGGCGAGCGGCTGTTGGAGAGCGAAGAGCCGCATGCATTCCGTTTCCAGCTCCGACTCGAGCCGGTCGATGGCGTCGTCCTCCCGGAGGACCCGTTCCGCCATGGCCAGATCCTGCACGCGGAGCGACTCCACCGCGTCGTGGATGGCGGTCTCGACCAGGCTCCCCATGCGCAGCAGGTTCTGCTGGAGCTGTTCCAGGTCCTGATGGAAGGAGGTGCGGGTCATGACAATCCTTCTTTCTCTGCCCGATAACCCGGGGCTTTGGCCGGGATCAGCCGAAACGCCCGGTGATGTAGTCTTCGGTGCGGCGGTCACGGGGGCTCTCGAAGATTTCGGCGGTCCTTCCGAACTCGACCAACTCGCCGTTCAGGAAGAACGCCGTGCGGTCGGAGACGCGCCCGGCCTGCTGCATGTTGTGCGTCACCATGATGATTGTGTAGTTCTTCTTCAGCTCGTCTACTAGGTCCTCGACTTTGGCGGTGGAAATTGGGTCCAGCGCGGAGCACGGTTCATCCATCAGCAGAACTTCCGACTCGACCGCCAGGAGCCGGGCGATACAGAGTCGCTGCTGCTGCCCGCCGGAGAGGGCGAGCGCCGGCTTGTGCAGGCGGTCCTTGACCTCATCCCACAGGGCGGCGGCGGTGAGGCTCCGCTCGACGATCCCCGCCAGCGTGTCGCGGTTGGTCAGGCCGTGGACTCGCGGTCCGTACGCCACGTTGTCGAAGATGGACATCGGGAAGGGATTGGGCCGCTGGAAGACCATCCCCACTCGTTTCCGCAAGTTTACCACATCCACGCCGGGGGCGTAAATATCTTCGCCCTCCAAGGCCACTTGGCCTTGAGTGGTCACGCCGGGGATGAGGTCGTTCATCCGGTTGAGCGCCCGGAGGAAGGTCGACTTGCCGCAGCCGGAGGGGCCGATGAAGGCCGTCACCGCCTGCGCGGGCAAATCGAGGGAGACTCCCTTGATGGCCGGCCTTCCGGAATAGGCGATGGTCAGATCACGGATCGTAAAGGCGGTCCGCTCGCTGGTCACATTGTTCCTCCTTTCGGCGTCAGGCGTCGCACGACGCCGGTGGCGAAGAGGTTGAGGGCGAGAATGGTCAGGATCAGGACGGCGGCGGTGGCATAGGCCCGCTCCAGGGAGATCCCCTCGACCGCCAGGATGTACAGGTGGATCGACATGGTCCGGGCCGGGTCGAGTGGAGAGACCGGGACGCCCAGCGAACTGCCGGCGGTCAGCAGCACGGCGGCGGTTTCGCCCACCGCCCGGCCGAGCCCCAGAAGAAGGCCGGTCAGGATGCCTGGGAGCGCCGACGGGAGGACCACCCGCCAGGTGGTTTGCCACTTGGTGGCGCCCAGGGCCAGGCTGCCCTCGCGGTACGAGCGGGGCACCGCCCGGATGGCCTCCTCGGAGGTGCGGATCACCGTGGGGAGGATCATCAGGGCCAGCGTCAGACCGCCCGACAGAACCGACCAGCCGAGCTTCAGCAAGATTACGAACGCGACGAAGCCGAAGAGGCCGAAGATGACCGAGGGTACGCCGGCCAGGGTCTCGGTGCCGAACCGGAGCAGCCGTGTGAAGCGGCTGGGCCGGGCGTACTCGGCCAGGTAGACGGCGGCGGCGACGCCAACGGGAGCAGCCAGGGCCAGGGCGACGCCGGCCAGGTAAATCGTGCCGATGATGGTCGGGTAAATGCCGCCCTGCCGGCCCATCCGGCGCGGCATCTGGGTGAGGAAGTCCCAGGAGAGGTGCGGCAGCCCCTTGGCCAGCACATAGAAGAGGAGCGCCAGGAGGACGGCGACCGTGACGGCGGCCGCGAGGGACAGCAGGGTTTTCCCGGCCAGGTCGGCCACCCGGGCGCCGGTGTGGCGTTTGGCGAAGGTGCGGCGGCTCACAGGTCGGCCTCCTTCCGCCGGGCCAGCAGGGCGAGGGAGTTCAAGGCGATGATGACCACGAAAAGGATGATCCCGGTGGCGAAGAGCGCCTCCTGATGCCTGCCTGAGGCGTAGCCCATCTCCAACGCGATGCTGGCGGTGAGGGTACGGGTCGGCGCCAGCAGCGAATTGGCCAGGTGGGTGACGTTGCCGGTCACCATGAGGACCGCCATCGTCTCGCCGATCGCCCGGCCCATCCCCAGCACGATCCCGGCGACGATGCCCGCCCGGGCGGCGGGGAGCACCACCCGAGTGAGGGTCTGCCACTCGGTGGCGCCCAAAGCCAGTGAGCCGGAACGGTAGTCGCGGGGGACGGCGCGGATGGCGTCCTCGGAGACCGCGACGATAGTGGGCAGCACCATGACGCCGAGGAGCAGCGCGCCGGCCAGCACCGAGAAACCCGGACCGCCGAAGGTGTCGCGCAGGAACGGCACGAGCACCGCAAGGCCTACGAAACCGTAGACCACCGACGGGATGCCGGCGAGCAGGTCGACGGCGGGGCGGAGGGCCCGGGCCAGGGGGGGCGGCGCGAGTTCGGCCAGGAAAGCGGCCATTCCGACCCCCAGCGGGACGGCCACCACCAGGGAACCCAGGGTGACGGCCAGGCTGCCGACGATCATCGGGAAGACGCCGAAGAGACCTTGCTCGGGCTGCCACTGCGAAGAGGCGACGAAGCGCCAGGGCCCGAAGGAGAGGAGGACCGGCAGGCCCCGGACGAGCACGAAGAGGCCGATCACCGCGACGGCGACGGCCGCCAGCAGGGCGGCAGCAGCCAGCAGGCGTTCGACGACCCACTCGCCCTGGCGCCCGCGGGCGCGGCGCCCAGTCAATCCTGCCATGCCCAGCCTCCTCACCGCGTTCTCTCACTTCCAGGCTACCTGGGCGATGTTTCCCCGGCTTTGCGACGAGGTTAAGTTTTTGTTACGGGCTCAGGCGAGCGGCAGCGCGAAAGAGAAGGTCGAACCCTGTCCGGGCGCGCTTTCCACCCACACCCGGCCTCCATGGCGTTCGACGATGTGTTTGACGATGGCGAGGCCGAGGCCGGTGCCGCCCAGGGCGCGGGAGCGGGCCCGGTCCACCCGGTAGAACCGCTCGAAGAGGCGGGGCAGATGTTCGGGGGCGATTCCGGGGCCGGTGTCGGCCACCTGCACCACCACTTCCTGCCGTCCGCCGGTCTCCGCCAGCGCCGCCTTGATGCAGACCCGCCCACCGTCCGGTGTGTACTTGATCGCATTGTCGACCAGGTTGCGGAGCACCTGTTCGAGCAGGTCGTCGTCGCCAGGCACCGGCGGGAGATCCGGAGGTAACTGAACGGCAAGGGCGACTTGCCGGGCGGCGGCGAGCGCGGCGTAGAAGCTCACGGTCCGGTCGACCAGCGCGGAGAGGGCCACGGGGCGGCGGCGGAGGTCGAGCCGCCCCGATTCGAGCCGGGAAAGTTCCAGCAAGTCTTCGACGAGCTGGGTCAGCCGGGTCGTCTCGCCGGCGATGATGTCGAGGAAGCGGGCACGGGTCGCCGGTTCGTCGGCCGCTCCGTCCTGGAGCGTTTCGACGAACCCCTGAAGGGAGGTGAGCGGCGTCCGGAGTTCGTGGGAGACGTTGGCGACGAATTCGCTCCGCATCTGCTCCAACCGGCGCAGGTCGGTCACGTCGTGGAGAACCGCCACGGCGCCGCCGACGCCGCCCTCCGGCCGCAAGACCGGCGCCAGGTGGGCTTCGTAGACCCGCGCCTCGGGCGTGAGCATGGCGATCTCCCGCACCTCGGCGGGGCGCCCGGAGAGCACGTCGGCGAAACCCTCGGCCAGGCCCGAGAGCCGGGCCACCGCCAGGACCGGCTGCCCCAGCGCCTGGGCCTCCTCCACGGCGAAGGCGCGTTCGGCCGCTGCGTTGAAGAGCACGATCCGGCCGGCCGGGTCGGTCGCGATCACCACTTCCGAGAGGCTCCGCAGCACCGCCTCAACCTCCCGGCGCTGGCGGTCGGTCTGGTGCAGCATGGCGGTGAACTCCCGCGCCAGGCCGTTCAGCGCTTCGGCCAGCTCACCGAGTTCTCCGGCCTGGCCGGCGTAGACCCGCGCCTCCAGGTCGCCGGCGGCCATCCGCTTCGCCACGCGGCTCATCTCCGCCACGGGGCGAGTCAGGCTGCGGGCGAGCAGGTAGCCGGCGCCCGCCGAGAGGAGGCTTCCCGCCAGCGCGACCAGCAGAAGGTTGACTGCCAAACGGCTCAGGAGGGCGTCGCGCTGGGTGACCGGCAGGGCGAGGCGGACCACCGCCAGCCGGTGACCGGCGGGGTCGCGCACGAGCTGCGCGGCGTACAGCATCGGGGTGCTGAAGGTGTCGCTCCGGCGGGTGGCGTGCCCCCGGCCGGCATCCAAGGCCTGTCGCACCTCGGGACGTCCCGCGTGATTGTCCATCCGCGCCGGGTTGGCTTCAGAGTCGGCCAGCACGGTTCCGTCAAGGGCGACGACGGTGATTCGGGCACGGGCGAGGCCGGCCAACTCCGCCACCCGGCGCCCCAGCGCCGCGCCACGTTCCCCGGCGACGAGCGGCCCGGTGAGGGCGTTCGCCGTGAGCGCCAGCCGGGCGTCGAGGTCGGCGGCGAGTTCCCGGCCAAAGAACTGGCGGACGGTGGAGAGGTTGGCCAGGCCGACCAGGGCCAGCGTGAGGAGGATGAGCAGCAGGTACGACCGGCTCAGCCGGTGCAGCAGGCGCATCTCAAACCTGCTCCCTGAGCCGGTAGCCAACGCCGTGGACCGTCTCGATCAGCGCCGGGTGCGCCGGGTCCGACTCGATCTTCTGGCGCAGGCGGCGCACGTGCACGTCCACCGTGCGCGTGTCGCCGTCGAACTCATAGCCCCAGACTCGGTCCAGCAGGGTTTCTCGGGAATAGACCCGGCCCGGGTGGTTCATCAGCATCTCCAGCAGGGCGAATTCTTTGAGCGTCAGCCGCACTGGCTCTCCCGCGACCCGCACCTCGTGGCGGTCGGGGTCGAGCGCCAGGGGACCGTGGCGCAGGACTCCCGGGGCGGACGGCGGCGCAGGTACAGGGGCTGCGGTGGGCATCTCGACCGGCGCCACCGGAGCGGCCGTCGCGGTCTCCGGGGGCGCCTCGCCGGTCCGGCGGAGGATGGCCTTGACCCGCGCCACCAGCTCACGGGGGCTGAACGGCTTGGTGAGGTAGTCGTCGGCGCCCATCTCGAGGCCCTCCACCCGGTCCTCCTCGGCGGTGCGGGCGGTCAGCATGATGATGGGCACCCGGCTCTTCTCCCGGATGCGGCGGCAGACGGTGAACCCGTCGAGGCGGGGGAGCATCAGGTCGAGCAGGACGAGGTCGGGCTGCTCCGCCTGGAAGAGGCTCAGCGCCTCCTCGCCGTCGGCCGCGCAGAGTACCTGGCAGCCGGTGCGTTCCAGGTTGAAGTGGACGAGTTCCCGGATCGCCGGTTCGTCATCGACCACCAAGATCTTGGGTGAGGCCATCGGCGTCGTTTCCTCCCTCCAAGGCTTCGAAAAGCACCCTTCCCTGCGACTGGGCCGGCGCGGGCAGGCCGGCTAGGTAGGTCACGGTCGGCGCCAGGTCGATCACGTCGACCGGAGTGACGATGACCGCGCCGCGCTTCACGCCCGGGCCGGCCAGCGCCAGAAAGTTGTTGCGGGAAGTCCAGTCGGGAGTGTCGTGCTGCCCCCGGGCCTCGTAGGCGTGGAGGACCTCGGTCTTGAAGTTGTAGGGCGGGCGTGGCCAGACGAGCAGGTCCCCGGTGAAGGGGTGGGCCCCCAGGGCGGCCAACTCGGCGCGGCTGTAATGCCCGCCATACCAGTCCCGGGCCGCGAGCGCCGCGACGATCCTGTTGTACTCCTCGGGCGTGATGTCCCAGCGGAAGGCGAAGTGCATCTGCAGCCCCACCGTCCAGAGCACGATCTGGGTATCGGGGCTGGCCTGCTCTCCGGGGCGGAGGAGCTGGGCGCGATAGCCCAGGCTCCCCAGGACCGCGAGCAGGTCAGGCAGGCTCGACATGCCGCTGTACCCCGTCATCCCGTGGTCGGACGCCAAAACGAAGAGCGTCTCGTCGTAGAGCCCAAGGTCCTTGAAACCCTGGATGAGCTTGCCCAATACCTGATCCATGCCCTCCAAGCCGTAAGGCTGCTGGTATTCGCCATCCAACTCCTTGAGGACCCTCGCCAACCGGCCGGCCTCGTCTTTGGCGATGGGTACCCCGTGAAACGGCTCCAGGTTGTGGCCGAGGGCGTCGAGGTCGTCGGCGTAGATCGCGAGAAAGCGGGGGCGCTCCAGCATCGTGACGGTTTCGTCGCCGGAGCGGACCGGGCGGAGGTTAATGAGGTCCAGGGCGGCGGCGGCCCGATTGGAGAACGGGCCGTGCGGCTCCAGGTAGAGGTGAAGGGGGTCGCCGGGGCGTGTCCCCCGGTCGAGCAGCGTGAACTGCTGCACCGAGGCGGTCGGCCAGCCGGCCGCGGCGAAGACCTCCGCCAGCGTCTGGGCAGCGTTCTCCCGTCCGGTCTGGATGAGGAGGTTGTTCTGCTTGTCGTAACCCCGGTAGTAATTGCCGGTCACGGCCGGCCACGCCCCGGTGACCAGGCTTGTCTGCATCGGTTGGGTGATGCTGGGCACGCCGGTGGAGGTGCTCGTGAAGAGCGCCCCGTCGGCCAGCAGGGCGTTCAGATTGGGCGTCCCCGCGTACGGCGGTTGGTTGGCCAGGAGGTACTCCTGGTAGCCGAAGCCGTCCCAGTTGAGGTAGACGACGTAGCGTGGGCGAGCCGGACGGCGGGGCGCGGTGTCCGGCGTGGTCGGCGTACCGGCCGGCATCGTCGTCGCGCCCGCTGGCATCGTTGCACCGGTTGGGTAAGCCTGGGCCGCTTGCGCGGCCACGGAGGCTGCCAGCCAGGGAAGGGCCAGGCAGAAGAGGAACCAGACGAGGCGCGACTTGAAGGCCACGCCCACCGGCGGGCGGGCCGGAACTCGCACCGGGAAGTTTCCCCCCTGTCTTCGCAGTCTGTGAGAGAACCCTTTTGGCATTGGTTTACCAGGTCCGGCAAGGACCCGCCTCCCTTACTAGATTGATTCCCACCGACCTTGGTTTTCCCTCTTCGGAGGTGGCTGGGAGGCGAGCCGGCAGGTGGCAGGAAGCCTCCGGAACGGGAGGTTCATGGATCGCCCGGGGCGAAATCAGCCTGCATGAAAGACACAGACACTGCGGACCCCTCCGGGTCATGGAGTACGACGATCCGGAGTCCGGGGATCGCGTGACGATCACGGAGGATAACCGCTACGATACGTCCACCCAGGTCAACCACATCCGGTGGTATGTGGCGCGGGCCTACAACGGGTTTGCGGTGGACGAGGCGTACGGGGATTATGCGGGCGCCCCGTTCGGACCGGGCTCGGCCCGGCAGATCCTGGTTTTGCGGAGGCGGGACGATGGCTAGGGAACTCGTAGAACTGGCGCCGGGCGCCTACTATTTGCCGGGCGGCACCAACCTGGGATTGCTCGTGAATGAGGCGACCCGGGGCGGGGTGGCCGTCGACGCGGGGATCGATCGCGACTCGGCCAAGAAACTGGCGGCCGCGGTGGAGGCCCGCGGCGTTCGAATCGAGGCCCTCTTCCTGACGCACGCCCACGCAGACCACTTCGGCGGGGCGGCCTTTCTCAAAGAGCGGACCGGCTGCCGGGTGCTGGCGGCGGGGCTCGAGCCGGCCGTGGTGGCCAACCCGTTGCTCGAACCGCTTTACCTCTTCGCCGGGGCGGCGCCCCCGCGGGAATTCCGGCAGAAGTTCCTGCTCGGCCAGGCGTGTGAAGTCGACGAGGTGGTACAGGCGGGCGAGACGATCGTCGTGGCGGGCCTCACCTGCCGGGTCGAGCCGCTGCCCGGCCATACGCCCGACCAGGTGGGACTGGGATGGGGCGAGGTTCTGTTCGCCGGCGACGCCTTCTTCCCCGCGCCGGTGCTCGTGAAGCACCCGGTGCCGGTCTTCGCCAGCCCGAAGGAGGCGAAGGAGACGCTGACCCGCCTCGCCGGCGGATCGTACTCCACCGTCGTGCCGGGCCACGGACCGGCCGTCGACCGGGCGGAGCTGGGCGAAACTTGCGCGGCTAGCCTGGAGGCCTTGACCCGGCTGGAAGAGCAGGTGCGGGCCGCGCTCTCACAGGGGCCGCTCACCCTCGACGACCTGCTGGGCCGGGTGGGGGAGGCGGTGGGGGAGAAGTTCGTGGCGCTGAGCCAGGTCTGCCTTGCCCGTCTGACCGTGCAGGCGCTGCTCGGGGAACTCTTGGACGCCGGGGAGGTTCGACTGGCCTTCCGGGAGAACCGGCTCTGCTGGGAGCTTGTGGGCGGCTGCTGAGGGGACTGGACCCGGCCAACACCTCAGCGCCCCACCCCGCCTGGCCAGCAAGGTCCGGGCCAGCGGCGAGGGGCGTTTCCCGGGTTCTGGAAGGAAGGCCTAGCGATGGTGCCGAATTCTGGGCCCCGGGGGGGCAAGCATGCAGCGCGGGGTGGCTCTGAGGCGCATATTCTTTGCCGGGCTGGCGCTCACGGGCGTGGTCGCGATGATCGCGGCTTTCTCGGCGTTGGCCGCCCCGGGTGAACCCTCGCCCCACGGCCAGCCCCAAGCCAAGTCCCTCTGCCTCGCCTGCCACGATCCCCACACGGCCGGGAACCGTGCCCTGCTGCGGTTCCCGGGCGGCGACGAAGCCTGCTGGTCCTGCCACGACGCGAGCAAGGGCCTCTACTTCCGGCGGACGGACTACCAGGCGTCCCCGCATTTCCGCATCAACGTGAGCCCCAATCCCGGCGAGCATTCCAGCTGCGCGGGCTGTCATGACCCGCACGGGCGGGCGGTCCCCGGGCCCAAGCTGCTGCGTACCACGACCGGCGATCCCAACCGGGCCTGCGCCGACTGTCACCCGGTCAAGGTCGGCGGGCGCAGCTTCAGCTGCCTGGCCACTTACGGCCAGACGCGCCACGGCGACCCGTCGGCCGGCGCCCGCTGGCCAGGAGCCTCCTTCGGCGCCGGCCAGTGCAGCAACTGCCATCCGCCGCACGGCAGCGCATTCAGTGGGCTTCTGCGGGCGGAGACCCCGGTGAAGGCCTGCTTCACTTGCCATCCCAAATCAACCGGTGAGACCGACCTCTGGCGGGGGGAGAAGGCTTTCGCCCGTTCGGGCCATGCCGCCCTCTGCCTCAAGTGCCACAACCCGCACGGCGCGCCCGACCCGAAGACCGGCCAGGCGTATCCGAAGATGCTGACGGGAAACTCGCCCGACCTGTGTTTCACCTGCCACGCGCAGGTGGCGGAGCAGTTCGCCGCGAGCCGGGAGGCGTCGGCCAAGTCGGGCGTCCGCTCCCGCCATCCGGTGGACGAACCGGGGGCCAAGGTCACCTGCGTCAACTGCCACAACCCGCACACCGTGCGGGCAACCCCGCCGGGAGGCTACGAGGCCGCCTTGAGCGACCCGGCGCAGCCCGGGAAGCTGTACGCCTGGCTGGGCGGGAACAGCAGCAACGAGTACTGCCTCCGCTGCCACGACGGCAGCTGGCCGGGGGCCGCCAACATCAAGGCGGAGATGGCTGACCGCACGAAGCTGGCTTCCGGGTTCGTGTGGGCGGGGAAGGGCGTCAGCCTTCACAACCTGCATCTGAGCAGGTACCACAAGCAGAAGTGCTCGAGCTGCCACAGCCCGCACGCCACGACCGGGTCGGCCGGCATCAACCGCGGGCACTTGCTCTACAACCTCGAGGTCACATCTTACGAGAATGGTTACCCGGGGTTTGAGTCCTGCGCGACGAACTGTCACCACGTCCGGTGCGCGTCGTGCCATCCCGCCCCGCCCGACTGGGCTCGTCCGCAGTAGCCGTGTGGCGCAGCGGGACCATTTCGATCTCCGCTGCCAGGAACCAGTGGGAACGGTAAACCTTCTCCGCCCGGGAGAGCCACTGGCGGTGTTCGTAGATGTCGAAGGTTCCCTGGTCGGTCTTGACCCTGTACCAGAGGTTGCGGTAGCTGTCGGTCCACCGCTTGACCACCCGGTAGATGGGGATCACCTCGTCTCCCCGCCACAGGCAGCGGGGCTGCACCGGGTGGGTAAGGCACAGGCCGACCCGGATCGGTTCGTGGAGCTCGCGGGCGACCCGCGGCTCTTTCGCCTTGCCGAACCGCTCGTAGAAGGAGTGTTGGCTTCTCTTCTTCGGCGACTTCCCCATCGCTGTTCCTCCTCCCGGCGCGCGAGCAATGTGTTCGGCCGCAGGCCGCCGAATCCTGCCGGAAGACCCGGAAGCTGGAAACCAGCCCAGCGATACGATTTTGACGGGTGATCCGCAGGACGGTAGAATTTTGCTGGGTGTTCAGCGCAAGAGGGAGGCAACGCAAGTGGCCGAACGCGGTGTGCCGGAGCGCGCCGTGACGCGCCGGGATGTTCAGGCACGGATGATGGGAACGCGGGCGCCTCACCGGCCGGCTTCCGACAGGACGGACGGCGGGGCGATGCCCGTCAAGATCAGCTGGGCGGGGCAGCGCATCACCCGCATGGTCTTCGCTTCCGGCAAGACCGTCGAGTTCTCGTCCTGAACCGAGCCGCGACCGGGATCGCTCCCCAGGCCCCATGAATTCTCCCCAGAAAGGGGAGAATTTTTTTTGCCCGACAAGGAAGCGACTCTGGCTCGTCGAACTACATTGGGAACTGTAGGCACATCATATGACCAAGTAACAAAGCCCGGGCCGGTTTTGCCGCCCGGAGCAGGAAAGGCCGGCTGAGACGATGATCAACTACTTCCTCACGGAAGAACAGCAGATGATGAAAGACACCGCCCGGGAGATTGGTGAAAAGGTGATCCGGCCGGTGATCGAAGAACACGAAGAGACCGAGGCCTTCCCGTGGGAGGTCATGCAGGCCTGCGCGCAGGCCGACCTCTTCCGGGTTTCCATCCCTGAGGCTTACGGCGGGTTCGTCCCGCCCGGCGAGGTCGGCATCTTCAACCAGTGCCTGGTGGTCGAGGAACTCTCGAAGGTCGACGCCGGGATCGCGGTCTCGTACGCCGCCTCGGCACTGGGGTTCTTCCCGATCATCCTCTTCGGGTCCGAAGAGCAGAAGCAGAAGTACCTCCCCGACCTCGCAGCCGGCAAGAAGCTGGCGGCTTTCGGCCTGACCGAGGCGAACGCCGGGTCCGATGCGGGCGGCATCCGCACCAAGGCCGTCAAGGACGGCGACTATTACGTGCTCAACGGCACCAAGCAGTGGATCACCAACGGCGGCGAGTCGGAGGTGTACACGGTGATCGCCATGACCGACCCCTCCCGCGGCAGCCGCGGCGCCTCGGCGTTCATCGTGGAGAAGGGGACCCCGGGCTTCTCCTTCGGCAAGAAGGAAAAGAAGCTCGGCATCCGGGCCTCGACCACCCGCGAACTGGTCTTCGAAGACTGCCGCATCCCCAAGGAGAACCTGCTCGGGCGGGAGGGGATGGGCTTCATCGTAGCCATGAAGACCCTCGACCGGACCCGGCCCGGCATCGGCGCCCAGGCGGTCGGCATCGCGCAGGGCGCGCTCGACGACGCGGTCACCTACGCCCGCAAGCGAGTGCAGTTCGGCAAGCCGATCATCGCCCAGCAGGCCATCCAGCACATGCTGGCCGACATGGCCATGCAGACCGAGGCCGCCCGGGCGCTGGTGTACGCCGTGGCGCGCTCCATCGACGCCGGCGCGGAGGACATCTCCAAGGAATCGGCCATGGTGAAGGCCTTCTCCTCCGACGTGGCGATGAAGGTCACGGTCGACGCGGTGCAGGTCTTCGGCGGGTACGGCTACATGCGGGAGTACCCGGTGGAGAAGCGGATGCGCGACGCCAAGATCACGCAGATCTACGAAGGCACCAACCAGATCCAGCGCAACGTCATCGCCCAGGCCCTGACCAAGGAATACGCCGCCAAGAAGTGACCCGCCGGCGGGCGCCGGGAAGACGCGCCGGGCGAGACACAGACCAGCCTAAACAGGGGAGATACGCACGTGAACATCGTCGTCTGCGTCAAACAGGTGCCAGACACCACTGAGGTCAAGATCAACCCTGAAACCAACACCCTCATGCGCGAGGGTGTCCAATCCATCGTCAACCCCTTCGACCTGTACGCCCTGGAAGAGGGCCTGCGCCTCAAGGAGAAGCAGGGCGGCGCAGTCAAGACGCTCTCGATGGGCCCGCCGCAGGCGAAAGAGGCCCTGCTCGAGACGGTCAGCCTCGGTGCCGACGACGCCTACCTCCTCTCCGACCGGGCCTTCGCCGGCGCGGACACGCTGGCCACCTCTTACGCGCTGGCCCAGGGCATCCGCAAGTGCGGCCAGGTCGACCTGGTCATCTGCGGGCGCCAGGCGATCGACGGCGACACCGGGCAGGTCGGCCCGGGGATCGCCGAGCAGCTGGGGCTGGCCCACGTGAGCCTGGTCCGCAAGATCCGGGAGGTCAAACCGGAGAGTCTCGTGGTGGAGCGGATGACCGACGACGGCTACGAGGTCGTCGAGGTCCGCCTGCCGGCCGTGATCACCGTGGTCAAGGAGATCAACGAGCCGCGCGTCGCCTCCCTCCGCGGCAAGATGCGGGCCAAGTCGTACCAGGTGACGGTGTGGAGCGCCGCCGACGTGGAGGCCGACCCAGAGCGGCTGGGGCTCAAGGGTTCGCCGACCCAGGTGGTGCGCGTCTTCACCCCGAAGCGGCGGGGGAAGGGCGAGATGCTTCAGGGCGATGTCGCCGCGCAGGTGGCCGCCCTTTTCGACCGGCTCCGCGAGGCCGGCGCGGTCTAGAGTGGCGCACGCCAACCAAGCAAGCTAAGGAGAGAGCAACACATGCCGGTTCGTATCGACAAGGAAAAGTGCATCGGTTGCGGGGCGTGCATCTATTCGTGCCCGTTCGGGGCCTTGGAACTCCTCTCGGACAAGGCTGACGTGAAGGATGCCTGCACCCTGTGCGGGGCGTGTTCGAGCACTTGCCCGGTCGAGGCCATCGAGGTCCCCCGGGAAGAGGCCGGCGCCGAGGCCAAGCAGGCGGTGGGCGAGGCCAGGGACCTGTGGGTCTTCGCCGAGCAGCGCGACGGCAAGGTGGCCGAGGTCGTCTTCGAGCTCTTGGGCGAAGGGCGACGCCTGGCCGACCTCATGGGACAGCGGCTGGTGGCGGTGCTGCTTGGGGCGGAGACCGAAGCGGCCGTCGCGGAACTGGCGGCCCGGGGGGCCGACCGCATCCACGTCTTCACTGACCCCCGCCTCGGCCGCTTCGCGGATGACCTTTACACCGCGGCGTTGGTGGAGTTGATCAAGCAAGAGCGCCCGGCGGCCATCCTTTTCGGCGCGACGGCCATCGGCCGCACCCTGGCGCCCCGGATCGCGGCCCGCCTGCGGACCGGCCTCACCGCCGACTGCACCGGGCTCGACATCGACCCGGAGACCAGGAACCTGCTGCAAACCCGCCCGGCGTTCGGCGGCAACATCATGGCGACCATCATCTGCCCGAACCACCGGCCGCAGATGGCGACCGTCCGTCCCAACATCCTGAAGAAGGCGGTTCCCCAGCCAGGCCGGCAGGCGGAGGTCATCTCCCATGCGGTGCCGGCCGCGGTGGACCTGCTCTCGCAGATTCTCGAGGTGGTGGCGGCGACCGGCGAGGCGGTCAACATCGCCGAGGCCGACGTGATCGTCTCCGGCGGCCGCGGGATGGGCGATCCCAAGCACTTCGGGATGTTGGAGGAACTGGCGCACCTGCTGGGCGGCGCGGTGGGCGCCTCCCGGGCCGCGGTCGACGCCGGTTGGTATCCTTACGCCCACCAGGTCGGGCAGACCGGCAAGACGGTCGCTCCGAAGGTCTACATTGCCTGCGGCATCTCGGGAGCGGTGCAGCACCTGGTCGGCGTGCAGGCCGAGATCGTGGTGGCCATCAACCGCGATGCCTCGGCGCCCATCTTCGAGGTCGCGACCTATGGCATCGTCGGCAACGTCCACGACGTGGTTCCGGCGTTGATCGCGGAGATCAAGAAGCGGCGGGCTTAGCCGCCTTCACTTGAGCGACAGCTGGAAGTCGTAGGCGATCTTGGTCAGGTGGGCGATGTCGGCGAAGCCCGCCTCCGGGTCGGGCTGTCCATCGGAGAGTACGCAGAAGATGAACGGCCGCTGGGCGTAGACGATACCCACATCGTCCGTCACGCCGGTGTAATCGCCTTCCTTGTGGGCCACCCGCAGACCGGGCGGCAGTTCCCCGGGCAGGCCGATGTGGTAGATGGAGTTCGCCATGTCGTCGAGGAGTCGGTTGCCGAGGTCGGGGTGGCGCCGGGCGAAGTCAAGCACCGCCCGCATGTAGGCCCCCATGTCCCTGGCCGTGCTGACGTTCTGATCGCCCGGATAAACGGTGGTGCCGCCGAGGCTGCGGAGGAACGCCTTGGTCTCCTCCCGGCCCAGGTAAGTCAGGAGCATGTTGGTCGCCACGTTGTCGCTGATGGTGATGGCGAGATTGGCCAGAACCCGCAGGCTGAAGGTGTCGCCGTCCCGGGCGGTCAGGTGCAGGATCCCGGCTCCGCCCTCGTAGTGCAGTTGCTCGCTGTAGGTCACCCGGGTGTCGAAGGCGGCCTTGCCCTCCGCCACCAGGGTGTTCAGGTAGAGGACGATGGGCACCTTGATGGTGCTCGCCGCGTAGACCGGCCGGTCCGCCTCCACCGTGGCCTCACGCCCCGTGGCGAGATCCTGGAAGTATATGGTGTAATGCGCCGGCCGCGAGTTGGCATAGGCCGCCAACTGCCGCGCAAGCGGCGCGTAATCGGGAACGGACGCCGGCTGGGCGGGAGCCGGGCGCACCGGGTTGCGGGCGGGACTCCGGGCAGGGCTCCTGGCCAGCAGGGCGGCGAGTCCGGCTCCCAGGAGCAGGACCGCGAGTGCGGTTGCGGTTGCCGTCCGGCGCGTCATCTTTCCACCATCCCACCTTAGCATGACCGCGAGCGGGGGCGAGAAACGGCAGGATTACGTGCCCGGATGTGGAAGCTTATGGCCATTGAGTTTGATCGGGAAGGGGGACCCCAATTGTCGCAGCCCAATCTCGAGGCGCTCCGGGGGACGTGCAAAGAGGTCCGGGAAGACATCCTGCGCATGCTCTGTGAAGCCGGCTCCGGCCACCCGGGCGGCTCACTGTCGGCCGTCGAGTTGCTCGTCGGCCTCTACTTCACCCAGTTGAAGCACCGGCCCTCCGAGCCTGGCTGGCCGGAGCGCGACCGCTTCATCCTGTCGAAGGGTCACATCGCGCCGGCCCTCTACGCCGTGATGGCGCACACCGGCTACTTCCCCCGGGAGGAGCTGCTCACCCTGCGTAAGCTGGGCAGCCGGCTCCAGGGGCACCCGGCCAGCCTGAAGCTGCCGGGGATCGAGGTCTCCAGCGGTTCCCTCGGCCAGGGCCTCTCCGTGGGGGTGGGGCTGGCCCTCGCCGCTAAGCTCGACGGCGCCGCCTGGCGCACGTACGTGATGATGGGCGACGGGGAGACGCAGGAGGGGGAGATTTGGGAGGCAGCCATGAGCGCCGCCCACTACAGGCTCGACAATCTCTGCGGCATCGTCGACCGCAACTATCTGCAGATCGACGGCTGCACCGAAGAGGTCATGGCGCTCGACCCGTACGCCGACAAGTGGAAGGCCTTCGGTTGGAACGTCCTCGAGATCGACGGGCATAGCCTGGCGGAGGTCGTCGCGGCGTACGAGGAGGCGGCCCGGACGAAGGGCAAGCCGACGGTCATCGTCGCCCGGACGGTCAAGGGCAAGGGCGTGCCGTTCATGGAAGACAAGGCGGGCTGGCACGGCCGCGCGCCGAAGCCGGAAGAACTCGAAGAGGCCCTTAAGACCCTCACCGTACTGTAGACGAAAGGGGTGCACGGATTGTTCGAGTGGAAACTCTGCCGTGATGGATTCGGCGAAGGAATGATCGAACTCGGAGCCGCGGATCCCCGGGTCGTGGTGCTGGGGGCCGACCTCTCCGACTCTACCCGGGCGCTGTGGTTCAAAGAGAAGTTCCCGGAGCGGTTCTTCAGCTTCGGCATCGCCGAGCAGAACATGCTGAGCGCGGCCGCCGGGCTGGCTCTGGGCGGCAAGATCCCGTTCGTCTGCACCTACGGGGTCTTCCTGGCCGGCCGGGCTTGGGACCAGATCCGGACCACCATCTGCTACTCCAACCTCAACGTGAAGATGGGCGGGGCCCACGGCGGGATCTCGGTCGGCCCCGACGGAGCCACCCACCAGGCGCTCGAAGACTGCGCGCTCATGCGGGTCCTGCCCGGGATGACGCTGGTGGTGCCCTGCGACTACCACGAGACCCGCAAGGCCACGCTGGCCATCGGGAAGATGCACGGGCCGGCTTACGTCCGGTTCGGCCGGGAAAAGACCCCGGTGGTGACCACCCCTGACACGCCGTTCGCACTCGGCAAGGCGGCGACCTTCCGGGACGGCTCGGATCTGACCTTCATCGCCAACGGCTACATGGTGAGCCAGGCGCTGCTGGCCGCCGAGGACCTGGCCAAGGAAGGCATCTCCGCCCGGGTGATCAACCTGCACACGTTGAAACCCTTCGACAAGGACGCGGTCGTGAAAGCGGCCCGGGAGACCGGCGCCATCGTGACGGCCGAGGAGCATCAGGTCATCGGCGGCCTGGGCGCCGCGGTCGCGCAGGCGGTGGCGGCTGAGTGCCCGGTGCCGGTGGCGATGGTGGGGATCGAGGATACCTTCGGGGAATCGGGTAGCCCCGAGGAGTTGCTCGAGAAGTACGGCCTCACCTCCCGCCGTCTGGTGGAGGAGGGCCGCGCGATCCTAAACCGCAAGTAAGGAGAACCAGTCAAGTTCGTTCGGGCGGTCCGGAGCAACCCGGTCCGCCCCTTTTTCTTTGTCCACCGTCAAGCGGCCACCCGCCTCCAACGAATAGAAGGAATTTCCAGGTGACCCTAGAAAAGGGAATGGTGAGCGCAGCCAGGAAGGGTGGAGGCTGCATGGACGCGGCAAAGATCCTGGCACACAAACTGACAAACTACTTCGGGTGGCCGGCCGAGCGCTACGACGTCGCAGTCTTCGGCCTCACCTATCTGCTCCTGTATCTCAGCGACGTCGCCGGCGTAATTCTCGCCGGCTGGCTCGCGGGAGCCTTCGTCTGTACGCTCGCCGCTGCCTTGACGTCGGCGGTCTTCCGCACCTTCACCGGCGGGGCCCACTTCAGCCGGGCCTGGCTCTGCTGGCTCTTCTCTTACGCCGTCCTCGGGCTCTTCGGCGCGTTCTCACGGAACATGGCCGATCCCGCGGGGCCGCTGATCATCGCCATCTTCCTCGTCATCGCCGCCGGGACCGCGGCTGCCGCCATCCACACCCTGGCGCCCGTGGACTCGCCGGCGAAGCGGATCGCACCCGCCCACGCCGCAAAGCTCAGGAAGGGCGCGTGGTTCGCCCTTCTTGTCTGGGTCTTGACCGCCGCCTGCCTGGTCTGGCGCGGGCACTTGGCGGTGGCCGTCGCTGCTGGTTTGGGGCTGACCTGGCAGACGTTCACGTTGACCCGGGGGGGAGCCTGGTTCTACAGGTGCATCGACCGGATGTTCATCCCTGGCCCCAGGGCCAGAACAAAAGGAGGCGAGTTAGAGTGAAGAGATGGTTCGGTTCCTTTCTGCTGGCGCTCGTCACGGTGCTTGCCCTTTCTGGAGTAGCGGGAGCGTGTCGACTGGCTGGTTACCAGCCCCCCGTTCCTGAGTCGCTCCGCGACTAGAGTCCGGCTCCCCCCCCGGGCCTCTTCCCTGCACCAAGGAAACCGCAAGGGAGGTTGACGCATTGTCCCAGAATCCGCTCCTATGGCTCTTCTACCAGATACCCGAGGCTTTCCTGATGCTATTCTGCGGCACCCGGCTCCTGGGCCTCCGGCCAGCGCCCAAAGCGTTTTGGACCGCCGTCGCCCTGCAGGCCTTGGCGGTGCCGCTCGCGCGCCATTCTCTGCTGGCGAGCGGGCTACATACCCTCGTGCTTTTCGTGCTTTATGTCATCCTTGCCACCCGACTCTTCCGGGTCTCCCTCCCCACGGGGATCGCTACTGCCACCGTCGCCTACTTCCTGCTCACGATGGGGGAGTACATAGTGATGGTCCCGGCCACCGCCCTGCTCGGGTTTGACGCCG
>JBLNBQ010000005.1:0-4035 GCA_050260095.1 Chitinophagales bacterium
CTAGGTACATGGTCGTCACACCGGTCACGGCATCGCCGGCCATGATGGCCCGGGCGACGGGGGCTGCCCCACGCCAGCGTGGCAGGAGCGAACCGTGAACGTTGAGCCAACCGGCCCCGCCAAGGGTAAGGAGCGCTGGCGTGATCTTCTGCCCGAAGGCGACGACTACACAGGCCTCTGGTTTCAGCCGCCACAGCATCTCTGCGAACCCGGCCTCGGCCACCCGTTCGGGCTGGACCAGCGGCAGGGCCAGTTCCGCGGCCGCCCTTTTCACCGGGGAGGGGGCCAGCCGGTACCCGCGGCCCGCCGGACGGTCCGGCTGCGTGACCACGAGGGCGAGTTCATGGCCTTCTCTGGCCAGCGCCATGAGACAGGGAACCGCAAACTCGGACGTCCCGAAAAACGCCAGCTTCACCCTTCCGTCCCCTGTCCCTTCTGGTTACCGATGCCGGTAGCCCGGTCGGTGAAGAGTACGCCGTCCAGATGGTCGATCTCGTGTTGGAGGGCTCGCGCCAGAAGGCCGCCGCCGGCGACCTCAGTCTGTTTTCCCTGACGGTTCAGCCCGCGGACGACCACCTCCGCCGCCCGGGTCACGTATCCGACCCGCCCGGGAAGGGACAAGCACCCTTCGAGCTCGGTCTCTTCGCCGCGCGCCGCCACGATCACCGGGTTGACCAGTGCGAACGCCCCCTCATCGACGTCCACCACGATGATCCGCAGGCCTTCACCCACCTGCGGCGCGGCCAGGCCCACCCCTTCGGCCTGGTGCATCGTCTCGAACATGTCCGTGATCAGCTTCTGAATCCGTTTGGTGACCTTCTCCACCGGCATCGCCCGCTGGCGGAGGATCCCGTCACCTTCCTGCACGATCGGCAGCGTCGCCACCGTTACGCTCCCCCTTCAGAGCATCGACTGCGGATCGACGTCCCAACTGATGCGTATCCTCTGCCCGGCCCCGGCCTCCGCTGCGGTCTGGCGGAGGACGCGGCGGCACTCCGCGGTCACTTCTCCCTTGAGCAGGATCTGGAACCGGTAGAGTCCCCGAAGCCGCGCCAAGGCGGCCGGACTGGGCCCCAGAACCCCAATCTCTTCCCCGACCGTCTCTCTGAGGCGTCCTGCGAGCGCTTCCGCTGCCCTGAGGACCTCGCCTTCCTCCGGTCCAGCCAGCGTCAGGAGGATCAACTCGGCGTACGGCGGGTATCCTGCGGAGCGACGGAAGGCGAGTTCCTGCCCGTAGAACATCCGGTAGTCGTGGCTCTGCGCGGCGACCACGCTGTAGTGGTCCGGGTTGTACGTCTGGACCACCACTTCGCCGGGCCGCGACCCCCGCCCCGCTCTGCCTGCGACCTGGGCCAGCATCGTAAAAGTCCGCTCGGCCGCCCGAAAATCCGGCAGGCCAAGGGCCGTATCCCCGGCGACCACGCCGACCAAGGTCACGCCAGGAAGGTCCAGGCCCTTGCCGATCATCTGCGTCCCGACGAGTACGTTGTACTCGCCCCGTGCGAAGCCGGCCAGGATCCGGGCGTGGGCCCCTTTCCGGCGGGTGGTATCGACGTCCATCCGGACCGGTCTCGCCTCTGGGCAGAGTCGCTTGACTTCCTCCTCGACCTTCTCGGTCCCCACGCCGAAGTGGCGGATGTACCGGCTGCCGCAGCTTGGGCAGGTCCCCGGGGGTGGCTGCCGGTGGTGACAGTAGTGGCACACCAGTCGTTCCTCCGCGGCATGGTAGGTCAGCGCCACGTGACAGACGGGGCACCGCACGACCAGGCCGCAGGCCCGACAGAGCACTACCCGGCTGAACCCGCGCCGGTTCAGAAAGAGCATGGCCTGCTCGCCGGCAGTGAGCCGCTGGCCGAGGGCGGCGAGCAGTTCCCGGCTGAAGATCTCCCTGTTGCCGGCGGCCAGCTCAGCGCGCATGTCCACGACCCGGACTTGGGGAAGGGGCCGCCCGAGCGGCCGGTCGGCAAGCGTCACCAGCAGGAACTCACCTTGCTCCGCACGAAAGGCCGTTTCCACCGCCGGGGTGGCGCTCCCGAGCACCACCAGCGCCCCCTCCGCCCTGCCTCGCGCCAGGGCCACCTCACGGGCGTGGTAGCGGGGCGTATCCTCCTGCTTGTAGGTGGCCTCGTGCTCCTCGTCCACGACGATCAGCCCCAGCCTCTGCACGGGAGCAAAGACAGCCGACCGCGCCCCCAAGGCCACCTGCGCCTCACCCCGTGCCAAACGGTGCCACTCGTCGTAGCGTTCGCCCGCGCCGAGACGGCTATGAAGCAGGGCGACCGTTGCGCCAAACCGGCGCCGGAAGCGATCTGCCATCTGTGGTGTCAAGGAGATCTCGGGCACGAGGACGATCGCGCCCCGGCCCTGCGCCAGAGTCTCGGCCACGGCCTCGAGGTAGATCTCGGTTTTGCCGCTGCCGGTCACGCCGTGGACCAGCACTGGTCGTGCCTTGGCTGCGCCGGCTTCGGCCCGGATCGCCGCCAGCGCTTCCACCTGCCCCGCCGTGAGTCGGATCTCGGACGCTAACCCCCTATCAGCCAAAGCGGCACCGTTCTCCTCTGCCGGCGCCCGCCGCACGGCCCGCTCCACGCTCTCCACGAGGCCACTGCGCACGAGTCCGGCCAGCACGCCTTCGCTCACTCCGGCGGCCTTCAGTTCGCTCCGCCCCAGCCCATCCGGAGAGGCCGTCAGGATGCCTAACGCCCTGCGCCTGGCCTCGGTTCCCCTCGCCGGGAGGTTCCCGAACCCGCCCGTAGCCGCGACCTCCTGTCCCGTCAAGGATAGGTGGTAGAGCCTCACCCGACGCTCAGTGATCCCTTCCGATGTCTCACAGACCTCTGCCAGCCCGCGCCCGACCAGAGCAGCGACGCCCCTTATCGCCCGTTCTCCGCCCCAGCGCCGAAGCTCGCGACGGGTGACTGGCCCTCTTCGGCTTGCCAACAGATCACGCACCGCAGCCTGCGCCGGCGGCAGCTCCCCGCTGCCCCGCCCGCCGGCCACAGCCGCGGCTACCAACCGGTACGCCGCCTCTGTACCCGCGGCCATCCCCGGCGGCGCAAAGAGCCCCAGCGCCTCTCTGAGGGTACAGAGGTACGCTCCGGCCAGCCAGACTGCGACGCTGATGACCTCCGGCGACAGTGGCGGGCACGCCGTAACGACCCCGTCAACCTCCTTGAGTCGCCCCAGCGGGACCTCCGGCGCCGCCTTCCGCCGCAGCACCCAGCCCTCGACGAGGCGTGAGCCGAAGGGCACTCTGACCCGTCTCCCCGAGGTCGCCAGGCCGAGCAGCCCAGGCGGCACAGAGTAGTCGAAGGGCCGGTCGATTTCCCGGCCGGCCACATCCAAAACTACTTCTGCGATCGGGGCGCCCGGGAGTGTCTCTTCTACTGCTTCCGCTCTGCGTCCCCTCTGCTCTCCGTCCACCGCTGCACCACCGCGTCCCAAATCCGCTCTGCCACTTCGGCCTTAGGCCTACATTCGACCCGGCCCACCAGGCCCCCTGCGTCCAGGATCGAGACACTGTTCGTCTCGCTCTCGAAGCCGCCGCCCTCCACTCCGACCAAGTTGGCCACGATCAGATCCAACCCCTTGGCCGACAGTTTCGCCGCCGCGTTCTCCGTGAGGTCCTCCGTCTCCGCCGCGAAGCCCACGATCACCTGCCCCGACCGGCGTCCGGCCGCCACCTCGCGTGCGATGTCCGGATTGGCGACGAGCTTCAGCACTGTCTCCTCGGCCCGGCGCTTCAGTTTCCTCGGGGCGACCTCGGCCGGCCGGTAATCGCCGACCGCCGCCGCCAGGACGACTGCGTCCGCAGTACCGCACAGTGCCAACGTCGCCCGTTCCATCTCCAAGGCCGTCTCCACCCTGGTCACCCGCACGCCCGCAGGCGGCGGGAGCGAGACCGGACCTGAGACCAACTCCACCTCGGCGCCCCGCCGACGGGCCGTCTCGGCGAGAGCGTAGCCCATCCGGCCGCTCGACCGGTTCGAGACGAACCGCACCGGATCGACCGGTTCCCGCGTCGGCCCGGCCGTG
>JBLNBQ010000006.1:0-22587 GCA_050260095.1 Chitinophagales bacterium
CTGGGCGTCTCGACCGCCGGCGGGCTGCACTTGGCCACCCTGCCCGGTTTCAGCTCGCCCGTCGCGTACCCCGGCGACCTCGAACCATCCCTGCGGTGGTTCACCGACGACATTACGACGCCGCTGGTCACCCTGGAACCCGGCGGGACGATCGCGGTCCCCCAGGGTCCGGGGCTCGGGTTCTCCCTCGACCGGCGGAAGGTCGAAGAGTACCAGGTTTACCGCGAGACCTTCAGACGGTAGCCGGAGGAGGCTGCGTTCGATGAGCGTGGTTCCATCTCAGCCCGGCGGAACCCGCCGTGGTCTGACCCGCGAGGAGTTTCGCCGCAAGGCTTACGGAAAGATCTTTCCCGCCGTGCCGGTTCCCTGGACGGCCGACGGGCGCATCCACCGGGAGGCCCAGGAAGCTTACGTCCGGCACATGGCCGGCGAAGACTTGGGCGGGGTGGCGGTCTGGGCGCACACCGGGCGGGGCCTGCACCTCACCGGGGAACAGCGGCGGGAGGTGCTTGCCTCCTGGCGGCGGGGGCTGCCCGACGATCGACTGGTTATCGCTGGGGCCGGGGCGTTGCCCAACCCTGCCCTGCCGGAGAACGCCCGCTTCCGCCGCTTTGAAGACGAGGCCGTCCGGATGGCCGAAGAAGCGCTGGAGGGCGGGGCCGACGCCCTGCTCATGTACGCTCCGGTCATCTACCGCGACCTGCCCGACCAGGATGAGCGAATCGTCGGCTACCACCAGCGCCTCGCCAGTCTCGGCGCGCCGCTGGTGCTGTTCTATCTCTACCGGGAAGCCGGGGGCATCAGCTACAGCCCGCAGGTTCTCGAAGCGCTGCTTTCGCTCCCCCAGACGGTCGGCATCAAGGTGGCGACCCTGGACAGCGTCATGACCTACCAGGACATCTCCCGGCTGATCCAGGAGAAGTTCCCCGACGTGACCCTGATCACCGGGGAGGACCGGATGCTGGGCTATACCGTCATGCGAGGCGGGGTCTCGGCGCTCATCGGCATGGGTTCGGCCTTTTCCAGGCCGCAGGCCGAACTGCTCCGGTGCTACCTGGAGGGCAGGGCGGAGCGTTTCCTCGAACTGTCGAACCAGGTGGACGCCTTCGCCGAGGCGACCTTCATCGCCCCGATGGAGAAGTACATCCTGCGGATGCTGTGGGCACTGGTCATCCAGGGAGTCATCCCGGAGGAGGCGGCCCACGACGTGCTCGGCCTGACGGTCCCGAAGGGCGAGGTCGAGGCGCTCGCTGCCGTGGTCCGCCGCCTGGGATGGATCTAGGACTGGTCTGAAGCGGCCGGAGCGCCGGCTACTTCAGCGTCGCGCCGGGGACGTCCTTGCCGGTCAGCTGCCGGTAGGCGCCCTGGAGCAACTGAACGGCGTAGGTCGGGTTGTGGACGCCTTCGCTCTTGTCGGCCTCGACGAAGAGGTAGTCGTACGCGGCCTGCAGGACCTTGGGATCGGTGACCGTCATGGTCTTGCCCGCCGCGTCGGTGATGGCGATCTTGCCGCCCGCGTCGCCGAGCTTGGCGGCGCCGGTCGCCTTGAGAATCTCGTCCTCGACGAGCTTCAGGAGGCCCTTGACTTCGGTCTGGATCCCGGCGTAGGTGCCGTTGCCGTCATAGTCGCCATAGGCCGGCCGGTCGAAGCTTTTGATGGCCGGGTGGCACGGGCGACAGGCGTTGAGGTTCTCGGTGCCGCCCGGGCTCTTTGCCTTCCAGGAGTGGCCGCCCAGGTCGTTCGGGTTACCCGGCGCCGCGGCCATGTGGCAGACGATACAGGAGTTTTCGATGGCGGCGTGCGGTGAGTTGCCGTACCGGGTGCCGGCCACCTCATAGGCGTTGGTCCCATAGAGCATGTCGGCCTGCGGAGAGGGGTGGGGCGCCGTCAGTCCGGTCAGCGTCTTGGGGTCGGTGGTGTTGCGGCGCGAGTTGTGGCACATGATGCAGGTCCTCGCGGCGCCGGCGTCGATCTTCTTACCGTTGGCAAGGGAGGCCGTGCCGACGAAGCGGAGTTGGAACTCGTTCTTGCTGCCGAAGACGTGGCAGTCGTTGCACCCCAAAGGCGCGTTGCCAGCCTCGGAAGCCTTGGTGGTCTGCTTGGCGAAACCGGGGCCGGTGTGGCACTGCACGCAGACGTCCCGGGTGTAGATGGGCGGTTCCTCCTGAATCACTTTGCTGTGCTTGGACGTCTTCCATTGGGCGGTGATGTCCGCCTTGGTTCCGGTGGGCGGGTTGGTGACGCTGGGGTTCTGCGCACCCGGGGCGGGCGGGTTCTCGGCGAGACGGAATATGCCTGGGCGGCTCACCGCGAGCACCGCGACGGCCGCCACGACGACGATCAACGGGACCAACCAGCGGTTCATGCCGTTCCTCCTTTTGGCTGCGAGGGTGCGGGGTTTCTCCGGGAAGTGTGCCCGTTTGCCCCCGGCGTCATGGAGACGGAAGCCCTGGTAATTCGAGGTGAGTGGTATGAGTGAACGGTGGATCATGACAAACGCCCGGGTGGTCACGCCGCACCGGATCCTGCCCTGCGGTTACGTCGAGGTGGCGGAGGGGCGGATCGTGGCCATCGGCCATCAGGGGGACCTCGCGACTGGCGGGGGAGTCCCGGCCGGAGCGCGGGTGATCGACGCGGGTGGACGGGTGGCGGCGCCCGGCTTCCTCGACCTGCACGTTCACGGCGGGGGCGGGGCCGACCTCATGGACGCCACGTCCGAGGCCGTGAAGCAGATGGGCGAGGCGCACGCCAAGGGCGGCACCACGGGCTTTCTGGCCACCACCCTCACCAGTTCCGACGCGGACCTGCAGGCCACCCTCCGGGCTTTTCGCCAGGCCAAGCGGGAGACGGAGACGCCGGGGAGCGGCTACCGGGGGGCCAAGCTCCTCGGACTGCACCTGGAGGGCCCCTACTTCGCCCTGACCCAGAAGGGCGCGCAGGACCCCCGCTACGTGAAGAATCCCGACCCGGCGCAGTACCTGGCCATCCTGGACGAGTACCCGGAGGTCAGGCGCTGGTCGGCCGCCCCCGAACTGCCCGGAGCCGGCGCGTTCGCCGCCGAATTGCGACGGCGGGGCGTGCTCGCCTCGATGGCCCATACGGACGCCGACTACGACACGGCGGTCCGGGCCCTCGAGGCCGGCTTCACCCACCTCACGCACTTCTACTCGGCCATGTCGATGGTCCGCCGGGTCAACTGCTACCGGGTTCCCGGGGTGGTCGAGGCCGGGTACCTGCTCGATGGGCTCACGGTCGAAGTGATCGCCGACGGGCATCATCTGCCGGCGCCTCTGCTCCGGCTCGTGCACAAGGTCAAGGGTCCTGACCGGGTGGCGCTCGTCACCGACGCCATGCGGGCGGCCGGCATGCCGGAGGGCGAGTACCTGCTCGGAGGTCTCCGTGACGGCCAGCCCGTGCTCTCGGAAGGCGGGGTCGGCTGGCTTCCGGACAAGACTTCGTTCGCTTCGAGCGTGGTCACCTTCAACGTGTTGCTCCGGACGATGGTCACCCTGGCCGGCGTCCCTCTCGCCGACGCCGTGAAGATGGCGAGCACCACCCCCGCCCGGCTGATCGGGCTCACCGGGAAGGGCGTGCTGGCGGAGGGGTTCGACGCCGACCTGGTCCTCTTGAACGACGACTTCACCGTGGCGCTCACGGCCGTCGAAGGCCGGATCGTCCACCAGGCAATGTAGGAGTGGGAACGAGATCTGCCGACGAAGGAGAAGGAGGCTGGCAAGGTGCGACTGGGCATCGTCGGACTACGCCATTTCCACGCACACGAGTTGGTGCAGGGGCTTAGGTCGCAACCCGGGGTCGAGTTGATCGGGATCGCCGAGGACGACGATGCGGTGTTTGCCTCCGAAGGGCAGCGGTACGGGGCGCCGCGGTTCACCGACTGGCGGGTCATGCTCGACCAGGAGAAACCGGACATCGTGGGAGTGGTCAACGTTCCCGGGCTCCGGGGCAAAGTGATCGCCGAGTGCCTGCGCCGGGGGATCAGCGTCCTCGCCGACAAGCCGCTTTGCGTCACCTTCGCCGAGCTTGAGGAGATCCGGGCCGCGCTGGCGGCGAGCCCCGCCACGCTCTTTCTGCTCTTGACCGAACGCTACAACCCGCCGACGTACACCCTCAAGCGCCTGGTCGACGAGGGGAAGCTCGGGCGGGTCTTCAGCTTCACCTCCTTCCGGCCGCATAAGCTCATGCGGGCGATGCGCCCCGGATGGTTCTGGCACCGGGAGACGTACGGCGGGATCATCGTCGACCTGACCGTGCACGACGTGGATGTCTTCCACTGGGTGACGGGCCTCAAAGGCGAGGAGATCTACGCTTCGCACACCAATCTGACCTGCCCGGAGGCGGTCAACTTCGAGGACGCCGGCCACTTCTTCCTCAAGGCGGAGGGCGGGGTCACCGGCCTCTTCCGCACCGACTGGCTCACCCCCGACGGCGAGTTGACCCACGGCGACTGCCGCTACTTCGTGGCCGGCACCTTGGGCCACGCCGAGGTGCGCACGACGGGCGGCTTCCCGGGGCAGACAGGGGGCGGGTTGCGCCTCGTGACCAACGCCGCGCCGCCCACCGAGGTCGCGCTGCTCGAGCCGGAGCACACGATCTATGAAGATTTCCTGGCGGCCGTAAACGGGGCCAAGCCTGCGATATCGGCCGAGGAGATCCTGCATGCCACCGAACTGACGCTGCGGGCCCGGGAGTCGGCCGACGCGGGCCGGCCCATCCGGCTCGGCTGACCGGGCGCCAGGCAGCAGGGACAAGACGGAACGCCAACCACCAGGCACCATCAGACGCAGCCTTATGCCTTATTAGTAGAAGAAGGGGAAGAGTAGCATGGCGGGGATCAAGGTAGGCCTCATCGGGCTCGGTTTCATGGGCGAGGTTCACGCCCGCTATTTCACGGCGAATCCAAAGGTCGAAAGGCTGGCGGTCGCCTCGCCGGTGCCGGCGGAGCGGGAGAAGGCGCAGGCCAAGTACGGGGCGGTCGTGTACGAGGATTACCGGGAGATGCTGGCCAAAGAGCGCCCCGACGCAGTCGACGTGTGCACGCCCAACGCCACCCACCCCGACATGGCGGTCGCCGGGCTCGAAGCCGGGGCCAACGTGCTGGTCGAGAAGCCGCTCGCCCTCTCGTTGCCCGAGATCGACCGGGCGCTCGAGACAGAGCGCCGCACTGGGAAGAAACTGCTGGTCGCCCATTCGCTCCGCTTTTCCGACGCCTACGCCAAGGGGCATGAACTGCTGGTGGGCGGGCGCATCGGAGACCCGGTCTTCCTGATCGGCAAGTACAAGTGGTTCAAGGACTTCAACAAGTATTCGGCGTGGAAGCGCGACAGTTCAGCCTCGGGCGGCGGCATGCTGATGCAGAGCGGCATCCACATCGTCGACACGCTGGTCTGGTACGCCGGCGCAAGACCCGTCGAGGTGAGCGGGCGGGCCGACAAGCTGATCTTCAAGGACTTCCCGATCGAGGACAACTTCATCGGCACGATCACCTTCGAGAACGGTGTCCTGGCGCACTTCATCGGCTCCTCGGCCACCAAGGGCTTCATCGACTACGGGGTGGAGGTCTACGGGACGACCGGGGCGCTGCGGGTCGACAGCACCGCCGTACCGGGCAGCCTCGATCTCGACGGGCACTCGGTCCAGCTCTTCCAGGAGCAGACCGACCTGGGCAACCAGGGCGTGCTTATGCAGCCGTCGCTGCCCCGGCGCGACATGTGGCAGGTGCAGGTCAACCATTTCGTGGACGTCGCTGAAGGTTCGGCTGAACCGCTCGTCTCCGGCGAGGCGGCCCGCCGGACCATGCAGGTGCTCTTTGGACTCTACGAGAGCGCCCGCACCGGCCAGCCGGTTCGGATTCAATGAACGTTGCAGGCGCTGCATTCACTAGCAAGCAGGGGAGGAGCTACACCATGATCGATTTCGGCGGGCTTAAACTGAAGAACCCGGTGGTCATCGCCTCAGGTCCGGTCAGCGCCACCATCGAACAGCTCGAAGCCGCCGCCCGGGCCGGGGCGGCGGGCGCCAGCATCAAGCAGGTGATGACCCGACAGGCGTTCCGCGGCAACCTGCGGGCCTACTCGGTGCCGGAGAACATCATGCTCTTCCCGATCGATAAGCGCCTCGACGTCCAGGAAGGGCTCGATCTTGTGCGGGAGGCCAAGAAGCGGAAGCTGGACATGGCCATCATCGTCAACCTCTCCTCGCAGGAACCCGACATCGAGGAGTACGGGCGTTTGGCCAAGCGGTTCGAGGACGAAGGAGCCGACGCCATCGAGATCAACCTCTGCTGCCCCAACTTCAGTCTCGGCAAGCGGCAGCTCGGCAAGGAGATAACGGCCGACGACATCGAGACCGGCGCGGTCACCGGGCAGAACCCCAAGCTCTCGGCGGCGATCACCAAGTGCGTTAAGGAGTACGTGAAGATCCCGGTCATCCCGAAGCTCACCCCGACCGCCCTCGACCCGGGCTACATCGCCGAGGAGTGCGAGAAGGCGGGAGCCGACGGTTTCTCCCTGGTGGGCGGACCCTCCCTGGGCGCCCCGCCGGTGGATATCTACAACGGCGGCCGGCCGGTCATCCCCCTCATGGAGCGGGCGGCCTTCGGCGCCCTGACCGGCACCGGCATCCGCTACGCCACCTACAAGATCACCGGCCAGGTCTACCAGCGGGTCAAGGCGCCGCTGATGTCGTCGGGCGGCATCGACACCTGGCGACACGCCGTGGAGATGATGATGTGGGGCGCGACCTCGGTCTCGCTCTGCACGGCCATCATGTGGCGGGGCTGGGAGGTCATCACCAAGATCAATGAGGGCATTGAAAAGTTCTGCGCCGAGCAGGGTTACAGCTCGGTGGAGGACCTGATCGGCCTCTCCCTCAAGTATCTCAGCACCACCGACGATCTGGGGCTCAAGCCCGGCTGCGCGGTGGTCGACCCCGCGCGGTGCAACGGCTGCGGGCTCTGTCTCAAGCCCGGCCACTGCGATGCGGTGGAGATGCGCGACGGCAAGGCCTTCGTGCAGCCCGAGAAGTGCCTGGGCTGCTCCATCTGCGCCAGCCTCTGCGTGCGCAAGGCTATCACCATGCAGGAGACCGCCGCCGCCATCAAGTCGGTCGACGGGCAGAACTCGCGGTAGGGCGCCGGTAACCACGACATTTCCACACAGCAGACCAGGGGGCGGCCCAGCTTCGGTGAACGACGAGATCTGCCGCGGCTTTCCGACCGGCCGCAGGCTCAAGGAAGGCGACCTGGTCACCGTCGACTTCGTGGCCAACCTGGACGGGTGGCTCGCCGATTCGGCTTGGCGTTATCCGGTGGGCCAAGTCTCTTCAGAGGCGGCCCGCCTGCTTGCGGTCACGCACGAGGCGCTTTATCGCGGCATCGCGCAGGCGGTGGTGGGCCGGCGCATCGGCGACATCGGCCATGCGATCCAGACGTTCGTGGAGGACCAGGGGTTCTCCGTGGTCCGCGACTTCACCGGCCACGGCATCGGGCGGACCATCCATGAGGACCCCCAGGTGCCGCACTACGGATTGCCCGGGCGGGGCCCGCGCCTTGCGGAAGGGATGGTAATCACCATCGAGCCCATGATCAACGCCGGCGACTGGACGATCAAGATGGACCGCAACGGGTGGACGGCCCGGACCCTTGACGGCCGCCTGTCGGCCCAGTACGAACACGCGTTGGCAATCACGGCCTATGGGCCGGTTATCCTAACGGAGCAATGACCGTCTTCAGGCGCGCAAACAAGTGGCGCAGCACCCTGCTCTCGCTCTTCTACGCCTTCCGCGACCCGCGGGTGCCCTGGTACGCCAAGCTGTTGGGGCTCGGCGCCGTCTTTTACGCCCTGAGTCCACTGGACCTGGTCCCCGACTGGCTGCCTTTCGCCGGGTGGGCCGATGACCTCATCCTCACGCCCGCCGCGCTCTGGCTGGCCTGGCGGCTGATCCCCCCGCCGGTGGTGGAGGAGAGCCGCCGCCGGGGGCAGGAACTCGTGACGGGCGTCAAGACCCGGTTCTTCGCCTGGCTGGGCGGGGTGTTGGAGGCCCTCCTCTGGCTGGTGCTCATCGTCTTGGCGATCCGCCTGTTCACGCACTGGGGGCTGCTCGGCGTCCGGTAGCCTTTCCACCGGTCCCCTGACGAATTTTCCTGGCGACACTGCAGGAATTGCACACCCCTGCCATGAATAATCTTCAAAGGGTTTTAAAAGCGGTTTTGAAAATCCCTTGAAGGGGACGGGCCGGTGAGTTTCAACCTCGACAGCAGCTATGTCCGCGACCAGAATCGCCTGCTGGTTCTGGCGACGCTGCGCAAACAACGCCGCTTGACCAGGGTCGACCTGGCCCGGGAGACGAATCTCAGCTACCCGACGGTTGCCACGATCCTGCGCGAGCTGGAGGAGGACGGCTTCCTCCGCAGCCGTCAGGCCGACCGGCGGGCGAGCGGGCGCCGTCCGATGGGAGTTGAGTTCAACCCCCGGGCCCGCCTGGTGGCCGGCCTCGACCTGAACTCCTCCACGCCCCGGGCGGTCCTGGCCGATCTCGATGGGGCGCTGGTCGGCGATGTGGCGGCCGGGCCAACGGTCCGGGAGCCCGACGACCTGATCCCCGCGGCCCTGGGCACGCTGGAGCAACTGCTGGAGCGGCATAGCGTCCGGCCTGGGCTGCTGCTCGGCGTGGGGGTGGCCTTGCGCGGCGCGCTCGACCTGGAGAACGAAGCGGTCCACTTCATGGAGTTTCCGGCGCCGGTCCGCCTTGTGCCGGCACTGCGCGAGCGTTTCGGGGTCCCGGTCTGGCTCGACCACAACTACAACTCGGCGCTCCTGGCGGAGCACCTCTACGGGGCCGCCCGCGACTGCCAGTTGGTCTACCGGGTGAACGTGGGCACCGGCATCAGCGCCGGCATCCTCGTGCACGGCCAGATCTACCGCGGCGCCGCCGGCAACGCGGGGGAGTTCGGCCACGTCTGCGTCGACCCGGGCGGGCCGGAATGCTCGGCCTGCGGGCGTCGCGGCTGCCTCGAACTCTATGCGTCGGCCCGGGCCATCGCCCGTCGCGCCCGGGCGGGGCAGGAGCCGGCCGGCGAGGAAGAGACCGACCGCCTGGTGGAGGAGACCGCCTCCCGGGCGCTGCAGGGCGACCCGGAGGCGCAGGCCATCTTCTCCGGCGCTGCCCGGGCGCTCGCCTGCGGGCTGGCCGATGCCGTGAACGTGCTCAATCCCGAGATGGTGATCATCGACGGCTCCGTCGTGCGGGCCTATCTCCCTCTGGTCGAGGAGGTTCAGGCGCTCCTGGCCAAATCCGTCTGGCCGCCCAGCCGCGACCGGCTGCGGGTCGAGGCCTCGCAGCTGGCCGGTCAGGTCATGCTGCGGGGCGCCGTCGCCCTGGTCCTGCAAGAGGTCTTTCGCATTCCTCAAGTTAGGAGTGAACGCTCATGCTGATCGCGAGCCGCTATCCGGGCCGCCCTGGGGTCGAGGTCCCCGATGACCGTCTGATCGGCATCTTCGCGCCGAGGGAGTCGGGGGACGACGCTCCCTCGCTCGAGTCGGTTGTGGCCGCGGGCTTGGCCGAGACCATCGGCATGCCGCCCTTGCGCGAACTGGTGGGCGGCGGCCGGAAGGTCCTCCTGCTCGCCGACGACAACACCCGGACGACTCCGGTCAAGGAGATTCTGCCGGGCCTGCTCGCGGAACTCGCCGCCGGCGGGATGCGCGACGACGATCTGACCATCATGGTGGCGCTCGGCACCCACCGGCAGATGAACCGGGCCGAGCTTGACGCGAAGTTCGGCGCGGGCATGGTCGACCGTTTCCGCCTGCTCCAGCACAACTACCACGACGAGGACCAGTTGGTCAACCTCGGGACGACCGAACTCGGGACCGAGATTTGGGTTAACCGGGCCGTCATCGAGGCCGACGTGGTGATCGGCCTGGGCCAGGTGGTGCCGCATCGGGTGGCCGGGTTCGGGGGCGGGAGCAAGATCGTGCAGCCCGGCGTCTGCGGCGCCGTGACCACCGGCCAGACCCACTGGCTCTCGGCCGCCTACTGGGGCGAAGAGATCCTGGGCGTCGCGGAGAACCCGGTCCGCCACGAGATGGACGCGGTGGCCCGCCGCTGCGGGCTGAAGGCGATCGTCAACGCGGTGCTCGACGGGGCGGGCCGGGTGGCCCACGTCGTCTGCGGCGACCCGGTGGCGGCGCACCGCCGGGCCTGCGAACTCTCCCGGGCGATCTTCGGGGTGGAGCTGCCCCGGCAGGCTAAGATCGTGATCACCGACTCCCACCCGGCCGACCTGGAGCTCTGGCAGGGGGCGAAAGGCTACTACTCCGCCGAACCGGCCGTGGCTCCGGGCGGGGTGGTCATCCTCGAGACGCCCTGCCCGGAGGGGGTGGCCGTGCAGCATCCGGAGGTGGAGCGCTACGGCTACCGGTCGTACGCCGAGGTCAAGCAACTGGTCGAGAGCGGCGAGCTGCCCGACCTCACGATGGCCGCGCACCTTGTGCACGTGGGCCGGCTCGTGCGGGAGAAGGGGCGGGGCATCCTGGTCTCCCCGGGGATCGGCCCGGAAACCGCGGCCCGGCTGGGGCTCATCTGGGCCGCCGACCTTGCCGACGCGTACGAGAAGGCGAAGGCGCTCGTGGGCGAGGACGCGGAGGTGGCCGTGCTGCGCAACGGCGGCGACATCCTCCCGCTGGTCAAGCGCTGAACGGTTTGCGAGCGTTCGCCGTCACTGTGGGTTGGTTATCACTCTGGTTTGAACAGACGGAAGGGGGCACCTGAGACAATGGTCAAGACCCGTCAAGCGGCGCTGGTTGGACCGCGCCAGTGGGAGCTGTTCGAGAGCGAACTCGAGCTAAAGCCAGGGTTCGTGCTGGTCAAGCTCGACCGCGCCTATCTCTGCGGCAGCGAACTCCACTACCACCGGGGCAACTACCCAGACTACGTGAAGCTGCCGATGAAACTGGGGCACGAGGGCGCTGGCACGGTCGTCGAGGTCGGACCGGGGGTCGAGGGGTGGCAGGTCGGTGACAAGGCGGTCGTCTACGCCGACGTGATGATCAGCCCCAGCGGCGCGACCAACCTGTATGCGGACTACTCGCTGGCCCCCGCCCGCTGCCTGCAGCGCATCCCGGAGGGCGTGCCCGTGGAACTCGGCGCCCTGGCCGAACCGCTGGCCTCGGCCCTCCACTGCGGCTACCATACCGGGGTCGAGGTGGGAGACACCGTCGTCGTGTTCGGCGGCGGCTTCGCGGGGCTGGTCGTCGCCCAGATCGCCAAGGCGGCCGGCGCCGGCGCGCTGGTGGTCGTCGACATGGCCGAGGAGAAGCTGGAGCTGGCGAAGAAGCTCGGGGCCGACCTGGTGGTCAACGCCGCCAAAGTCGACGCCGCAGCATACATCACCGAACAGCTCGGCAAGAACGCGGTCGACGTGGCGGTCGACGCTGTCGGCACCGCCCGGGTGATCGACCAGGCGACGGACGTCCTCCGCAAGGAAGGCCAGCTCATCCTCTACGGGTGGGTGACCCGCCCGGCCACCATCAACCTTTCCACCTGGCACACCAAGGGCCTGCGCCCCCGGGTGACCAAGATCGGCTCCTACGTCGAGAAGATGCCCTGGGCTGAACGGGGTTTCAAGCTCTACAAGCAAGGCAAGCTGCCGCTTGAGGCGCTTGTCTCCGCCTGCTACCCGCTGGGCGAGATCCAGGCGGCGTTCGACCGCTACGACACAGATCCGGCGATGATCAAGATCGGCCTCGGCGAGAAGTAGGAGGGAACGACGTTGGACTGCGGACAAAAGGGACTCCCGGCTCCGGTGCTCGAGGGTCGGGTCGAGAAGTTGCGGGTCAAGGTGTACGGGAACCGCACGGAGATGGGTGTCGCGGCCGCGGCGGAAGCGGCGGAGATCCTGCGGCAGGCCATCGCGGCGCAAGGGTACGCCCGGGCGATCTTCGCCTCCGCCGCTTCTCAGGCGGATATGCTCGCCGCCCTCGAGGCGGAACCCGGCATCGACTGGAGCAAGGTCACTGCCTTCCACATGGACGAGTACATCGGGAGCAACGTGCCGGAACGGGAGCGGTTCGGACCCTGGCTGAAGTACCGGTTCTTCGACAAGGTCCACCCCGGCAGGGTGCACTACCTGAACGGCCAGGCCGCCGACCCGAGAGCGGAGTGCGCCCGGTACGCCGCCCTGCTGCGGGAGGCGCCCATCGACTTCTGCGCCCTCGGCATCGGCGAGACGGGGCACTTGGCCTTCAACGACCCGCCGGTCTGCGACTTCGCCGATCCGGAGTGGGTCAAGGTGGTCGAGATCGACGAACTCTCCCGTGAGCAGCAGGTCCGCGACGGCGCCTTTGCCACCGTCGACGAAGTTCCCAAGACGGCCTTCACGCTCACCATGCCGGCCCTGCTCACCTCCCGGCGCATGGTGACCGTCGTCCCCGGCCCGACCAAGAAGGAGGCCATCAAGCGCACCCTGACGGCGGCGATCTCGACGGACTGCCCGTCGTCGATCCTCCGCCAGATCAGCCGGGCCTCCCTGTACCTCGACAGCCAGTCGTTCTCGCTGGTGACCCCGTGCGTGCTGAAGGAGAGCGAATGCGCATGAGCAAAGTCAAGATCGGCATCGTCGGCGCCAAGTTCGCCGCCGAACTCCACGCCACCGCCTATCGCCGCTGCACCGACGCGGAGGTCGTCGCGGTCTGCGACCTCGACGAGGCCCGGGTCGCGGCCTTCGCCGACCGGTTCGGCATCCCGAAACGCTACGCCGACTATCACCAGATGGTGAACGACCCCGAAATCCAGCTGGTCAGCATCTGCGTGCCCAACTTCCTCCACGCCGAAGTGGCGCTGGCCGCCTGCGCGGCGGGCAAGGACGTGGTCTGCGAGAAGCCCATCGCCACCACCATCGACCAGGCCAAGGAGATGGTCGCCGCCTTCAAGGCCAAGGGCCTCCGCCTGATGTACGCCGAAGACTGGAACTTTGCGCCTGCCCTCATCCGGGCGAAGCAGATCGTCGAGGAAGGCGCCATCGGCAAGATCCTGTACCTGAAGGCCAAGGAGACCCACAACGGGTCGCATTCGCCCTTCGCGCAGAAGCTCCAGTTCTGCGGCGGCGGCGCCCTGCTTCACCTCGGGTGCCACCCGGCGGCCTTCGTCCGGTACCTGACGGGCCAGGAGGTCGTCTCGGTGACCGCCGTCTGCACGCCCGGCCTCGAAAAGAACCTGGTGCAGCACGGACTGGAGGGCGAGGACCTCGGCGTGGCGATGCTGACCCTGGAGAACGGCACCTACGCCTTGATCGAGGGCAACTACATCACCCAGGGCGGCATGGACGACTCGGTGGAGATCTACGGCACCCTCGGCGTCCTCAAGGTGAACCTGACCTTCGGCTCCCCGCTTTCGGTCTACAGCCCGGTCGGCTACTCCTACGTCGTCGAGAAGGCCGACCTCTCGACCGGCTGGACCAACCCGGCCATCGACGAGTTCTACTCCCTCGGCTACCAGAACGAACTCGCCGAATTCGTGAAGTGCGTGAAGGAGAACCGCCCCGTGCCGGCCGGCGCGACCGGCGAGGACGGCCTGGCCGCCTTGGCTATCGTCAAGGCAGCCTACCTGTCTTCGCAGGAAGGCCGCCCCGTCGATCCCCGATCCCTCTGGAAGGACTGACGACGGGTTCGAAGCAAGGTTTGGCCGGGCAGTAACCAGGCGACGCAGCTGGACAATCGAGCAACGCACTCGTCCTGCGGGTTCCGGGAGCCGGCGGAGCAACGCAGCGGTTGGGCCCGGCGCGGGGCGAGACAGTGAACTTACGGGTCCGATGGCTGTGGGATCGACGAAGCGGTTGGGCTCGACGCAAGACCAAGACAGCGAGCCTCGGGCCAAATCGGCTGGGTGAAGCGCAGGAGCGCTGAACCGGCTTCTGGCCAGGGAGGGCCAGTAGCCGGGGACCCAGCCGGATGCGCCCGATGGCGGAGTGGAGGCTTGGTCAAGGAGAGCCCTACCGCGAGGAGAGCAGACAGCCGCGGGACCACCGCTGAAAGAGGAGTGGATGAATTTGTTCAACAAGGAGATCCAGTACGCCGGGCTCACCCTCAAGAACCCGTTCGTCGTCGCCTCCGGCCCTCCGGGAGCCACCGTCCAGCGCCTCAAGGCCTGCGAAGACAATGGCGCCGGCGGCGTCTCCATCAAGCTGACCTTCACCAAGCAGCCGTTCTACGGCAAGCTCCGCATGTACTCCGTGCCGGGCGAGGCGAGCATCGTCTGCCACGACCGCCGGCTCGACATGGAAGAGGGTTTTGAGCTGGTGCGCAAGGGCAAGGAGCAGACCGGCCTCGTCCTCTTCGCCAACATGACGCACCCGGCCGAAGACCTCGAAGGCTGGCAGACCCTGGCCAAGGGCTTCGAGCAGGCCGGGGCCGACGCCCTCGAACTGAACCTCATCTGCCCCAACATCACCTTCTCCGAGCGGCGGATGGGGCAGCACACCGACCACTCGCACGGGGCCGTCATCGGGCAGGACCCGGTGGCCATCGAGAACGTCGTCCGGGCTTGCAAGGAAGTCGTCAAGATTCCGGTCATCGCCAAGCTGACCTCCAACGTTTCGGACATCACCGTCACCGGGGCGGCGGCTGCCCGGGGCGGGGCCGACGGCATCTGCATGGCGGGCGGCCAGTCCGGCTTGCCGAAGGTCGATCTCGCCACCGGCAAACCGCTCGGGTCCTACTGCGCCGACGGCTACTCGTTCGGTTCCATGGGCGGCCCGGCTATCCTGAACCAGTCGTTCGCCCTGACGGCCCAGCTCGCCCGGGCGCTCAAGGTGCCGGTGATCGCCGGCGGCGGCCTCTCCACCTGGGAAGACGCCCTGATGTTCATGATGTACGGCGGCCGCCTGGTCACCGCCTGCACCGTGATCATGTGGGAGGGCTTCAGGGTTATCCGGCAGATCGTCTCCGGCATGGAGCGGTACATGGAGAAGCAGGGGTATTCTTCCTGGGACGAGATCATCGGACTCTCCCTGAAGTACCTCAAGCCGGCCAAGGACCTCCAGCTCACCCCGGGCCGCGCGGTGATCGAGGAAGGCAAGTGCATCCAGTGTTTGAACTGCGTGGGCCTCGGCCATTGCGACGCGATCGTGGAAGAGAACGGCGGTCCCCAGGTGGTTCCGGAGAAGTGCGTGGCCTGCGGCATCTGCGTGGGGGTGTGCCCGCAGGAAGCCATTTCAATCAAGGAGGGTTGACGGGCGGGGAGGAACCTACCTGCCCTGAGATAAATCACCCGAGATGGGGTCCATTTCAGAAAGGGGATGTACAGATGAAGCGGAGTCTAGTTTTCCTGGCGGCCATGGTTCTGGTCCTCGCGTTCACCACTGTGTCCCTGGCGGCAGAGCCCATCGTCATCGGCTTCATCACGGCGCTCACCGGTCCGACCAGCCTCTGGGGGAACCAGGAAGCCAACGGCGCCAAGCTGCGGGTTGATGAGATCAACGCCGCGGGCGGAGTCCTCGGCCGGCCCCTCAAGCTCATCATCTACGACCACAAGGGAACCCCGCAGGAAGGCGTCCTGGCCTACCGGCGCCTGGTCGATGAGGACAAGGCGGTGGCGGTGCTCGGCACCCACTTCTCCAACATCAGCCTCGCCATCGCACCGGTCGCGGAGCAGAAGCACGTGCCCATCCTCGGACAGGCCCTGGAACCCCGGGTGACCATCCCCGCCCCGGGCCAGCTCAACAAGTACAACTTCATCGCCCAGCCCAGCGCCATCGAGCAGGGCCAGATGCCCGCCCGCTTCGCCTGGGAGACCCTGCACGCCAAGACCGCGGCGGTCCTCGCCGACAAGTCCAACTCCTACTCGGCCAGCCAGGCCGACGCCTTCGTCGCCTACTTCAAGGAACTGGGCGGCAAGGTCGTGGCCGACATCGACTACGCGGCCAACACCGTCGACTTCAAGGCGCACCTGACCCAGATCAAGCAGGCCAACCCGGACGTCGTCTACCTGCCGAACTACGCCCAGCCCGGCGGCATGCAGGTCAAGCAGGCGAAGGACCTCGGCATCAAGGCGACCTTCCTCGGCTGCAACAGCCTCTCTGATCCTCCGTTCATGGCCGCCGCCGGTGGCCCTGAGAACGTGAACGGCCTGTACTTCCTCTTCAACGCCAACTTCGCCGACAAGCGGTACGCCAAGTTCATCGCCGACTTCAAGGCCAAGTACGGCGCGCCGCCGGAAACCTACCACTCCCTGTTCGGCTACGACGACGTGACCGTGATCGCCGAGGCGATCAAGAAGGCCGGCGCCGCCGACCCGGAGAAGATCCGGACCGCCATCGAGAACCTCAAGGATGTTCCCATCATGCTCGGCAACGGCAAGTTCACCATGGACCCGAAGACCCATCGCGTGCGCAACATGCCGTCCTGGATGTTCAAGTGGAACGAGAAGGGCGAGCGGATCCCGCTCGGCCTGATCTACCCGGCGGAACTGAAGTAAAGCGAACTCTTCGCGACACGGGGTGCGGCCGGGGGCGATCCCCCGGCCCGCCCCGGCCGAACCTGTGCCGTCGGCTCGTGCCGTCAAGGAGGCGATGCCATGTTTCTCCAGCAGCTCCTGAACGCGATCTCGGTCGGCTCGATGTACGCCATGTTGGCCGTGGGGTTCTCCCTGGTCTACAACATCCTTGGGATCGTGAACTTCTCCCACGGGGCGACCATCGCCCTCGGCGCCTATGGGGCCTACTGGTTGTCGACCTACTTCAAACTGCCGCTGATCCCGGCGCTCTTCCTGGCCGTGCTGCTCTCCGGCCTTTTGAGCCTGGCGACCGAGCGGATCACCCTGCGCCCGCTGCGGCGCAAGGGGCAGCCATCCATCTTCTTCTTCATCGCCTCGCTCACGGTCTTCAACCTGACGACGGCCAGCGTCATCTACATCTCCAAGGGCAACATCACCTCGTACCCGTCCACCGTCCTCTCGGGGAACCTGACTTTCGGCGGTTTGATCATTCCGACGCTGGACGCCGCCATGCTCGCCATCGCCGTGCTGGCCCTCTCCGGCCTCACGCTGGTCCTCTACCGGACCCGGCTGGGCCTGGCGATCCGGTCGTCGTCTTATGACCTGAAGGCCGCCCAGCTCATGGGCATCAACCCCGACTTCGTCATCGCCGGGACCTTCCTCTTCGCCGGCCTCCTCGGGGGCATCGGCGGAGCGCTGCTCGGCGCGAAGTACGCGGTGTACCCGGAGATCGGCGACATGGTCTTCCGCGCCTTCTTCGCCTGCATGGTAGGCGGGCTGGGCAGCCTCACGGGGGCGATCTACGGCGGCCTCTTGATCGGGGCGCTCGAGGTCTTCTCCAACGCCTACCTCAACTCGGCCATCAGCCCCGCCATCACCTTCAGCCTGCTCGTCCTGGTCCTGCTCGTGCGTCCGCAGGGCATCGCCGGCAAGCTGGTTGAAGAGAAGATCTGAAGGAGGTGAGCCGTCTTGTCCTTCTATGAGAACATCCTGATCAATGCCGCTATCATGGTGATCATCACCCAGGGCGTCTTCCTCCTGACGGGACTGACTGGCCTCTTCTCCTTGGGGCAGGCCTCGTTCGTCGCCGTGGGCGCCTACACGGCCGGTCTTCTGGCGACGCGGCTCATGTGGGCTCCGTTTCCCGCCATCCTGGGCGGCATCGTCGTGTCGGTGCTGGTCAGCTTCGTGATCGGCATCCCGAGCCTGAGGCTCCGGCAGGTCTACTTCTCGCTGGCCACCATCGCCTACTGTTACGCCCTCCAATCGGTGCTCACGGTCTTCGACTTCTTCGGCGGTTCAATCGGACTCGTCGGGATTCCGACCGTTACGCGCTGGTGGCACGTGCTTATCGCCCTGGTGCTCACCGTGACCGTGGTCATGTTCTTCCGCCTCTCCCGCTTCGGCCGGGCCTGCATCGCGGCCCGGACCGACGAGGTGGCGGCCAAGTCGTACGGGATCAACGTCTTCTGGACCAAGCAGACGGTCTTCGCCCTCTCGGCGGCCATCGCCGGGCTCGCCGGCGGCCTGCTCGCCTTCACGTTGGGCTACCTCTCGCCGGACATGTTCGGCGTGCCGATCTCCTCGGAGTACCTGATCATGGTCTTCTTCGGCGGGTTGTACAGCCAGACGGGCGTGGTCGTGGGGACCATCCTGCTCACGATGCTGATGGAGATCCTGCGGACGGCCGCCGCCTGGCGCATGATTCTCTACTCGGGCATCATCCTGCTCGTCATCCTCTTCCGGCCGACCGGGCTCTTCGGCACCTGGGAGGCGACCCGGGCGAACCTGTTTGCCCCCATCCGCAGGCTTCTGCCCAAGAAAGCGCAGGTGAACGGCTGAGATGGCGACGCTCGCAACCCAGAGCCACGAGCCTGAGGTCATGCTCGAACTCGACCGGGTGAGCAAGCGGTTCGGCGGCCTGGTGGCCGTGAACGAACTCTCGTTCCAGGTGCGCCGCGGCCAGGTCTTGGGCCTGATCGGGCCCAACGGGGCCGGAAAGACGACCGTGTTCAACCTGATCAGCGGCATCTCCCCGGCGACCTCCGGGCAGGTGAAGCTCGGCGGGCAGGTGGTGACCGGACGGCCGCCGCACCAGATCGCCCAGTTGGGGCTCGCCCGCACCTTCCAGGAGATTCACCTGTTCAAGGGCCTGTCGGTCCTCGACAACGTGAAGGCGGCCGCCTACCGCGGCACCCACTACTCCCTGCTCGAAGCCCTCACCTGGCTTGGCCGGACGGGGCGGCAGGAGCGCCAACTCACCGCGGAGGCGATGACGCTGCTCGGCCGGTTCGGTCTGGCCGACTTTGCCAAGGCGCAAGCGGACGACCTGCCGTACGGGCTCCAGAAGCGGCTGGAAGTCGTGAAGGCGCTCATAACGCACCCCAAGGTTCTGCTGCTCGACGAACCGGCGGCCGGCCTCAACACCGACGAGACCTTCGAACTCCTGGAGCTCATCAAGGAGGTCCGGCGGGAATTCGGCCTCACCGTGCTCGTGATCGAGCACGCCATGGAGGTCATCGAAGGCATCTCCGACCATGTGGTCTGCATCAACTTCGGCACGAAACTGGCGGAAGGCAACTGGGACGAGGTCCACACCAACGAAGAAGTCATCCGCTGCTACCTGGGGGTGGACTGAGATGCTGAGCATCAAGCGGCTCTCCGTTCGCTACGGCGCGATCCGGGCGGTCCGGGAGGTCGACCTGGAGGTCGCGGAAGGGTCCATCGTCACGCTGGTCGGGGCTAACGGCGCCGGTAAGTCGAGCCTGCTCTCGGCGGTTTCGGGGCTCGTCCCCTACGAGGGCGAGATCCTGTTCAAGGGCCGGCCGCTGCCGCGCCGCACCCACCAGGTGGTGGGACAGGGCATCGTCCAGATTCCCGAGGGCCGGCGCATCTTCTCCAACCTGACCGTCTACGAGAACCTGCTGGCCGGCGCCTACACCAACTGGAACCGCAAGGCGATCGAGGACGGCCTGCAGCGGGTCTACGGGCTCTTCCCCAGGCTGGCCGAACGGAAGGGGCAGTACGCCGGCACGCTCTCCGGCGGCGAGCGCCAGATGCTGGCCATCGGGCGGGGCCTCATGAGCCGGCCGGAGGTCCTGATGATCGACGAACCGTCGCTCGGCCTTTCGCCGCTCCTCGCCAATCAGGTGCTCGAACTCATCCAGGAGGTCAACCGCCAGGGCGTCACGATCCTTTTGGTCGAGCAGAACGCCCGCAAGTCGTTGCAGATCGCCGACTACGCCTACGTGCTGCAGCAGGGGGCGGTCGTAAAGGAAGGCAAGGCCTGCGAGCTGCTCGACGACCCGGCCATCCAGGAGGCTTACCTCGGCGGCCGACACGTGCAGAAGTAGGGGAGGCTCCGCCGTGGACTTCACGCTCCACACCGCCCGCAGGGAGGAGGCCGCCGTCGTCCACGGGGTCATCACCTCGGAGGGCTGGCCGATCCGGCTGCCGTCGGTGGAGGCCATCATGGCCTGGGACCCGGAGGCTTACCTCATCGCCCGGAACGGGGCGGGTGAGCCGGTCGGAGTGATCTTCGGGCTCGGGCCAAGCTACGGGCGGACCGGCTGGCTCGGGCACCTGGTGGTGAAGCCGGAGTGCCGCGGCGGGGGAGTCGGGAAGGCCCTGTTCGGCGCGGCCCTGGCGCGGCTCAGGAAGCTCGGGCGCAACCCCGTGTACCTCACGGCCACCGCGATGGGGGCGCCCATCTACGCCAAGTTCGGCTTCGTCGAGGACGGCTTCTGGTCGCGCTGGCAGGGAATCGCGGCGCCGGAGCGGGTGGCGGCGGAGGCCAAGGGCGGGTGCGCCGTCCGGGAGATGACCGAGGCCGACCTCGCGCGGGTGGCCGCCTTCGATGCGGTGCGGTTCGGCGACGACCGGTCGGTGCAGCTGCGCGACCTGTTCCGGGCGTACCCCGGGGCAGGGCGGGTCGCCGAGCGGCCCGGCGGCGAGCTCGCCGGTTACCTGCTGCGGGGGACCGACGGGCTGGGGCCTTTCGTGGCCGACCCCGAGGCGGCCGCCCCGCTCTTCCACAGCGCGCTGGCGCTCTTCGCCGGGGGGCCGGTCTACTTCAGCTTTCCCGACGGAAACCCGCGGGCGGCTGGGCTATGCCGGGCCGCCGGCCTTGCGCCGGTCGACCGGAAGTGGCTCCGCATGCGCCTGGGCGACGACCCCACGCCGCCCGACGACGCCACGCTTTTCAACGCCTCAGTTGCGAAAGGATGAACCGTCCATGAAGGTCTTCGTAAGCGCCACCTCTTTCGGGCAGGGTTGCCCCGAGGTCTTCACCAGGCTGGCCGAGGCCGGCTGCGAGGTTAGCACCAACCCCTACGGGCGGCCGCTCACCGAGAGCGAGCTGATCCAGGCGCTCGCCGGAGCCGACGGCTTCATCGCCGGGGTCGACAGGATCACGGCGAACGTGCTGGCGGAGACGCCGCAGCTCAAGGTGATCTCCCGCTACGGGGTGGGAGTCGACGGCGTCGACCTGGCGGCGGCCACCGCTCACCGGATCGTCGTGGCCAACACTCCCGGGGCCAACACCGAGTCCGTCGCCGACCTGGCCTTCGGCCTCTTCCTGGCCCTGGCCCGGCGGATCCCCCTGGCCGACCGGGAGGTCAAGGGCGGCAAGTGGCCTCGCCTCACCGGTTTCGACGTGTGGGGACAGACGGTGGCGGTGCTCGGCACCGGCCAGATCGGGCGCGCGGTGGCCCGCCGGGCCAAGGCCTTCGGGATGGAGATACTAGGCTATGATGTGCAACGCCATCCGGAAATCGAACAACTGGGCGGGACGTATGTTTCTCTCGAAGAAGCCCTCGCCAGGGCCGACTTCGTGACGCTGCACCTCCCGCTTCTGCCGCAGACGCGGGGCATCATCGGCCGCGACCAGTTGGCCTTGATGAAGCCGACCGCCTTCCTCGTCAACACCTCCCGGGGCGGGATCGTCGACGAAGACGCCCTGTATGAGGCGCTGACCGCCGGCCGGCTCGCGGGGGCGGGGCTCGACGTCTACGCGACGGAGCCGCCGTCCGGTTCCAAGCTGGTGGCGCTGGAGAACGTGATCGCCACACCCCATTCGGGCGCCCACACGTTCGGCGCCATGCGGCGGATGGCCCACCAGGCGGTCGACAATCTCCTGGCCGTCCTCAAGGGGGAACGGCCGGCCGCCGTGGCCAACCCGGAGGTTTACGCATGACCACGCCGCTGGTCGCAGGGGTCGACATCGGGACTTCGGGGGTGCGCTGCCTGGTCTTCGACCGGGCGGGCGCGCTCCTGTCCACCAGCTACCGCGAGTATCCGACCATCTCCGAGCGCGCCGGCTGGGCTGAACTGGACCCTGAGGCGATTCTCGACGCCACAATCACAGTAATCGCCGAGGCAGCCCAGGCAGCGCTGGCCGCCAGCCCCGGGGGGCGGATCGAGGCCGTGGGCCTCAGTTCCGCCCTCTTCAGCGTCATGGCCGTCGACTCCGCCGGGCGCCCCCTCACCCGGGTGCTGCCGTGGATGGACAACCGGGCCGCCGGCGAGGCGGAGGAACTCGTCGCGTCCGGTCTGGCCCAGGAATGCTACCAGCGCACCGGCTGCCGGGTCCACCCGATGTACCCCTTGAGCAAGCTGGTCTGGCTCAGGCGCCACGCCCCGGGGGTCTGGCAGGCGGCGAGACGGTTCATCTCCATCAAGGAACACGTGGTGGAACAGCTCACCGGGCAGCGGGCCGTCGACTACTCGGTCGCCTCGAGCAGCGGGTATTTCAACATCCACACGCATGAGTGGGACGACGGCCTGCTCTCCTTGCTCGGCCTCGAGCGGGAGCAGCTTTCGCCGCCGGTCGACGCCACGACGCAGGCCCCCCTCACGGCCGCAGCCGCCGGCCGACTCGGGCTGGCGCCCGGTACGCCGCTGGTCTGGGGCGCCGGCGACGGGATGCTGGCCCACCTCGCCTGCGGCTGCTTCGAGCCCTCGCGGTTCAGCTCCACCATCGGCACCAGCGGCGCCCTGCGGGTTTTGGCCCGGCGGCCTCTCCTCGACGACCAGGCCCGGACCTGGTGCTACTGTTTCGACGCCCAGACCTGGGTGGC
>JBLNBQ010000007.1:0-2909 GCA_050260095.1 Chitinophagales bacterium
AGAACAAGTCCCGTGAAAAAAACAAAACTGACGTGCGACGAGACGCCGATACTTCGCCCCATGATCAGTAGCAGCTCCAGGTCGAAACATCGAAGAGTATGTTGACAATAAATGGACAATCAGGCAGGAAGAAGTACGTAGTGAGAGAATATTGCATACATATCCAAACATGGAAAAGGAGGAACCACATTGAAGAAGTGCCTCTTGGTAGTGTTTTGTCTCGGAATGGTTGTCGGCCTGTCTCTCTCTGCGCTTGCGGGAGGCATAGAAGTCACCGGCGGGTATCTTCTGGGCAACTACGACTTCTCTGGCCTTATGGAGGCCAAGGCGAACGGCTTCGTGGTCTCCGGCGAGATGCCGATCACTGGCCCCATCGGTGCTAAGGTAAACTTTGCCTCCATCAGCGGCAAGGACTTCAAGGTCGGGGCGATCCAGGTTCCCGATGGAGTGTTCGATATGGAGGTCTCCCGAATCGATCTGCTCGCCACCTATGCGCTGCCGCTCTCGCTCCCGGGGGGTGCGTCCCTCAGGGCGCTCTGCGGCTACTCCATGACTACCACCAACAGCACTCAGCCCGATGAATTCGGCGATCCCTACACGATTGAAGCCAAGACCAACGGGTTTCTCGTGGGCGCAGAGGGCAAGTTCGCCGTGATGGACAAGCTCACGGTCTCCGGCGAGTTCGGCATGGGCTTTGGGATGAAGATGAAGGCCGCCGGCTTTGCTGACTCCGACATGGGCCTGACCATCTGGCGGGTGTCGGCGGCCTATCAGATCATGGACAACATCAGCGCCGAAGTCGGCTATCTTTCCAACAAGTTCACTGAGGATGCTTCCAACCTGGATCAGACCACGAGTGGCTTCTATGTGGGCGCTCGGGCCAGCTTTTAGGAAGCACTGGCCTGGTAGAACCGAAAGGGTCGCCATGAGTCGTGTGGCGGCCCCTTTTAATTTGGAGAATACTCCATGCGGGTGGAGACATTGCTTTGTACCTCGACGACGACAAAACCGACCCCGAAGTGGGTCGGTTTTGCGTCGGAGATAGCCGAGGGGGTGCGGGGGATGCCGGCGCTGCGCATCCCCCGGCGGCCGAAGGACGCACCCCGAAGGGGTCAACCAGCGAACTGGACGGCGGCCACGAGGTCGCCTAGTTGGCGGGTGTCGACGTGAGCATAGACGGAGGTGGATTTCGGGTCGGCGTGTCCGAGAAGCTCTTGCAGTTGGAAGAGGTTGACAGAGGTTCCCGAATTGAGCACCAGCGTGGCGAAGGTATGGCGGCACTTGTGGAGAGTCAACCCTTTCCCTTCCAGGCCGGCGAGGCGCAGGTTGCGCCGGAAGAGGCGATTGAGAGCGTGGATGTCGATCCGGCGACTTTCGAGGCCGACGACAATGGCTCGTTCTTCACCGAGCGGAAGTCGTGTCTGGAGGTACTCCCAGAGGTGTTCCCGGAGGATTGGGTGCATCGGGATGACCCGCTGCTTGCGCCCTTTGGCTTTCCGGACGGTGATCGTTCCGGCTCCGAAATCGACGTCGTCCCAGTTGAGAGAGATGAGTTCGCTCCGGCGGACGCCGGTCATCAAAAGAAGCTCGATGGCTGTGCGATCACGCATCCAGCCCCGCCCTTTCTTCCGTTCGGCGGCGGTCAAAAGCCGTTTGACTTCGGCTGGGGTCATGTAGACGGGGACGGGCGTCGTGCGTTTGGGCGGCTTGATGGGCAGCATCGGGTTCTTCGTGATGTACTCCTGCTCCAGGCAGAACCGGAAGAACGAGCGATAGGCGTTGACAAACCGCCCGACCGTGTTCGGGGCGTAGGCGTACGTTGCTTGACGCTGCATCAGGAGGCGGCGGAGGTGGGCGGTGGTCACCTGGTCGATGGAGACGAGACCTTCCGCTTGGCAGAGGCTTACGAGGTGCTTGAGGTCTCCCCGGTAGGCCTTGAGGGTTAGGGGAGAGGCGGCCTTCTCGACCTTGAGGTGGAAGAGGAACTCGGCGACGACCCTCTCGATCTGCATAGGTCTATAACACCCCTTATATGCGGAGGGGGTCTGAAAACCCGCTCTGCGTGGGCATTTAGACCTTCTGCCACCCCGGGTGGAGAACTCGGCTTACAGACCTGGTTGCATTCTTCTTGCGAGACGGACGCTCAACGGCGTCCGTTTTGCTTTACCTACCGCCCTGCCGCCGCCGCTTGACCAACCCGACCGACTTCCTCGGGGTCAAAGGGCAGACCAAGTTCATGGCGTTCCGGCAAACCGGCGACAAGATTGTGGCGATCGCCGCACCGGTCAACGAATTCTACGCCCCCATGGCCGGCCTGGTCGCGAGCCTAGTCGTGGTGCTGCTCTTGTCGGTGGCGACCGGACCGGCCGTGAGCGCCCTCGCGGTCCAGTTCGCGGTGGCCAAACCCCTCACAGCTGGGCGGGCTTCTCGCGGAGGCCGGGACCGGAAACGACCAGACCAACCTCCTGGCCTTGAACGCGGCCATCGAAGCGGCCCGGGCGGGGGAGCAGGGCCGCGGCTTTGCGGTGATGGCGGAAGAGGTGCGCAAGCTCGCCGAATCCTCCTCCCAGTCGGCCCAGCAGATCTCCGGGCTGATCGAGGAGATCCAGAAACACACCGTCGAGGTGGATTAGGCGTTGGGGTTGGACGGCAGGCCTGAGCGGCGCTCAAGCACGAGACCGAGGAGGTCAAGGCGCGCTTCGCCGCCATCAAGCAGTCGGCCGAGACGGTGGCGGAGCGGACCCACGACGTCTCCGCCCGCATCGGCAACCTGGCTGAGGTCGCCCGGAAGATCAGCGAGGCCACTGGCCAGATCGCCGCCTCTTCGGAGTCGCTTTCGCAGATGCCCGAGGAGTTGCGGGGAGCGGTCGCCGCGTTCAAGCTCTGACGCCGCCGCGATGGCGCCAAGG
>JBLNBQ010000008.1:0-15473 GCA_050260095.1 Chitinophagales bacterium
GGCCGCGCCCACCGCGCCCAGGAAGTCGAGGGTGTCGGCGTCGTGGAAGAAAACCGCCTCCCGGGAGGGACCGGGTTCGGCGTCGAACATGTGCCCCCGGATGATCTCCTGCACCAAGGCCACCTTCTCCATCGGGAAACCGGCGCCGGCCAATAGGTCCGGCGCGACTTCCACCGAGCGAAGGGCGTGGTCGCACCTGGGCCGCCGGTAAGGTGCGAAGGCCCCGGTGTCGTGCAAACGAGCGGCGGCGAAGAGCGCCTCCTCGTCGAGAGTCTCTTCGCCCGCCAGGTCGAGAGCCAGCCGGAAAACCCGTTCGCCGTGGTCAAAACCCCAGGCGGGATGTGAGAGTTCCTTCGCTAGCCTGGTCAACCGCTCACGCCACATAGCCACTACCCACCTCGCTTCCCCTATCCGTTCGGGTCGACAGGTGCTCTTCCTGCAGCCGACGGGAAGAACCCTGACGCCCCACCGCTGCGGCCGATCGACCTACCGTCCTGGTTTGGGCAGCTCACGGGCGGACCCCGGCAGGAAAGGGCGGCGTGCGCCGAGAACGGGAAGACTAGGAGCGTGGGCACGTAAGGCGCCTGGGATATGCAGGGAGAATGGCCTGAAATGCCGAATTGATGGGCATGAGCAAGACATATCGGCCGTACAACCCAGACCAGATGTTCCTCCTTCCACCATCCTTGAAGGAGTGGTTGCCTGAGGATCACCTGGTCTTCTTCATTGACGAGGTCTTCAACGGTCTGGACCTCTCCGCCATCGAGCAGGTCTATGAGCAGGAGGAACGGGGGTATCCTCCATACGACCCTCAGATGATGGTCAAGGTCCTGTTCTACGCCCAGTGCGTGGGGGTGCGCTCGTCGCGAAAGATCGAACGGCGTATCCAGGAAGATGTCGCCTTCCGCATCTTGGCAGCCAACAACTTCCCCAAGTTCAGGGCCATCAGCAACTTCCGCCGCCGTCACCTGAAGGCCTTGGCCGCCCTCTTCACTCAGGTGCTCGGGATGTGCGATCAGGCCGGTCTGGTGAAACTGAAGCACGTGGCGTTGGATGGGACGAAGATCAAGGCCAATGCCTCCAAGCACAAGGCGATGAGCTACGGTCGGATGAAGGAGTCGGAGGAGCAGCTCACCAAGGAGATCGAGCGCTACCTCCGCAAGGACCAGGAGATCGACGAGAGAGAGGATCGCAAGTACGGAGCTGATGTTCGGGGAGACGAGCTGCCCCCCGAGCTGGCCACCCGCGAGAAGCGCCTCGAATGGATACGGGCGGCCAAGGCCGCTCTTGAAGCCGCCGCTCGCGAAGAACAAGCCAAAGAAAACGACGACGATGACCCACCCGCACCCACTGATCCCGGCCCAGCCAAACCCTCCAAGCGGGGTCGGCGGAAAACGTCCTCTGGAACACCGAAGGACAAGATGCAGTACAACTTCACGGACCCCGAGTCTCGCATCATGCTGAACGCGGACAAAGCCTTCATCCAGGGGTACAACGCTCAGGCTGTCGTCGACAGCGGGAGTCAGATCGTCGTGGCTGCGGATGTCACCAACCAGGCGTCGGATAACCCTCAGCTACCTCAGATGATGCGAGCCGTCAAGACCAACCTCGGCCGCAACCCCAAAGAGATCTCGGCAGACGCAGGCTTCTTCAGCAGGGCAAATCTCGAGTTTCTGGCCAGCGAAGAAATCGACGCCCTCATCCCACCGGATAAGCAACGACACAACTCCGGGCAGTCTTGTTCCCCTCGGGGGCGCATCCCGAAGAATCTTAGCCTGGCAGATCGGATGAGAAGGAAGCTTCGGACCAAGCATGGACGAGAAGGCTACGCCCTGCGCAAGTACACGGTGGAGCCGGTCTTCGGCCAGATCAAGGCAGCCCGAGGCTTCACGAGCTTTCTTCTGCGCGGCCTGGAAAAGGTGAGGGCCGAGTGGCTCATCGCCTGCACGGCCCACAACCTTCTGAAGCTCAGAAACGCAAGGCTGAGGGCGACGGCAGCCGCGGTGATGTGATTGAGGCGAGGGTACCTCGCCTCCCCAAGCGCACAGTGTTCACACAACACGAGGCGACGGCTACCTCGAAAACCACCCTCAGACACAACCACAGCCAAGCGGGTTACGTGCCCGGACTCCTAGCTGGTGATCGAGGAGAGAAGCCGATGCGCATCGCCCAAGTCCTGCCCTACGCGGAGATCGGCGGAACCGAGAAGCACTGCGTGAGCCTTTGCCGGGAACTGGCCGCCCGCCACGAGGTGGTGCTGCTTTCCCCGTCCGGCCCAGCCTTGACGGACCTCGACCCTCGCGTCACCCATCTTCCCTTTCCGCGTTTCGACCAGAATCTTCTCGACGGAGCGTCGACCTTCGTTCGCCTGCTGCGCGCCCTCAAGGTTGACTTAGTCCACGTGCACGCCGCCGCGGAATTGGTGCTGCTTGCCCGCCTCGCCGCCCGCCGGCGCCCGCTGGTCTTCACCGTGCATGGTTTTCACGGGCGAGGGGCAGAGGCGAGCTACCGCCTCGCCAGGTGGGCGATGCGCCAGTCCGAGGCCACGATCTGCGTCTCCGCCGCGGAACGGGCCCGGCTTCCCGGTGCCGTCCTAGTGTATAACGGCGTTCCAGATCCGGGTTATCGCCCCACGCCCGGAAACGGCCTAGTCGGTTTCTTCGGACGGCTAGAGCCCACCAAGGGGGTCGACGTGCTTCTGCGGTCTGGAGTCCGGCCGCTCCTCGTCGTGGGAGACGGTTCACAGCGGCGGACGCTGGAAGCTCTGGCCGGAGATGGAGCAACCTTCACCGGTTTCCGGCCCGACGCGGTGCGGCTCATGGCGAGCTGCGAGGTGATCGCCGTGCCGAGCCTCGTCGAACCTTTCGGCCTCGTGGCCGCCGAGGCGGCCGCGCTGGGTCGCCCAGTCGTCGCGTCGGCGGTCGGTGGGCTGGCGGAGATCGTGGTCGACGGCGAAACCGGCTACCTCGTCCCCCCAGGCGACCCCGTGGCGCTCGGCGAGGCGCTCCGACGCCTCCAGGCCGACCCTGCTCTGGCGCGCCGCCTGGGCGAGGTAGCCCGGGAGCGTTATCTTGCTCACTTCACCCTAACGGGGATGGTCCAGGCGGTCGAGCGACTTTACCGCTCCGTGGTGGAGTTTCCCTGAGCGCGTGGTAGACCGCGCCCGTCCGTAAGCCCTGACGCCCCCGGCGCGCCGCCGGGGGCGTTTCTTCATGCAACGGAGGCTCTCCGGTGGGCAAAACTACCGGGGAAAAAGGTTCCACGTGAGGAGGACTGAGATGGCCCAACGCGTCCGCGCCGAGTACGACGGGCGGGTCAGCATCCACGACTCCGTCCAGGAGATGTACGAGCATCTCCACCAAGCCGGTCTCAGCAACACCTTCGACCGGTTCGGCCCCCAGGACAGGATCCGCTGCGAGTTCTGCACCAAGGGGGTCAGTTGCCAGCTCTGCACCAACGGACCGTGCCGGATCTCCGAGAAGGCCGGGGCGGTGCTGGGGGTTTGCGGGATCGACCCCAACGCCATGGCCATGCGCGACATGCTCCTCCGGAACGTCATGGGCACGGCCACCTACACCCACCACGCGTACGAGGCGTTCCGCACCCTGAAGTCCACGGCGCAAGGCAAGACCCCGTTCAAGCTCACCGACACCGAAAAGCTATACTGGTTCGCGGGCCAGCTGGGAGTCGGCGGCTCGGGCCGGCCCGAAGACACGGCGGTCCGGCTCGCCGATTTTCTCATGGCGGAGCTGTCGCGGGACTACGATGAACCGGGCAAGCTGGTGGAAGTCTTCGCCCCCGAAAAGCGGAAGAAGGTCTGGCAGGACCTGGCCATCTACCCAGCCGGTGTCCTGCACGAGATCAAGGATGCGACGGCCTCCTGCCTCACCAACGTGGACGGCGACCACTTCTCCCTCGCCCGCAAGGCGCTCCGGCTCGGCATCGCCTGCATCTACGGCGCCCAGATCCCGCTCGAGATGGTCCAGGACATCCTCTTCGGCACTCCGATGCCCCACGAAGTGAACATGGACTTGGGGGTCATGGACCCCGACTACGTCAACCTGGTCTTCAACGGGCACGAGCCCTGGGTGGGAGCCGCCACCATCTACGCCGCCAAGGACCCGAAGCAGCTGGAACGGGCCCGGCAGGCGGGAGCGAAGGGCATCCACGTGATCGCCTCGATCGAGACCGGGCAGGAACTGTTGCAGCGGTTCCCCATGGACGACGTCTTCGCCGGCCACACCGGCAACTGGCTCTTCATCGAGCCGCTCCTGGCCACGGGCACCGTGGACGTCTTCGCCATGGACGAGAACTGCTCGCCGCCGTGGCTTAAACCCTACGAGGAGAAGTACCGTTGCACCCTGGTCAGCGTGAACGACCTGGTGCGCATCCCGGGCGTCGACCGGAACCTCGACTACAAGCCGCCCGAGGTGGCCGGCATCGCCCAGAAGCTCCTCGACTACGCCATCGAGAACTTCAAAGCTCGCCACGGCAAGATCGAGCCGCACGTCCCCCGCCGGGTGCAGAAGGCGATCGCCGGGTTCTCGACCGAGGCCGTGCTGAAGGCACTGAACGGCAACCTGGACACGCTGGTCGACGTGATCAAGGCCGGCAAGATCCGGGGCGTCGTGGCCCTGGTCAACTGCACGACGCTCTCGACCGGGCCGCACGACTACATGACGGTCGGCCTGGCGAAGGAACTGATCGCCCGGGACATCCTGGTCGTGGCCGGCGGCTGCGGCAACCACGGCCTGGAGGTGGCCGGGCTCTGCAACCTCGACGCGATCCAGCTGGCCGGGCCGGGCCTCAAGGAGATCTGTGGCGCACTCCGGATCCCGCCGGTCCTGAGCTTTGGAACCTGCACCGACACGGGGCGCATCTCCATGCTGGTGACGGCCCTGGCCAACCACCTGAAGCTCGACACCAAGGACCTGCCGATCGCGGTGACCGCCCCGCAGTACCTCGAGCAGAAGGCGACCATCGACGGGCTCTTCGCGCTGGCCTACGGCTGCTACACGCACCTCTCGCCCACCCCGCCGGTAACCGGCGGTCCCGACCTCGTCCACCTGCTCACCGAAGGGCTCGAGGCGCTGACCGGCGGCAAGGTGGCCCTGGGCGACGACCCGAAAGCGGTGGCCGACGGGATCGAGGCGCACATCAACGGCAAGCGGAAGGCGCTGCGGATGCCGGTCGAGGCGGGCACCCGGACGTGCTGCACGTAACCGGATCCACTTTAGCGCAGCACTTCCGGCCCCCACCGCCCCGGCGCCTGCTCGGCCACGAAGACCTCGTAGCGGTTCCTGAGGCTGCCTCCATCGTAGTCGAGTGCGAGTTCGACCACGTGTTTGCCGGAGGCCGCTGGCGCGAAGGTCACCTCGCCCGCCTTCGCCGCGTGCCCGTCGCCTGGCAGCCGGGTCGCGAAGGCGGCGGTGGCCAGAAGCGCCCCTCCCGGCGCCGTGACGCGCACCTGGACGGTCGCTTCGGCATGAGAGCGAGGTGAGTCATTCACCACATACACCGGAACCCGCACGGTCTGGCCTGGGCGGTACCACTCCCGGTCGAGCAGGGTGAAGGCGTACTCCGGGTGGCAGCAGTTGGCCAGATGGTGGTAGGAGGCCTTCGGCACCCGCCAGTAGTCGAGGAGCGACCAGGCGACGGCCGGGTTGGGGTCGGCGAAGCTGAAAGCCAGGAAGCCCCCGCACGGGCGGTACTTGTGGAAGCGGAGCCGGTCGAGGTAGAACTGGTTGAGCCGCATCTGGTACCACTGGGTCAGGGCGATGAGCGTTTCCAGGTCGGGGCAGGCGTCGATGTCCAGCCAGAACCGCATGACGTCGGGCTGCGCGGAGTGGCGGGCCGCCAGGTGGTTCCAATCAAGCTTCCGGACGTCCCCGTCCATGAACCGGACGGCGCTCTCCCGGTGCGGGAAGCTCTGGGCGCCGAACTCCGAAACGAACCGCACGTTGCGGGGAAGAAGCCGGCGCACCTGGTCGAAGAGGCGCAGAGGGCCGTGCGTCATGTACCAGCCGAAATACCAGTGGGTGTCGCCTCCCCGGTGGAAAAGGGCGATCTCGCCCGAGGCGCGCTGGACGGGCCGGGTCGGGTCTTCGGCGCGGGCGGCCTTGGCCAGGCGGCGGTCCATCACGTCCCGGTTCCAGCTGTAGATGAAAGCGTTGTAGTAGGTCTTGAGCGCCCTGGCTAGGCTCTCGTCCTTGGTGTCCTCGATGTAGACCGGCTCGTTGTGCATGCACCAGAGCGCCACCGACGGATGGTGGCCGAGCAGTCGCACCATCTCCCGGGCCTGGCGTTCCGCCTCCGGGAGCGCCTCCCGGGCGTAGAGCCACTGGAGCGGCAGGTCCTGCCAGAGCAGCATGCCCCGCTCGTCGGCCACGTCATAGAGGAGCGGGTGGTCGACGTGCGCGTGGAGGCGCAGCATGTTGAGGTGCGCTCCCACCGCCAGGTCGAGGTCGCCCTGCACCCGGTCGCGGGTCACCCGGGCCAGCCGCGCTTCGGGGGGCGGGTAGTTTTCGCCCTTGATGAAGAGGCGCTCCCGGTTGAGGTAGAAGATCCAGTTGCGCAAAGCGATGGTCCGCAGGCCGGTGCGGATGGTCAGACGGTCGAGAAGCCCGCCGTCGCGGTCGAACAGCCGGGCCTCCACGTCGTAGAGGTTGGGTTCGCCGAGGTCGTGGGTCCACCAGAGGCGGTATCGCTCAAGGGGGCAGACGTGGGAGAGGCGGCTCAAGCCCGCCTCCAGCCGGACCCGGAACTTGAAGCTCTGCGGCTCGCCCGAGAAATTGGCCGGGGTGAACGTCACCTGGATGAGCGGGTCTTGGGCGGGCTCACGCCGCCCCTCGCCGGGGAAGGCCCGCGCCAGGTCGACCTCGAGGTCGACCTTCACCTTGGCGGCGGAGGCGTCGAAGCTGACCAGTTGGGCGCCGAGCCGGACGAGGCGGGCCGCGCCGGTCGAGTAGAGTTCGACGGGCAGCCAGACGCCGCCGGGGTTGAGCTGCGGATCGAGATGGTCCCAGTGCGAGAAGACGCCGGTGATGAGGCGCTTGCCGAGCTTGCGCGGTTCATCGGGACACTCGACCGCCAAGGTCAGCAGGTTTTCGCCTCTGAGCAGCCCGGTCACCTCGAAGTCGGCCGGAGCGAAGTAGCCTTCGTGGCTGCCAAGCAGCACCTGGTCCAGGTACGCGGCGTAGCGGTAGAAGACGCCGTTCACGCGCAGAAAGTGGCGCACGCCCTCCGCCGGCCCGCCAGAGAACCGGCGCCGGTACACGACCCGCCCGGAGTAGCCAGCCAAGGCCGGGTGCTCCTGCCAGTGGGCGGGGAGGTCCTGAGTCAGCCAGCCGCCGTCATCGCCCTCACCCTGAACGAGAGCCTCGGCAAACTCCTGCACCGGACGCAGTTGCCAGGTGCCGTCAAGGCTCATCAACCCCAACATGGCGACTCCCCCTTTCGCAAAAGCTTACGCAGGTTTTCGGATTTCCAGCCAGAATCCATCCTCGAGTAGGGAGGCTTCCATGTCGATGAAACCTTGGTGGGTCCGGCTCCTCAAGGTGGTCCTGGTGGCGTGCGGCGTGCTCTTCGGGGTGCTCGTCCTCCTGGTCGCCTTCGCCGGCAGCGTTTACTGGTTCGAACAAAGGCGGCTGGCGGATGATCTTCCCCCGCCCGTGGCGTCGCGCCGGGTGCTGCGCTCTTTCACCCTGGCCGACCCGTACGCTTACCCAGGCCAGTGGTACAAGGTGCAGCTCCACGCGCACACCAGCCGCTCCCTCGACTCCCGGCTTCCCCCGTCGGAGTCCCTCGCCGAATACCGCCGGCAGGGCTTCGACTTCCTCTTCATCAGCGACCACGATGTGGCCACGCCGGCCAGCCTCACCGGCCCCGACGGCCGAACCCCGGCCGGCAAAGAACTGATCGTGCTGCCGGCAGTGGAGAGCACGGTGCCTTTGGTGCTCCCCTTCATCGGACAACATCTGCTCCGGCTCTTCGACACCCATCCGGTCGCGGGCGGCGCTCAGGCGCGCATCGCCGCCACCCGCCGGGCGGGCGGGCTGGCGGTGCTGGCCCATCCGGCCTGGGAGGGCAATGCCGGCGCCGGGCGTTGGCTCATCAGGGACGTGACGCACCTCGCCGGTTACAGCGCGATCGAGGTGGTGAGCCCCTACGCCGATTGGGACGCCGACCTGCGGATCTGGCAGGCCGCCGCCGTGCGGCGCGGCCCCCGCGCGCCCGTCTGGCTGACCGCGGCGGACGACAGCCACCGCAGGGACATGATCGGCAAGGCCTGGGTGATGGTCAAGGCCGAGCGCCGGAGCGGGCCGGCGCTTAAGGCGGCCCTCGCCCGGGGAAGCTTTTATCCGACGACCGGGGCGACCCCCTCCTTCGGCGTTCGGGCCGGAGAACTCTGCGCGTCGGCCAAGGCTCCGCTCACGGTGCGGTTCGTGGACGCGCGGGGAGCGGTGAGAGCGCAGCGGCAGACGGTCGCCGGTGGGTCGGCCACTTACCGGCCGGTGGGCGATGAGGTATTCGTCCGGATGGAAGTCAGCGCACCGGATGGGCGCAGGGCGTGGTCCCAACCGTTCTGGCTGGTGCAGGGAGGAACGGGCCAGTGATCGCAGTCGCCATCATCGCGCTGTACCTGCTTGGGCTGGGCACCGCGAGCCTCTGGGAGATCGATGAGGCCATCTACGCCGAGATCGCCCGGGAGATGACGCTCCGCCACGACTACATCGCCCCGTTCTATAACTACGCGCCCCGCTTCGACAAGCCGCCCCTCATCTACTGGATCACCGCCGGCGCCTACCGGATCTTCGGCGTGAGCGAACTGGCGGTGAGGGTACAGAGCACGCTCTTCGGCCTCCTCACCATCGCCCTGGTCTGGTGGCTGGGCCGCCGGATGTTTCCCGACCGGGAGGCGGGCCGCTACGCTGCGGTAGTGCTCGCCACCAGCCTCGGATGGTTCGTCATCTCCCGCATGGGCATCACCGACGCCGGGCTCACCTTCGGCCTCTCCCTCGCGCTGGCCGCCCTCTGGGTTGGCTGGCAGGACGCCCAGCGCGCCTGGTACCTTCTCTCCGGCCTGGGGCTGGGCCTCGCCATCCTGGCGAAGGGCCCGGTGGCGCTCGTGCTCTTCGGCGGCGTGCTGGTCTTCACCCTGGGCACACGCCTTTTCCAACTGCTGCGGGAGGGCTGGGCATGGCTTGGGTTCCTCTTGGCCCTGCTCATCCCTCTCCCCTGGCATCTGATCATGAACGCCCGGTACGGCAGCGGCTTTTGGTCCTCCTACTTCGGTTACCACATGTTCACCCGGTTCACCACCGGGATCGAACAGCATGGCTTCCCGTGGTGGTACTACCTGCCGGTGCTGCTCGTGACCTTCCTGCCCTGGAGCCTCATCATCCCCGCGGCGCTCCGGCCGGAGGCGCACCGCGAGCGTGAGTGGGCCGCTTACCGGCTGCTGGTCTCCTGGGCCGGCGTCGTCCTCGTCTTCTTCTCCGTGGCCAAGACCAAACTGCCCGGCTACATCCTCCCCGCCTTCCCCCCGCTGTCGCTGCTGGTCGGTTGGTACAGCGCGGAGCGGAAGCTCCGGCAGCGCTCCGAACGGAGCCGGGCCCCCTACTTTTTCGGAGCGGGCCTCTTCGTGGTGGCGGCCCTGGGGATCGCCTTCTGGTACGTTTCCTGGCCCAAGGTGCCGCGCGAGTACGCAGAGGCCTATCGGTGGCTCGCCTTCTTCCCGATCGCCTACGGCTTGGCCGGGATGGTGCTGTTGGCCTTCTTCGAAACGGGGCGCCGGAGTCCCGACCTGATCTTCTGGGTGCTGGCCGCCACGGTGGCGCTGACGCTCGCCGGCGCGGCGCTGATCGTGATCCCCGCGCTGGAGGTCAACAAGCCGGTCAAGCCCCTGGCGACGCTGGCCCGGTCGGCGCCGCGGGGCACCATCGTGGCCAGCGCGCTGGGCGACGCAGGGGCTCCTTTCTACGCCCGCCGGCGCGTGGAATACGCCAGCGGCGACCGGTTGCGGGCGCTGCTGCACGGCACGCGCCCGTCCTGGGTGATGGCCTACCCGCGCGACCTCGCGGCGGCCGGATTCGAGCGGGCGCGGGCCGCGGGCCGGGCCAGGGTGATCGCCCGGGCCGGCGGAGCCTGGCTTGTCGCCTACACTCCTTGAAGCCTGCCGCAATCCGTGTCGATGGTAAGGAGGATCATCTCGTGCCAACCAAGATGACTTGGGCGCTCATCCTCGGTTCCACCCTCTGCGCCGTCGCCGGCCAGTTCTCGCTGAAGATCGCAACGTCCAAGATGGGCGCGGTCAGCGTGGCGGGGCTCAAAGGCTTCGTCGTCTTCGCCTTGAGCGCCCTCCTGAACCCGCTGATCTTCTTCGGGCTCTCGCTGTACGCCATCGGGGCCTTCCTCTGGATCATCGTGCTCTCCCGGGTGCCCCTCTCCTTCGCCTACCCGTTCGTCGCCTTGAACTTTGTGCTGATCACGCTCGGCTCAGCCTTCTTCCTGCACGAACAGGTGCCGGCCAACCGCCTCGCCGGGGTGGCCCTGATCGTGGTGGGGGTCCTGGTCGCTTCCCGCCGCTGAGGCCGTAGTCGAATGCTGGACGAGGGGGATGCGTGGGTATGAGCAGTGGACCCTTCCTTTCGGTGGTCCTTCCCGCCTACAACGAGGAACGCCGGCTGCCGGCGACCCTGGCCCGGGTGCTGGAGTACCTGGCCGCCTCGCCCTACACCCACGAGGTGGTACTGGTGGATGACGGGAGCCGCGACTCGACCCCGCAGTTCATTGCGGGCGCCTGCGCCGCGCATGCCAGCGTGCGGGGAATCTACCTCACCCCCAACCAGGGGAAGGGCGCGGCGGTGAAGGCCGGGATGCTGGCCGCGCAAGGCGAGTACCTGCTCTTCTCCGATAGCGACCTCTCCACGCCCATCGAGGAGGTGGAACCGCTGCTCGCCCGGCTCCAAAGCCAGAAGGCCGGGGTCGCCATCGGCTCCCGGCGCCTGCCCGAGTCGAACCTGATCATCAGGCAGCCCTTCCACCGCCGGGTCATGGGAGCTGGTTTCAACCTGCTCGTCCAGGCGCTGGCCCTCCCCGGCCTCCACGATACCCAGTGCGGCTTTAAGCTCTTCACCCGGGCCGCTGCCCGAGACATCTTCCCCCGCCTCACCATCGACCGCTTCGGCTTCGACGTCGAAGCGCTCTACCTGGCCCGGCGGTTCGGTCACCGCATCGTGGAGGTGCCGGTAACCTGGCGCGACGCGGCCGACAGCAAGGTGAGCCCCCTGCGTGACTCCGCCCGTATGTTCGGAGATCTGCTGCGAATCAGGCTTAACGACCTCACTGGCCGCTACAACGGCCAGGAAGTGGAGTGGCCGAAGAAGGCCTAGACGCGCCTTATCCCCTGTCCGCCATCCCCGCTCCGACTTGAGGCGTCCCCCTATCGTCCCAGGTCAGCCGGCTTCTCGCGGCATAGGTTGTACTGGCTCGACGGCGGACGGGAGTCCTTTCCTGTCCACTGCATGACAGCCTCACTCCCTAAGAAAGAGGCGGTAGCTGCATGGCCAACCAAGAGAATGCCTGGGTGTCGTGGGATACCTTGAGACCCAGCGGCGCCTGCCGGGAATCGGGCCCGCGTCTCCTACAGAACCAGCCAGAGCCTTGCATCCCAGCAACCCTGTCGGGCACCTTTTCCAGTACGACCCCAATCCCGGCGAGTTGTCTCCCCATCCCGGAGGACGCCACCATCGACTGTCGCTCGCTGACCGCCGCCGGCTGCATCACCGGCCCGCCGGAGGTAGCGGGACCAAGCCTGATTGAAGTGCCCGTGACTATACCCGTCGCTCCCAACACGGTCATCATCAGGGACTCCGCTGGCAACATCATCTGCTCGATTGACGTCGCGCAGCCTGGTCCGGTAACCGGCATAGTGGTTCCCGTGACCTGTCCCGACACCACCAACGTTACCTGCACCTGCACGGCAACGCTGGGTCCCTGCATCAGCTGCGTGTTCAACGCGGACCGCACCGCTACCGTCTGCACCCAAGCGTTCTCCGTGACCGTGAACTGCGCCTCCTCGCCCACGCCCACCGAGATCGACTGCATCCTGGTGGATAAGGTCTACGACTTCTGCTTCGAGGAAGACACCGGCCTGCAGAACTGCATCGGTATTCCCGCCACCTGCCCCACGCCGCCGGCCGGCTCGACGGCCTCCTGCACCATCACCAGCGTCCAGTGCACCACCGGAAGCCCGGTCCCGACCGGCGTCGACGGGCTCGCGACCGTCCGGGTGACGATCACCGCCGGCTACAACGTGGTCATCCGCAGCGCGGCCGGCACGGTCATCTGCACCATCCCGAACCAGGTCTTCACCTTCTCCAAGACCGTGACGGTGTGCGGCCCGGCGGGCACCACCGCCGACTGCGAGGTGCGGGCGGCCACCTGCGGCCCGTGCGTCATCCTGCCGCCGACCGAAGCCTTCCCGCGCGGCCAGGTCTGCTGCGAGTTCAACTTCTGCGTGCTGGTGGAGACCACGGCGCCGGTCAAACTGCTCGTGCCGACCTTCGGCTTCTGCGTCCCGGCCCGTTGCCAGACGGGCGGCTTCCCGCCAGGCGTCTGCCCGCCCTCGCCGCTCTTCCCGCCGCAGTGCCTGCCGCTCTAGGCACGCCGGTTCGCCTGCCAAAGCCGAAGCCGGGCGCTTGGCCCGGCTTCGGTTCGTTCCTGGCATGGCACACGGCTGTGGCAGGGCGGCGGCTCACGTCCCCGCCTGGCTCCCCCGCGCCTCGGCCGCCGCCATCTCCCGCAGGCGATACTTCTGGATCTTCCCGGAGGCGGTCGTCGGGTACTCGTCGACGAACCGGACGTAGCGCGGCACCTTGTGGCGGGAGATCCGGCGGCGGAGAAACTCCTGCACCTCGGCTTCCGTGGCGGTCTCGCCGGGCTTCAGCCGCACGAAAGCCATCACCTCCTCACCGTAGACCGGCGACGGGACGCCGACCACCTGCGCGTCGGCGATCTTCGGGTGGCGATAGAGGTACTCCTCGATCTCCCGCGGGTAGATGTTCTCCCCGCCCCGGATGATCATGTCCTTGATGCGCCCGGTGATCCGGAGGTACCCTTCCTCGTCCATCGTCCCCAGATCGCCCGAGTGGCACCAGCCGTCCTCGTCGATGGCCTGGGCGGTGGCTTCCGGCATCTTGTAGTAGCCTTTCATGACGTTGAAGCCGCGGCAGACGACCTCGCCGACCGTCCCCCGGGGCACCTCTTCGTTGGTGGCCGGGTCGACCACCCGCACCTCGATGCCGGGCAGGGCCCGGCCCACCGTCGTCACGCGCCGCTCCAGCGAGTCGTCGGTGCGGGTCTGCGTCATCACGGGCGCCGTCTCGGTGAGGCCGTAGGCGATGGTGATCTCGCTCATCTGCATCCTGCCGATGACCTGGCGCATGACCTCTTCCGGGCAGGGCGAACCGGCCATGATCCCGGTTCGGAGGCTTCCGAAGTCGTACTGCGCGAAGTCGGGGTGTTCCAGGACCGTGATGAACATGGTGGGCACGCCGTGCAGCGCCGTGCACCGCTCCGCCTGCACCGTCTCCATGACCTTCTTCGGGCTGAAGACGTCCAGCGGCACCATGGTCGTGCCGGCGGTCACCGCGGCGAGCGTACCCAGCACGCACCCGAAGCAGTGGAAGAACGGCACCGGGATGCAGAGCCGGTCCTTGCTGGTCAGCTTCATGCACTCGGCGATGTACTTCGCGTCGGCGATGATGTTGCGGTGAGTCAGCATCACGCCTTTGGGGAACCCGGTCGTCCCGGAGGTATACTGGATGTTGATCACCTGGTCGTAGTGGAGCGAGGCTTGCCCCGCCTCTCGCTCCTCCTCGCTCACCTGGCCAGCCAGGTCCAGCAGGTCGGCCCAGGTGAACATCCCGGGGTGACGCTCCTCGTCCAGGCAGATCACGTTCCTCAGCTTCGGCAGGCGGGCGGAGACGAGGCGCCCGGGCTCCGCCGTCTTGAGTTCCGGGCAGAGTTCATAGACCGTCCCCAGGTAGTCGCTGTCCTTGAAGCGGTCGATGAGGATGAGGGTAGTGGCGTCCGACTGGCTGAGCAGGTATTCCAGCTCGAACAACTTGTAGTTGGTGTTGACGGTGACGAGCACGCCGCCCATCTTGCCGAGGGCGAACTGGCATACCAGCCATTGGGGACGGTTGGTGGTCCAGATCGCCACGTGGTCGCCGGGCTTCACGCCGAGGGCCATGAAAGCCCGGGCGGCCCGGTCGCACTCCTCCCGGAACTCCGCGTACGTCCACCGCACGCCGAACTCCGGGAAGACGGCCCCTTCGGTGGTGGGATACTGCTCCGCCGTCTGGTCGAGCAACTCCCCCAAGGTCATCGAGAAAAGGTCCTTCATCTGCCGTTTCTCCTTCTCCTCTGCTCACTTCTCGCGGCTGTCGACTCACACGAAAAAGCCCTTCGTCTCCAAGAGACGAAGGGCGAAAAGCCTTCCGCGGTACCACTCCATTTGGCCGGCACGCCGGCCCACTCATCAGGATACGGGACCAAGGGTCCGATATCCCCTCCCGGATAACGGCGGGAGTCTCCGCCCGAGCCTACTTGCTGCCTTCGTTCGGTCGGGAACTCGGGGGTGAGTTTCACCTGGCTCAAGGAGGCCGCCTCGCACCATCCGGCGGCTCTCTGTGGCTCCGTTGCCTGGTTACTGGGCCCCGTCATCGTCTTTGCAGCGTTATTGAGCGTATTCTACCACCCGCCCGGGCGGCCTGTCAATGGCTACCGGCCGCCAAGCCAGGTCAGCCGGTGCAGGGCCGCCGTCGCCTCGGCCACCCGCTCGCAGGTCAGCGCCGGGAAGCCGGCTTCGGTCAGAAGGCGGTGCAGCTCGTCGCGCCCCAAGCCGTGCAGGAGCCCGGCGAGGAGCAACGTCAAAAGGTCGGCGTCTTCCTCCTGGCCGAGCGCGACCGTCGCCCGGGCCAGCGCCATGGCATGCCGGGGACCGCCCGGGCGCCCCGTCTGGCGATAATGCTCCGTGAGGCCCGCCCAGAGACGTTCGAGGCGCTCTCGCTCCACCGGCGTTCCGCCGGGCAAGAGGTCGCCCGGTCCGGTCTCCTCCATGGGCGCGTCGCTCGTCCTGAGCCCGGCCTCGGCCCCGCAGAGGTACTCGGCCACGACCTCCTCCGGCCTCCCCCGGCGGGCGATGCCGCTCCGTTCGAGCGCGTAGACGTAATCGGCGATCTCCGGCACCAGGTCAACCTCGTGCGTGGCGACCACGTAGGCCATCCCCTCGGCGTTCAGTTCCTGAAGCAGGGCGATCAGCTCACGCCGCCCATGGTAGTCGAGGCCGGTGAAAGGCTCGTCGAGGACGAGCAGCTCCGGGCGGTGGATGATCGCGCCGGCGACCGCCACCCGCCGCTTCTCCCCCCCGGAAAGGTACTGGGGGACCCGGTGGCGCAGGTGTTCCA
>JBLNBQ010000009.1:0-17057 GCA_050260095.1 Chitinophagales bacterium
GTTCCTGGTCCCGGCGGGAGACTACCGGCTCTCGGTCACGGCGCCCGGCTTCGGCGCGGTGCCCACCGGCTCGCGGCTCGTGTCGGTGCCGGAGGGCAACGGGCTGGGCACTACCCCAGGCAGCGTCGACGGGACATATCGCGACATCTACTACGGTGGGCCGTTCACGGTGACGGTCGCACCCCTCCACTTCGACATCCCGCTCGACCCGACCGAGTTCCAGCTGCTCGGGCTCGTCAAGACGGTGGACCGGGCCGTGGCCACGGTGGGCGACGTGCTCACCTTCAGGGTGAGGCTGACCAACACCCAACCTACGGCCTTGGCCGCGCCGGTGATCCTGGATACGCTTCCCGCAGCCTTGGGCTACGTGAGGGGGAGCACCATCATCCAAGGCCAGGCGGGAGCTGACCCGGCGGTCGAAGGACGCACCCTGAGCTTCGCCCTGCCCGCGATCCCCGCCGGGGGGGAGGCGTGGCTGACCTACCGCGTCGTCGTCAAGCCGTCAGCCACTCCCGGCGACTACGTCAACTCGGCGGTGGCGACCCGGGAGGATAGCCAGGTGCGGCTCTCCGCCGTCGCGACCGCGACCGTCAAAGTGGTCAGTGACCCGTTCTTCCAGCTCAGCAACGTGCTGGGCCTGGTGTGGGGCGACCTGAACGGCAACGGCCAGCTCGACGAGGGTGAGGCCGGCCTCGGCAACGCCCGGGTGATCGCCGATGACGGTACGATCATCACAGCCGATGCCGCCGGGCGATTCCACCTCGCGGGCCTCCAGGGACTCAGCAAGGCTTTCCGGCTCGACTTGGCCAGCCTGCCGGCGGGCGCGACCTCAACCACGCCCAACCCGGTTGTGGTGACCTTGCGGCCGGGTCTCCCAGCCGAGGTGGAGTTCGGCGTGAAGTTGGCCGAGGGCGCGCCGGACGGTGCCCCTCGCCAGGGCGGGAACCTCCAGCTGATCACCGGCGACCTGCTCCTGGGCGGCGGTGTGCAGGCCGGCCGGCTGGCAGGCTATGTCGAACGGTCGATCGGCGACAAGTACCACCTCGTGGCCTCCTACGATTCTGGCCGGGCGAGGGAATCTCAGGCGCAAGCTAACGCGGAGCAGGGCTACCTCGGCTATGGAGACCAGTCCAAGCTCGACGGCAGCGCCGCGCACAGCTCGACCCCGCTCTACCTTTCCCTCACCGGACCAGGGCTGGAGGCCAAGTGGGGCGACCTGCAACTCCCGGCCACCCAGGGAGCGGGCCGGGAAGCGACGGGAGCCAGCCTGACCCTCAAGGAGGGGGAGACGGCCGGCGCCGCGGCGGCGCGCTCACTGAACCTCTACGCTGCGACTCTGGTGTTCCCGAAGGTGCGGGACGAACTGCGGGCGCAAGATGGCTCGCTCTATCACCTCTCTCACCGCCCCGTCATCGCGGACACGCTGAAAGCGTGGCTCGAGGCGCGGGATCAGTTCACGGGACAAGTGGTCGCCCGGATTGATCTCAGCGCCGGCCGGGACTTCGACTTCGACCCCGTGAGCGGGCGGATCGTCACCAGAGAACCGATCCCGTCGACGGTGGTAGGCGGCTCGCTGCTCGGCAGGCCCGCGGAGGCCGATCGCCCGGTGTACCTGGTCGTCGACTACCAGTACGATTCGACGGCCTTGTCGCCGTCGGTCTTCGGCGCCCGCGGCGAGGCGCAGCTGGGCGGCGAGAACCGGTTCGGTTTCACGCTGGCTACGGCCGACGAGGGTCGAGCCAGCCTGTGGAGCGCCGACTTGGCCGGGAAGGCCGGCCCGTTCGCGAAGTACCGGCTCGAGGCGGGCGCCGGCCGGGTGACCGACGTGGCGCGCTACACCTCCGACGACGGCGGCGTCAACTACCAGGCTGAACCGGCGGCTGGCGGCACCGGTGCGAAACTGGCGCTCTCGGCCCTGATCGACCTGGGCAAGGTCGCGGCCGCCGCCGGGACGAAGACGGAAACGGGACGCGAGGCCGACCGGGCCAGGACAGTCAGCCGGCCCGACGCGCTGGCGACCGGCGCCGCGGACTCTCCGTTCCGCAAGCAGGTCGTGCAGGACTTGAAGGGCTACTTCCGTCCGGAAGACTTCGTGGTCGGGCTCAAGGCGGGCAGCGGCGACAGCGAACCGGCCCTCCTCAAGAACAGCGCCCTCGCCAAAGACCTGGTCCCGGAGGACAAACCGCTCTTCAGCCCCGGGTGGTGGAAGAAGGACGGCGCCGTGACCGTCGAGACCAAAGTGACCGAGACGACGGCCGGCTACGGTTCCGGCACCGAACCGGTGACCACCGACCAACAGCAGGTGGCGTACAAGATGAAGGCCCAAACCTCGCCGGGCGTCACCGTGCAGGTTGGGAGCGAGGCGACCTACACCCCGACTGCCGCGAACGAGAAGGTCACCGGCAGTGTCAAACTGGAGAACGGCAAGGCGGCCCTCAGCGCTGAATTGGGAGAGACCCGGTCCACCACGGGCGGGCAGCCGCAACAGGTCGACCGCACGCTGGCGGCGGAGTACCGCTACGCCGTGAATGAGAGGCTGGCCTTCACGGTTGGCCGGAAGATCGACTACGAGCAGCCCGACCTCACGGTGAACTCCCTCGGCGCGGTGGCCAAGGCCGGGAAAGTGACGGCCGAGGGCAAGTACAACTCCGGCGAGAAGGAGAAGAGCGGGATGGTCAGCCTGGCTTACTCGCTCCAGCCCGGCGCTCGCCTCTACACCAACTGGGAGGGCGGCGAGCGTGACGGGGAGGATCTTCACCGCTTCACCATCGGCGGTTCCACCGATGTGAACGACCGGACTCGCATCTTCCTCGAACGTAAGCTCGACGCGGCCTCTGACGGGCTCTCCTCCACCGACGCTGCCGGGGCGGAGTTCCGCCCGCAAGATGGGCTCGGTCTCAGCGTCGCGCTGGGACGCGGCCTCGCCCCCAACGGCAGCGAGCGGACCTCCGGTTCCCTGGGTCTGAACTACCGGCAGGAGAGCGGCGCACTCCTGAGCAGCGGCCTTGAGGTGAGCAAGCAGGCGGATGGCCGGCGTGACATCGCCCTGCGCGGCCGGGGCGAGCTGCCGCTCGGCCGCGACTTGAGCCTGCTCGGCCGGGTGTCGCTCAGCGAGCTGAGCGGCGCCGGATATACCGGCGGCAATCTCGGCGAGTTCGCCGTGGGTGCGGCCTACCGTCCGGTGGATCCCAGGCGGATCAACCTGCTCGCCCAAGTGGTGTATCGCACGGAGGACGGCGACCCGACCGGAACTGGTGGGGACGCCTCGGCGGTCGATAGCCTGGTCTTCTCCACGGAAGGCACCTATCGTCTCGGGGCCCGCTGGCGCCTGGGCGAGAAAGTGGCCTGGAAACGGGCGGCTTCGGAAGCCGACTACACCGACACCGTCCTCTGGGCGAGCCGCGTGCTCTACGAAGTCGAGCCCGGCGTCGAGTTGGCCGGCGAGTACCGGCTGGTCAAGCAGGGCGCCGAGACCGACTCCGGGCCGGTCGTCGAGGCCGACGTGGCGCTGCCGTACATGGAGAACGTCACGCTGGGGGTCGGCTACAACTTCGCCGGGTTCAGCGACTCGCTCCTCTCCGACACTCCGGAGAACGGCTGGTTCCTGCGGCTGAGAGGACTGTTCTAGCGCAGAAGCGGGCCGGCTGCCGGGAGGGGTTGGCCGACCCGGCGTCAAAACAATGAATGGCTGACGAAGCGGGGCTGCCGTCTTGGCAGCCCCTGCTGCATGGGGGGATGGGCCAGTGGAGATGTGGCTCTTGATTCTGCTCGGCCTGGTGATCGGCAGCTTTCTCAACGTGCTGGTGCACAGGGTGCCCCGGGACGAGTCGATCGCCTTTCCGCCGTCGCACTGTCCGGCCTGCGACCACCGGCTCGCCCCGGCCGACCTGGTGCCGGTCGCAAGCTGGCTGGCACTGAGGGGCCGCTGCCGTTACTGCCAGGCGCCCATCCCCTGGCGCTATCCGGCGGTCGAGCTGCTGAACGCGGCGGTTTACCTCCTGCTCTACCTGCGCTTCGGGTGGCGGCTGGGCCTGCTTCCGTACGCCGTGCTGACCTCGCTGATGGTGGCCGTGACCTTCATCGACCTGGACCACCAGCTCTTGCCCGACGCGCTCACCCTCCCGGGTCTGGCCGCCGGGCTCGGGTTCGCGCTCTTCGAGACGCTGGCCGAACGGGGCTACAGCCACCCCTTCAGCGTCCCCAACCTGCCGTACCTCTTCGACCCTCTTTCATTCAAAGCGGCCGTCGTTGGGGCGGCGGTGGGGGCCGGCGTGATCCTCGCGATCATCTGGCTCTCCCGGGGCGGCATGGGCTACGGCGACGCCAAACTCCTGGCCATGATCGGCGCCTTCACCGGCTGGCGCGGCGCCCTCGGCACGCTCTTCGCCGGCGCGATCCTGGGTTCGGTGGTCGGCATCTTTCTTTTGGCGACCAAGCGCAAGGGCCGCCGCGACCCGATCCCCTTCGGGCCGTTCCTGGTCAGCGGCTGCCTCTTCATCCTGTTCGCCGACCGCCTGCTTCTGTCCATCCTCGGACGATTCTACTGGTAGAGGAGAATGTGAATGCACTCGCTGGCCGACTACCACTTCCACCTGGAGCGCGGACCGAACACGAGAGACTGGCTGGAGCGTTTCCTGGCGACGGGACAGCGCCGGGGCGTGAGCGAGTTCGGGGTGACCGAGCACGGTCACCGGTTCGTCGAGGGCCTGGCGGTGCTCGACAACGCGTGGGTGCGCCACCACCCATTGCGCCCTCTGGCCGACTACACGTCGTTCGTCGCGCGGATGGCCGAAGAGGGGCTGCCGGTCCGCCTGGGGCTCGAGATGGACTTTGTCCCCGGCAAGGAGGACGCCATCCGCGAGTTTCTGGCGAAGGCCGACTTCGACTACGCCATCGGGTCCGTCCACTGGCTCGACGGCTGGGGCTTCGACTTCTTGGGCGACGAGGCGTGCCTGGCCGAGTGGCGCCGGCGCGACCTCTTCGAGGTGTACCGCCGGTACTTTGAGGTGCTGGCGCAGGCGGCGCAAAGCGGGCTCTTTCAGATCATCGGCCACGCCGACCTGGTCAAGATCATGGGCTTCTATCCCGACCGCCCCTGGCAAGAGCTGGCCGAGCCGGCGCTGGAAGCCATCGCGGCGTCGGGAGTGGCGGTGGAGGTCAACACGGCGGGGCTGCGCAAGCCGGTGGGGGAGATGTACCCGGCCGAATGGCTTCTGCGGCGGATGAGGGCGCATAATGTTCCAGTGACGCTCGGCTCCGACGCGCATGTCCCGGAAGACTCGGGGCGCGACTTCGACCGGGCGGAGCGGCTCTTGCGCAGCTGCGGATATGAGGAGTATTCGGTCTTCCGCCAGCGGCGGCGGGAGACTCGCCCCTTGCCGGCCGGCGGGATAGACTAGCGGGGTGAGCAACTCGCTGCAGACTCTCCTCGCCGGTCTGCTCGCGGCCGAGGCGGCGTTCCTCGTCAACCGGTCGCTGCTGCATGCCCTGGATGAAGAGGCTCGCGCCGGGGGGCGTCCTCTGCCCGGCCCGGGAAGCCTTCTGGTCAGCGCCATCCCGGCGGTGGAGGAAGCCGCCAAAGACGTGGTCGCCCTGCTCAGCGGGGCGGACCTGTTTGGGACGCATGTCGTGTTCGGTCTGGCCGAGGCTGGTTTCGAGACCATCGTCGGGGAGGGGCGCGGTCTCGTGGCCGGCCTGTTCGGGCTGTGTGGGCATGCGCTGTTCGGCGCGGCGACCAGTTGGGCGCTGGCGCGGACTACCTCGGCCTTCCTTGCCGCCGGGGCGGGCCTCGCTCTCCACATCGCCTGGAACGCCGTCGCACTCAAGGTCGGACGCCGGGCCTGAAAAGGCAGCCAGGGCCGGCGCCGCAGAGGGGGAGAACAACGCAGGTGGCTTACCCATCGCTTATCGGAGCGCTCCAACAGGGAGAGGAGTTTCGCCGCGTCCTGGCGGAGCTCACCGCCGGGGCCTCGCCGGCCGAACAGGTCGTCACCGGGCTCTCCGGGTCGCAGCGGCCGCTCTTGGCGGCGGCCTTGGCCTCCGGGCTCGGGCGGCCCGTCCTGCTGGTGACCCACAACGCCTTCGAGGCGGAACGCCTGTATGAAGACCTGCATGCCCTGCTGGGCGAGGCCGGCGCCGGGCTCTTCCCGGCTTTGGAGGTGCTCCCGCACGAGGAGATCGTACAAGACCCCGAGTTGCGGGTGCGCCGGCTCCAGGTCTACGAAGCGCTGGCCGCCGTCGCCCGGTCGCCCCGCCCGCTGGTGGTGGTGGCGCCGGTCCAGGCCGTGCTCCGCCGCCTCCTGCCGCCGGGCGAGTTTCTGAAGCACACGTTCACGCTGCGCGCCGACACTCGGATCGAGCTGGAAGAACTCTCCCGGCGCCTGGTGGTGCTGGGCTACGAGCGGGTCGGCCAGGTCGACGGGCGCGGCCAGTTCGCGGTGCGCGGCGGCCTGCTCGACGTCTTCCCGGTGACCCACGAGAACCCTTACCGGCTCGAGTGGTGGGGCGACATCGTCGACACCATCCGGACCTTCGACGTGACCTCCCAGCGTTCCCTGGAACCGGTGGAGGGGCTGACGCTGGTTCCCGCCCGGGAGATCGTCTATACCCCCGAGGAAGCCGCTGCCGCCCGGCCCCGCCTGGAAGCGGCCCGGGAGCAGGGCCTGGCCAAGCTCTCCGCCACCGGGCACAAGGGCGGCCTTCGCCGGCTGCGGGAACGCATCGACAGCCACCTGGAGGCGCTGCTCGAACGGCATTACTTCCCCGGCGTGGAGCAGTACCTTCCCTATCTCTTCGCCGAACTGGCGACTCTGCCCGCCTACCTGCCGGGGGCGCCGGTGCTGGTGGACGAGCCGGCCCGCGTGCGGGAGGCGGCCACGCAGTTCCTGGCGGAGATCACGGAGACCCTGCTCGACCGGGTGACCAAAGGCGAAGCGTTGCCGAAGGAACTCGACCTCTTCGCCGACTGGCCGGAGGTTCAGGCCGGCCTGACCGCGGCCGGGCACCCGCTGGTTCACCTCTCGGCCCTGGGACGGCGCACCACCGCCCACGCCGCGCCGTCCCTCGCCTTTCCCGGACGCACGCCGGAACTCTTCCACGGCAAGGTGGAGCGGCTGGCGGTCGAACTGAAGCGCTGGCGGCGGGAGGGGTATCAGATCCTGCTGGCCGTCAATTCCCTCGACCGGGCGAAGCAACTCAGTTCCGCCCTGCTCGACCACGGCGTGGAGGTCGGCCTGCTGCCGGAGGAGGCGCCCGCCTTGAGCCCGGGCAGCGTGCTCGCGGCCGCGCTTCCGCTCTCCACCGGCGGGGAGTTCCTGAGCCCGCGCCTCGTCTACCTCACCGAACTGGAGCTTTACGGCCGGCCCCGGCGGCGGCGCCTGCGCCCCGTCGAGGAAGGCGTGCGCATCGCCAGCTTCACCGAACTCAAGGTCGGCGACTACGTCGTCCACGCGAGCCACGGCATCGGGCAGTACCTGGGCGTTGAGACGCTGGTGGTGGAGGGCATCCACCGCGACTACCTCGTCGTGAAGTACACAGGAGAGGACCGCCTCTACGTGCCGACCGATCAGGTGAACCTGATCCAGAAGTACCTCGGCGTCGAGGGGACTCCGCCGAAGCTGCACAAGCTGGGCGGCGCCGAGTGGAGCAGGGTGAAGGCCCGGGTGGCCGAATCCGTGCGCGACCTGGCCGAAAACCTGCTCGCCCTGTACGCGGCCCGGGAGGCGCAACCGGGGCATGCCTTCGCCCCCGATACCGTGTGGCAGCGGGAGTTCGAGGAGAGCTTCCCCTACGAGGAGACGCCCGACCAGCTCCGGGCGGTGGAAGAGGTCAAGGCCGACATGGAGAAGGGGCGGCCGATGGACCGGCTGGTCTGCGGCGATGTCGGCTACGGCAAGACCGAGGTGGCCGTGCGCGCCGCCTTCAAGGCGGTCATGGACGGCTGCCAGGTCGCCGTGCTGGTCCCCACCACGATCCTGGCCCAGCAGCACTACAACACTTTCTCCGAGCGGTTCGGCAACTTCCCGGTCAAGGTGGCGGTGCTCTCCCGTTTCCAGTCGGCCCGGGAGCAGTCGCGCATCCTCGCCCAGGTCAAAACGGGTGAAGTCGACGTGGTCATCGGCACCCACCGGCTCCTCTCGCAGGATGTCCACTGGCACAACCTCGGCCTGGTCGTGGTCGACGAGGAGCAGCGCTTCGGCGTGATGCAGAAAGAGCGCCTCAAGGAGCTGCGCAAGAACGTCGACGTGCTGACGCTGACCGCCACGCCGATCCCGCGCACCCTCCACATGGCCCTCGCCGGCGTCCGCGAGATGTCGGTGATCGAGACGCCGCCCGAGGGGCGCTATCCGATCCGCACCTACGTGGCGGAGTACTCCGACCAGCTCGTGCGCGAGGCCGTGCTCCGGGAATTGGCCCGCGACGGGCAGGTCTTCTACCTCTACAACCACGTGCGCTCGATCGAGCGGGAGGCGACCCGCCTGGAGCAGCTCATACCCGAGGCCCGGATCGCCGTCGCCCACGGGCAGATGGAGGAGCGACGGCTCGAGGAGATCATGCTCGGGTTCTTGAACGGAGACTACGACCTGCTGGTCTGCTCGACCATAATCGAATCGGGACTGGACATCCCGAACGTCAACACGCTCCTCGTCTACGACGCGGACCGCTTCGGGCTCTCGCAGCTCTACCAGCTGAGGGGCCGGGTCGGGCGTTCCAACCGGGTGGCCTACGCCTACTTCACCTTCCGGCGGGAGAAGATTCTCACGGAGGACGCGGAGAAGCGCCTGGCCGCCATCCGCGAGTTCACTGAACTCGGCAGCGGGTTCAAGATAGCCATGCGCGACCTCGAGATCCGGGGCGCCGGGAACCTGCTCGGGGCGGAACAGCACGGCTTCGTGGCGGCGGTCGGGTTTGAACTCTACTGCCAGCTGCTCGAAGACGCGGTCCGGGAACTCAAAGGGCAGAAGCGGGGTCCCGAACTGCCCGAGCCGACCCTCGACCTCCCGGTCGACGCCTACCTGCCCGAAGAGTACATCCCCGACCCCAGGCAGAAGGTGGAGATTTACAAGAAGATGCTCGGCGTGCGGAGCGTCCTCGAGGCCCGGGAACTCACCGACGAACTGCTCGACCGCTTCGGCGAACCGCCCGGGCCGGTCACCGCGCTCCTCCGGGTGGCCCTGCTCAAGCAGCAGGCCCGGCGGGCCATGCTGCAGAGCCTGGCCGTCGTGGGGGGCGTGGTCGTGGCCCGCTTCCTGCCGGGCGTGAGCCCTTCCGGGGAGAAGTTGTCGCAGCTGATCCGCAACCACCGCGGGCGGCTCTCGGTCACCATGGGGCAGCCGCCGACCTTGAAACTGCAGGCTGGAGGGAAGCAGGGGCTGGAACTGCTGGACCTTTTGGAAAATCTTGTCGGAGACCTGGTGGATTAAGCGCTTTTCACTTGGACAAGATTGGAACGACCGCCCCTGCGAGAACGTTATTGCAGATAGGGGCTACGCTGCGGGATGCATAATAGTGCCAACGCAGGTATATAATATCTGCGGCTCACTGGAGCCCTGATTCGCACGAAAAGGGGGATCCTTGATGAAAGCCACGGGGATCGTCCGTAGGATAGACGACCTGGGCCGAGTGGTGATCCCGAAGGAGATTTGCCGGACCCTGCGCATTCGTGAGGGCGACCCCCTCGAGATTTTCGTGGACCGGGAAGGCGAGGTCATCCTCAAGAAGTACTCCCCCATCGGCGAGTTAGGGGATTTCGCCAAGGAGTACGCCGACTCGCTGGCGGAGGCCACCGGCCACATCGCCTGCATCACCGACCGGGATGCGGTGATCGCCGTGGCGGGGGCGACGAAGAAGGACTTCCTGGACAAGGCGATCTCGCCGGCGGTCGAGCGGATCATGGAAGACCGCAAACCGGTCCTCTTCCCCAAGGTCGGCGAGACGGAGGAGGAACTCATCGAGGGCGTCAAGTTCACCTGCCAGGTCGTGGCGCCGATCATCGCCGAGGGCGACCCCATCGGAGCGGTGGTGCTGGCCAGCCGGGAGCCGGACGCGAAGATGAGCGAGATGGAGTTGAAGTTGGCCGAGACGGCCGCCGGCTTCCTCGCCAAGCAGATGGAGCAGTAGCTCCGCCTAGCGGCGGGGTTCCCTCTCGAACCAGACTGGAACGAGACTAGCCGAGGTCCCGCGACGGGCCAGGCTAGCCTTTTTCATTGGCGGAAGCTGACCCGTCAGGGGACAGGGTGATTCCGGTCCTATGCCCCTTCGCTTTCTGTAATACCTTCTCCCGGCCATGAATACCTGAGAGAGACGGCGATCGCGGGCGGGAGGGGGAAGGCGGTGCGCAAGCAGTCGCTGCTCGAAGGCACCCTGGTCTTGACGGTGGCGGGCCTCGTCGCCCGCGCGCTGGGGGCGGTCTACCGCATCGCGCTTCCCCGCCTGGTGGGCGCCGAGGTCATCGGCCTCTTTCAGATGGCCTTTCCCATCTACAACGTCTTCCTCATCATCTCACTCTCGGGCCTGCCCCTGGCGGTCTCGCGCCTGGTCGCCGAACAACTGGCGCTGGGCAACGGCCGGGAGGCCGAGCGCATCTTCAAAGTCGCGCTGGGCGCCCTGGCGGCTTCCGGCGTGGTGACGGGAGTGGTTCTTTTCGGCGGGGCCAACTGGTTGGCTCGGGACGTGCTGGGAGACCCCGGCGCCGAACTGGTGATCAAAGCGGTGGTGCCCTCGGTGCCCTTCCTGGCGCTCATCTCGGGATGGCGGGGGCTCTTCCAGGGGTTGCAGTACATGGTGCCCAGCGGGGTCGCGCAGGTGGGCGAACAGCTCGCCCGGGTGGCGGCCACCGTGGCGCTGGCGCTGTGGCTGAAACCGCTGGGGGTGGAGGCGGCGGCGGCCGGGGCCGCGCTGGGGGCGGTCTGCGGCAGCGTCGTCGGGCTCGGCGTGCTCTACGGGTACCGCCTGCGCTACAGGGGCGCCATCGCCGCCCGCCTGAGCGTCTCCCGGAGCGGCGAAGTCTCGTCGCCGGCGGCCATCCTCAGGCGCATCTATCGCCTGTCGGCGCCCATCGTGATCGGCGCGCTCATCGTGCCGCTGACCCAGTCGCTCGACGCGGCCCTGGTCCCCCGCCGGCTCCTGGAGGCCGGCTACAGTCAGGAGATGGCGCGGGCGCTCTACGGCCAGCTCTCCGGCATGGCCATGGTGCTGGTGTACTTTCCAGCCTCGCTCCTGGTGGGGCTCTCGGTCACCATCGTGCCCGCCCTGGCGGAAGCGGTGGCCCACCGGCGGGTGCGCCAGGTGTGGCAGCGCATCGAGGAGTCGCTCTGGCTGACCGTCGCCCTCAGCCTGCCTGCGGCCGCGGGGCTATGGCTCCTGGCCGAGCCGATCTGCGCCCTGCTCTTCGGCGATCCGGGAGCCGGGGCGCCCCTGCGCGCCATGGCCCCCGCGACGCTCCTGGTCGCATTGCACGGCACGACGGTCGGCATCCTGCAGGGGGTGGGGCGGGCCGGCACCCCGGTGCGCTACCTGGCCTGGGGCGCCCTGCTCAAGGTGGCGGCGACCTACGTCCTGACCGCCTGGCCCCCGCTCGCTCTGAAGGGTGCGGCCTACGCCACCGTCCTCAGCTTCGCGGTGGCCACCGGCGGCAACCTCTGGGCCATCCGCCGGCACACCGACTACGGCTATAACGTGAGCCGGCTGGTCGTGCGGCCGGCGCTCGCTACGGGCCTGATGCTGCTCGCCGCCCGGGCGGCTTTCCAGGGGCTGCAGGCGGCCGGCCTCTACCTGGTCAAAGAGCCCCTTCCGGGCGTTTCGACCATCGGCGCCATCCTCGCCGCCACGCTCGTCTACGGCGGGGCGCTGCTGTTGCTCTACCCGAAGGATTTGCCACTGCGCCCACCGAACCCTTAGGCAACACTAGGAGGTGACGCCGCGACCCGCGCGGGAGCGGCGAACAAACCAGGACAGGTGGGTGCCCGGTGACAGACGAACAGCTTGGGACCATGCCCTCCGGAGTTGGCCGGTTGACCGTCGTCGGCCTGGGGCCGGGGGGCATCGAACATCTCACGGTGGGAGTGCTGCGGCGGCTCGGGCTGGCCGGGCGCCTCTTCACCCGGACGCAGCGCCACCCGGTGGTGCGCGACCTCGAGGCCATGGGGTTCAGCTTCGAGACCTTCGACGACCTCTACGAGTCGGCGCCCGACTACACCACTCTATACGACGCCATCGCCGAACGGCTCCTCGCCGCCACCGGCGCCCGGGGGGAGGAGGCGGTGCCGCTCCGCACCCGCCCGGCCGGCGAGATGCCGTCACGGGTGGAGCGCGAGGTGCTCTACGCCGTGCCGGGGCATCCGTCCATCGCCGAGCGGTCGGTCGCCCGCGTGCTGGAGCTGTGCCGCGAGGCAGGGGTGCCCTGCGAAGTGGTGCCCGGGCTGTCGTGGCTCGATGCCGCCTTCGCCGAACTGGGCCTCGACCCCACCGGACGGGCCGACCTGACCGTGGTCGACGCTTTGAGCGACGCCTCGTTCTCCCCTGAGCGCAGCTACCTCATCAGCCACGTCTTCAACGCCCTGACCGCCGGAACCCTCAAGATCCGCCTCATGGAGGCGTTCCCCGATGACCACCCGGTCACCGTCTTCCAGGGCGCCGGAGTGCCGGAGGCGCACCGGGCCGAGGTGTCGCTCTTCGAACTCGATCGCCTCCCGTGGCTGGACCACCTCTGCAGCGTCTACGTCCCGGCGGCGACGGGCGTTGTCCCGGCCTCCGAGCAGCCAGACGCTCCGCCGGCTGCCCAGCAACCAGATGCTCCGCCCGCCTTCCCCTTGGACCAGTTGGTCGGGATCATGGCCCGGCTGCGCGGCGAGAACGGCTGCCCCTGGGACAGGGAGCAGACCCACGAGAGCCTTAAACCCTACGTCATCGAAGAGGCCTATGAGGTCTGGGACGCGATCGACGAGGGCGACCCGGAGAAGCTCTGCGAGGAATTGGGCGACCTGCTGCTCCAGGTGGTGTTCCATGCCCAGCTCGCGGCCGAACGGGGCGAGTTCGACATGAACGACGTGGCCGAGGTCATCTCGGCCAAGCTGATCCGGCGCCACCCCCACGTCTTCGGCGAGGTTGAAGTGGAGGGCGTGAGCGATGTCCTGCGCAACTGGGAGGCCATCAAGCGGGGCGAGCGGGGGGCGAAGGACCGCAAATCGGTTCTCGACGGGGTGCCCAAGCACCTGCCGGCCCTGCTGACCGCCCAGAAGATGCAGGGGAAGGCGGCGCGGGCCGGCTTCGAGTGGCCTTCTCTGGCCCAGGCGGTCGAGAAGGTCTGGGAAGAGGCCCGGGAGGTCAAGGCCGCCTACGAACGTTACGAACAGGTGGCCGGCCCCGCCGCCCCGCCCGCCGACGAGGCCACTGCCGCGCCCGAATCGCCGGATGAGAGCCCGGCCGCCCGCGAGGCGGCCGCGGCCCGGAGCCTGGTCGAGGAGGAGCTGGGCGATCTGCTCTTCGCCGTGGTGAACGTCTCCCGGTTCCTCAGGGTCAACGCCGAGGTGGCGCTGCGCCGGACCATCGTCAAGTTCACCCGCCGCTTCCACCAGCTCGAGGAGGCGGCCCGGGCGGCCGGCCGGAGCCTCTCCGACTACGACCTCGCCGAACTCCTTGCCTTGTGGGAGCAGGCCAAGACCAGCTGAGGCAGAGGCCAGGTCAAGCAAAAAGCCCTCCCCGAACGGGGAGGGCCTAACTAACGAACCAGATCGCCCGCCGTGCCTTACTTCTTGGCGACGGTGTCCTTGAGCGCCTTGCCAGCCTTGAAGGCCGGGACCTTGGCCGCCGGAATCTTGATCGGGGTGCGGGTCGCCGGGTTGACACCCTTGCGCGCCTTGCGGGTGCGAACCTCGAACGTGCCGAAGCCGATCAGGGTCACCTTGTCGCCGGCCTTGAGCGCGTCGGAGATGGAAGCCACAACGGCGTCCACTGCTTCGCCCGCCACCTTCTTGGAGAGACCGGCCTTCTCGGCCACGGCGGCGATAAGTTCCGTCTTGTTCAAGACAATTTACCTCCTTTTATCCGTTGCTGCACGCACTATTCTCCCTGTACGAGAACCATTCCTTCTCTTGCCAGGACAGGAGCCAAAAAAAGTTGCCATCCCGGATGCCGTCAAAGCCCTTCTACACGCCGCTTTCGCTATGCATTCTCTCCAGATGTGGCGTTCTCATGCACCTTTCGCGCCAGGTTCGGCGGCAGGATCGATGCGGCCGCCGCCGTCCGGTTCTATGCTGGAACTCCATGCCACGCCGCGGCGAATAGCTGCGCAAATGGGACAAAGACTACCTGCCGAGGAGGGGTTATGGTGCGTCACGAGCGCGGCGTGAGGCCGCTCATGACTGCCGCGACAGTGGCCCTGGCGGTGTTCCTGGCCGTCCTGACGGCGGGTTGCCCGGGCCAGGAAGATCGGATCATCAGGCAGATCCGGACGGAACCGACGATCAAGGTGGACACCAAGACCGGCCCCAAGAGCATGAAACTGGAAGAGTACATCCTGGGCGTGGTGGCGGGGGAGATCAAACCGGGCTGGCCGCTCGAGGCCTACAAGGCCCAGGCCATCCTGGCGCGCAGCTACGCGCTTTACGTGCTGACCGCCGACGGCACCCGGCCGCCGGAGTCGGGCAGCATCACCGCTGCACATCAGGAAGCGCAGGCCTACGCGCCGCAGAACATCACCGGCATCGTCCGCAAGGCTGTGGATGAGACCCGGGGCACCGTCATCACCTACCAGGGCAAATTCCCGCAGGCCTACTTCCACTCGGCCTCGGGCGGCTGGACGACCACCGCGGTCAACGGCGGGCTGGTCGAGCCGGGCAAAGAGCCGCCTTACCTCAAAGTCGTGCAGTCGCCGGAGGACGAAGTGGCGCCGCCGGAGATCAAGAGCTGGACGGCGACCTTCCCGGCGAGCCAGGTGACGGCCGCGCTGGCGCGGCTCGGCGTGACCGCCCGCACGATTCAGGGGCTGGACATCGGCAAGAAAGACCCGCACGGCCGGGCGATCACGCTGACCGTCCGCCACGACGGGCGCACCTCGGAGGTCTCGGCCCCCAAGTTCCGGGTCGCCCTGGGTCCCGACAAGATGCGGTCTGCCCTGCTCACCAAGATCACGGCGAGCGGGGGGAGCGTCATCATGGCGGGGCGGGGCTTCGGCCACGGCGTCGGGATGTCGCAGTACGGGGCCTGCCAGATGGCCAAGCACGGTTCGAAGGCCGACGCCATCATCAAGCACTACTTTTCCGGCGTCGAGGTCAAGAAACTGTGGAAATGAGCCTGGCCCTTCCCGGGTCAGGCGCCGCATAAATGAACATGCCCCCGCATAGACTCTACCACCTTGTTCGGCAAGGAGGACAGGTTGTGGTGGTGGAGGAACGGGGCTTCGAGAAGCGCGATCACCAGTTGACCCTGCGCAAGCGGGAGGATTTGACGCTCGACGGGGTGCTCAACGTTGAGAGCTTCGACGAGAACGAAGTGGTGGTGGAGACGGTCGCCGGCGGGCTGATCATCCGGGGGGACGACCTCCACATCACCCAACTCAACCTCGACGGCGGGAGCATGGTGGTCCACGGGTTCGTCGATCTGCTGCAGTACACCGGCGAGACGCCGGGACGCAAAGGCCGGGGCATGCTCAGCCGCATCTTCAAGTAGACGGTGGGCAGGCGCCGGCTTTTTGCCCGCCGGCGGCCCTGGCGCGCGGAGGTGCGCTGGCCGTTCCTGGCCCGGGCCATGGCGGCGGCTCTGCTGGCGACCTCGCTCGTGCTGGCCGGCTTGGCCTCGCTGGCCGGGCGCAGCGTGTTGCCCTGGCGGACGGCCCTGCGCGGCGCCAAGTACGGAGCGCTGATCACGCAGGCGGCGGAGGCGGCGGGCCTCGACGCCGGGCTGGTGACGGCGGTGGTGGAGGTCGAGAGCGGATACAACCCGCTGGCGGTCTCCCGCCGGGGCGCCAAGGGCTTGATGCAGATCGTCGGGCCGACCTGGCGCGAGCTGAACCCCCGCAGCCGGTGCACAGGGGAGCACGCCCCGCCGGCCAGGGAGGAAGGCTGCATCTACGACCCGGCGGCCAACCTGGAGGCGGGCACCCGGTACCTGCGCCAGTTGCTGGAGCAGTTCCGAGGCGACGTCGAGCTGGCGGTCGCCGCCTACAACGCCGGGAGCGGGGCGGTGGAACGATACGCCACCGCCAAGCGTCCAGGGGCCGTGCCACCGATCGCCGAGACCCGGCGATACACCGCCCAGGTGCTCGACCGGTGGGCTGGGAGGCGGCTCGGCCTCTCCTACCCGCAAGCGCGGTTGCTGGCCTGGCTGGCTTCGGCCGCCCGCTGGCTGCTCCTTTTGAATGCGGTGCTGCTCGGGTCGGCGCTGGCCGGCGCGTACGGCCGCTCCTTCGCTCTACCGCAGCCGCCCCGGAGGTGGAGATAGCCCTTGTTCGACCCGCTGTTCTTCCAGATCAGGGTCCTGGCGCTGGTGGTCGGGCTCGGCGCCCTGCTCGGCCTCCTGTTCGACGTCTACCGGGTGCTGCGGGGGCGGCTCCGTCCCGGGCGGAAGGCCACCCTGCTGGGCGATCTGCTCTTCTGGGCGGTCGCCACCGTGCTCACTTTCGGCGCCCTGCTCGCCGGCAACTGGGGGGAAATCCGCCTCTACGTCTGGCTCGGTTGCCTGCTCGGCGCCTGCCTCTACCACCTCTGGCTGAGCCGTTTGGTCATCCGGGCGCTGGTGGAACTCTGGACGCTCGTGGCCGGGGCGCTCGGCTTCTCGTGGATCGCCACCCGCCGCCTCGCCCGCTACCCGGTGAGGTGGGGAGGCCTTCTCTGGCGGCGAAGCAAGGCCGGCGACACCTTGCGCGCCTTCTGGCGCTGGCTGCGCAACCCTCCTCCGCCCGGGCCTCCGCCTGATCCCCCGGGCCCCGTCAACCCGCCCCCCCCGTCCGGCTCATAAACGCCGGCGAATTTCCTCTTCCCCGAAAAGGAATCACTTGTCACTTTGTAGAAAAATCGTCATGCTTGTGTACAAGCCTTGTGGATATGTGCGTTGATTTGTGG
>JBLNBQ010000010.1:0-2509 GCA_050260095.1 Chitinophagales bacterium
GTTGTGCCGCTCTATTCTACCATACCCGTTCCGGGGTCACCAGATGGCTCCAGGCCGGCGAGCACCTCGTCGAGCGCCCGGATCGCCACCTCCAGCTGTGAATCGTCGGGTTCCCGGGTGGTGAGTTTCTGGATGAGCAGGCCGGGCGAGGCGAGCCACCGGACCAGGAAGAACGCGTCGCGCCGGCTGGCGTAGCGGATGAGTTCATAGGATAGCCCGGCGACCAGGGGCAGGATGGCCAGGTGGATGAGGAACCGCTGCAGGAAGGGCGGGCGTCCGGCGGCGGTCACCAGCGAGAAGACCAGGATGCTGGTGAGCAGCACGATCAGGAGGAAGCTCGACCCGCAGCGGTAGTGCAGGGTGGTGTGCGCCCGCACCTTGTCGACCGTCAGTTCGTCGCCCCGCTCGAAGGCGTTGATCGTCTTGTGCTCCGCCCCGTGGTACTCAAAGACCCGCCGGATGTCGGGGAGCAGCGAGATCGCCCAGATGTACCCGGTGAAGAGCGCCACCTTGAGGAGGCCCTCCAAGAGGTTGAGCAGCAGGATCGAAGGGATCAGGTGCTGGACCAGCCGGGCCACGTAGGCCGGCACGGCGACGAAGACCACCAACGTCACGGCGAAGGCCAGAAGGACCATCCAGGCCGTGTCTTTGCCCGTGAGTTCGACGTCCTCCCCCTCGGCGAACTGCTGGGCGGAGAAGCTCAGCGCGTTCACCCCCACTACCAGCGACTCCACCATCGCCACGGAACCGCGGACCACCGGCCACTTGAGGAAGGGATACCTGGCCGACCAGGGGATGATCTCGCGCTTGTCGACCACGATGGAGCCGTCGGCCCGCCGGACCGCGGTCGCCATGACCCGCTGGCCGCGCATGGCCACCCCTTCGATGACGGCCTGCCCGCCGTGGGCCACCGGTTGGTCTTTCGCCATCTTCCTTATCTCCTCTACTCTTCAGGGTAGGCCAGGCTCCGCCGGGAACGGAACGCCCGCGGCAGGAGCAGCCGGGTGAGAAAGCCCATCAGCGCGCCGGAACCGAGGCCGATCGCCAGCGCCGTGGCGCCGGCGACGAGCGAGTCCCACGCCACCGGCAGGGTGGCCGGAAGCAGGGTGCGCGGCCCAAGCAGCGACAAGGCCGCCACTCTTTCAAAGACGCCGAGGCCCCCGAGAAGTGCGATGAAGGCAGAGATGTTGTTGGGGGTCTGTTCTGCGAGCGAATAGACGAAGCCGGCGGTGGCCACCGCGGCGACCGCCCGCGGCAACCCCAGGTGGACCAGGGCGCCGAACCCGGCCCCCACCAGCAGCCCCACGAAAAGGCTCTGGGCGGTCGCCCAGGCCCGCGGCAGCGTGGTCCGGGTCGCCCGCACCACTCCCACCAGGGGGAAGCGTCGGCTTTCCAGCGCCACGAAGGTGTCGAAGGTCAAGACCCCTCCCAGGATCGCCACGAAGGAAACGGAGGGAGAGGTGAGGCGAGTGACCGCATAGTAGGCGAGGCCGATCGTGAGCGCACGTCCGGTGATGATGACGCGAACCGGCCAGACTATGGCCCGGCTCCCGCTCACTCCTTGGCCGCCGCGGCCTCCTTGGCCGCCGTCGACTCCTTCTGGCTCCGAGGCCTCCGGGGCACCTCGTGACACTTGCGGCACCTCGCCTCGTAGTTCTCCTGCGCCCCGACCAGGATGACCGGGTCTTCGAAGTGCGCGGGCCGCCCGTTGACCAGGCGCTGCGTCCGGGAGGCCGGACCGCCGCACCGCATGCAGATCGCCCGCAGCTTCGTGACCTCCTCGGCCAGGGCCAGCAGGGTCGGCACCGACCCGAACGGCTCGCCCCGGAAGTCCTGGTCCAACCCGGCGAGGATGACCCTCCGCCCCTGGTTCGCCAGGCGAGTGCAGACCGTGACGATCTCCGGGTCGAAGAACTGGACTTCGTCGATGGCCACCACTTCGGTATCGTCGTCCACCTGCGCCATGATCTCGGCGGCCGTGGCGACGGAGATCGCCTGGATCTTGTAACCGTCGTGCGAGACGATGTCATCGATGGCGTAACGGTCATCGATGGCCGGCTTGAACACCTGCATCTTGAGCCGGGCGATCCGGGCGCGCTTAAGCCGCCGGATCAGCTCCTCGCTCTTGCCAGAGAACATGGAGCCGACGATCATCTCGATCCAACCACTGGTGCGGTATGTCTGCTGCATCAGGGGGTTTGCCCCTCCTCCGAGACGTGTGGACTGGCAAGGTTACCCGGTTACTTTCGGGAACCCGTCCCCCTTTTCCTCCCTGGCGTACCGCCGCCAGCGCCCCGCGGCGCGGCGGCTCACCACCGCCTCGACCACGATGGTGTGGGCCTCGTACCTCACCGCCTGCACCGCGCCTTCCGCCTGCAGGGCGCCGAGCATTTCACCCTCGGCGTAGGGGAGGTCGAGCGTCAGCCGCACCCAATGCTGGCCGAGTTCCCGCTGCAGGCGAGTGAAGAGCGCCGGCAAGCCCTCGCCGGTCAACCCCGAGAGCAGGACG
>JBLNBQ010000011.1:0-5534 GCA_050260095.1 Chitinophagales bacterium
GCCACTCCCGAGCAGATCGCCGCCAGCCCGAAGTGCAACAGCTGCCATACGAGCGCCGCTGAGATGAAGGAGACCATCGAGAAGATCGTCAAGGAGACGAAGGCGGGTGTCGCCAAGCTCCAGCCGCGGCTCGACAAGGCCAAGGCGTGGGTCGCCAAGAACCCGGGTAACAAGGAGGCCGCCGAACTCTATACCCAGGCCTTCGCCGGCCCGAACATCATCGCCGGCGACCTCTCGCACGGCGTCCATAACCCCGAGTTCGCCGCCTTCCTCCTCAAGCGCAGCGGCGAGCTCCTGACCCAGTTCGAGGCGAAGTTCAAGTAGCGACCCAGCGTCCCTAGGCGTTGGCGATAGTTGCCAGGCAGGCGGTTCCGCAAGGGGCCGCCTGCTGTTTTGTCTGGCCGGCCGACACTCTATTAAGCAGCAGGTATCGGCGGCCGAAGTCCCAAAGCGACAGGGGAAAATGGCACTCCCCTGGCGAATCTCTACAATACATGCAGTCGCGTCCAGAGGGGAGGTGAGCACTGTTGGATTCCGCATGCGTCACACCAAAGAGAAATGGGGGATTTGGAGTGAGTCGCAGGTTCATGGCCTTTGCGGTCGCTGTCCTCGCGGTAGTAGCGCTGTTCAGCCTTCTGGCTGCCGCCGCCGAGAAAGCAGCTCCCGAAGCGGCCCCGAGCATCCTGGAGCAGACGAAGAACTCGCCTCTGGGATCACGCCACTGGAATATCTTCAGGAACAACGTCGCCCCGGACGCCGCCGACCCGGAGCAGGCCAACTGCATCAGCTGCCACTCGGCCGTCAAGATGGTCGACGACCCGAACGCCGTGCTGACCGACTTCCTGAAGGCCGGGCAAAAGTACGCCATCGGTGAAGAGGAAGTCAACGGCAAGACCGTGTTCAAGTTCGACACCGCCAAGGTCGACGGCAAGTACGCCAGCAACGACTTCGAAGGCATCACCTGCCGGGTGTGCCACGTCATGGACAACCGGGGCATCGCCCTCCGGCGTCCGGACAATACCTGCACCCTCTGCCACGGCCGGACCTTCAACTGGAAGAGCGGCAGTGGTCACCACGTGGAGCAGGACTTCATCGAGGGCCACGGCGACGGGTACTGGGAGCAGTCAGTGCACTACACGCTGAAGATGCAGTGCCAGGACTGCCACGTCATGAACTCCGTAAAGCACGACTACGCTCCGGCGGAGCCGGCCGAGATCGTCAAGGACGCCTTCTGCCTGAACTGCCACAAGAGCGCCGACGAGCTCGAGAAGATGATCCAGAAGACCGTCACCACGGTTGGCGCCGCGGTGAAGAACATCAACGACCGGGTAGCGGCCGCCGGTAAGGTCGCTCTGAATGACGAGCAGAAGGCCCTGGTCAAGAAGGCCAAGGATCGGGCCGCCTTCATCGTGGGAGACATCTCGAACGGCGTCCATAACCCGCAGTTCGCCGCCAGGCTGATCAACGAAGCCTATGCGGCGCTCGACAAGGCCGAGGGCAAGACCACCCCGACGCCTAAGGTCGACCTCGGCAACCTCATGGTCTACTCGCAGGCGCAGTCCTCCAAGCTGGGCGTGGCCCACTGGGACATGCTCGAGAGCACGATCAACAACGAGGCTGACCCGGAGCAGGCCAACTGCATCAGCTGCCACTCGGCGGTGAAGATCGTCGACGATCCGAAGGCCACGCTCACCGACTTCCTCGCCAAGGACCAGAAGTACGCCACCGGTGAGAAGGAAGTCAACGGCCAGACCATCTTCGAGTACAGCAAGGCCACTGCGGACGGCAAGTACGTCAAGAACCACATGGAGGGCATCACCTGCCGCGTCTGCCACAGCTTCGGCAAGGACGGCAAGATCGGCCTCGTCCGGAGCAAGGAGCAGACCTGTGGGCAGTGCCACGGCCGGTCCTTCAACTGGGCCAACGGCAGCGGTCACCACGTCGAACTGGCCTTCATGAAGGGTCAGGGCTCCAAGGAGAAGGGCGTCGCGGACCAGCCGAACATGAAGGTCCTCATGGAGTTCGCCTGCCAGGACTGCCACTTCATGGACAGCACCAAGCACGACTTCCAGCCGGCGACCCCTGAGCAGATCAGCAAGAACCCGGAGTGCAAGAGCTGCCACGCCAACGCCGCCGAGCTGAAGGAGACCATCGAGAAGATCCAGAGCGACGTCAAGGCCGGCCTGGCGAAGCTCCAGCCGCGCCTCGTCAAGGCGAAGGCCTGGGTCGGCAAGAACAGCGCCAACAAGGAGGCCGCCGAGGTTTACACCCAGGCGCAGGCCAGTGTGAACTTCATCGTCAGCGACTACTCCAACGGCGTTCACAACCCGGACTACGCCCGCGAGCTGTTGGCGAGGGCTGGCAAGCTCCTCGACCAGTTCGAGGCGAAGTACAAGTAGGCCCGAGCACCAACACACAGGCGAAAGGGCTGTCCCGCCCGGGGTAGCCCTTTCTTCCTGCCAGCCGCGGGGCCACCGGTCCCCCGGCCTACCCACCGCCACCCAGCTCCCGCACCACCGTCCGGCTCCCCCACCACGGTCCGGCTCCGCGTGAATGTACCTCTCTCCAATTTGTAGCGACTGTGCGCAGATTCTGTTGGTCGACGCGTCTACCGGCCGGTCGGTAGGAGCCACGCCGGCGCCAAGGGTGACGCTCGGACGATCGGCTTGGTCGCGCTTGCTGGCGAACGTTTGTTCGGATATAATGGCCTTGATGGAAGAAGATGGCATAGGGAATCATGCCGCTGCGGACGATGGCACGGCGGACGACGGCACGGCGGGCGATGGCATGCCGAACACGGGCGAGGGAGGTGCCCTTCTGCGTATCGGCGGCCCCGGTGAGCGCCTCACCCCAGCCTGCCCCCACTGCCGGTTGGCCCGGGTCCAGAAGTGGGGGCGGTTCGACGGGCGGCAGCGTTACCGCTGCACCAGTTGCGCCAAGACGTTCACAGAGACGACGGGAACGCCCCTGGCTGGTTTGAAGCGCCCCGACCGGTGGGCGCAGCTGGAACGGTGCCTGTTGGCGAGCCTCTCGGTGCGAAGCAGTGCGGAGGCCCTGGGAGTGCACCCGTCCACCGCCTTCCGTTGGCGCCACCGGTTCCTCGCTGATCTGCGGACTCGTGAGAAGACTCGCCTGGCCGGCGTGACCGAACTGACCGTGGCCACCTTGGTCGAGTATCGCTTACGGCTCGTCGCTTGGGGGCAGCCGTTCCGGGGCGTGTCGGCGAAGTACTACCGCAACTACCTGGCCTGGTTCTCGTTCCTTGGCACCTCTACCCCGCCCCGTCCTCGCTAGAAGTCTCCGCAAGAGAAGCGCCCCCTGCACGGCGGGTTGGCCGGGCAGGAGGCGTGCGTTCAGACCACTGCGTGGCGACAATAGGCTGAGGGTTCGCCTTGGGCCGGTCGGAGGTTCACTCGCGCCAACTCACGGCTCGGCTCTTTCGGTTCGGAGGCGACCAACAGTCTCTGCGAACAGTCCCCACAAATTGCACAAGGTATGTGTGCGACACTCCCGGGGGGTCGATCCATCCGGCGAGCCGCGGGCCCCGGGGGGCCAATCCGCTCGGAGTCCGATCCGCTCGGTGGGCCTGCCCTACCCCTGGTGTCCGCAGCAGCCCTCGGCGCCCCGCGGGCCGGCCGGACCGGCGAACCCGCTGACGATGTGCTGCAAGGACTCCCGGAGGAGCTGTGAGGAGTAGGCCGGGTTATGGACGCCGAGGCTCTTGTCGAAGAGGAAGAGCCGGTAGTTCTGGAAGGCCTGGTTCAGCCGCCCGTCGGGGTCGTTGCGGAAAGGCTCGGTCCCGCCGCGGTGACACTCGTTGCACTTCCCCGGTTGGTTCCGCGGCAGTTCCCCGGCGTTTCGTTCCTTCAAAGCCGAGGCCACGGCCTCCAGCAGAGCCTTGGTCTCCGCCTGCCGCCCGCCCAGGTTGAAGTCCCGGGCGCTGGGATGGCAGGGGGCGCAGGCGCCAGTATTCAGCCCGCCCTGACCGTCCCGCATCACCAGAGTGTGGCCGCCGGCCTGGACGCCGGGTGTCCGCGCCATGTGGCAGGCGACGCACCGGCTGCCGATGTTGTGGGGGCTCTTTTCGACCGAAGCGTAGTTCGAGTCGGGGTACCGCTCCCCACCCGTCCCGGCGAGAACGAGCGCCTGCCACTTGTCGCCGTGGCAGTTGTCGCAGGTCTGTGAGGAAGGGCCCGTCCGCAGGAGGGCGGGAGCGGCCGCACCGTGAGGATCGTGGCAGGCGGCGCAGGTGACGCCTGGAGAGGTGGCGTCGGCGACCTTCCCCTTACTGCCGGCGAACGCCCGGACGCTACCGGTCACCGCCACGTACCCCGCCACGTTGTGGCAGCGGACGCAGTCGGTGATGAGGTCGGGCAGGATCTCCTCCTGGGTGTACGGGACCGGCCGGTTATGGCCGGACTTCTGCCACTCGAGGTACTCGGCGGCGTGGCACTTGCCGCAGAGGGCGGCCTCGTAGCGGACCGCCGGGGACTCCGCATGGAGACTCTCAGCCGGGTGGCAGGAGAGGCAGGTGAGCCCCGCCCGGGCATGGGGAGCGGCGCTCCACTTGGCCGCTTGTCCGGCGTGACACTGGGCGCAGGTCTTAAGGTCGGCGGAGGGGCTTACGGCAGCGGAGGGGCTGACGGCGGCGGAGGGACTGGCAGCAGCGACCACCGGTAGAGGCCCGACCATGAAGACGGCGGCGAGCAGTAGGGCAAAGAGGATGCAGAGCGGCTTCACAGGGTACTCCTCCTCGGGCGGGGTGTGCGTCTCAACTGCCCTGCGACCAGACCCCGCAGCGCGGGCAGAGGGCGCTGGCGCCGGCCAGGGCACTGCCGAGATAACGCCGGCAACGGGGACAGAGGAAGTGGACCAGGGTATGGCCGAGAGTCCCGCCGGTCTCCTCCGGCGCTTCCCGAGGCGGCGCAGGCTTCTTGGCAGATTGGAGGAGGGACATCTGGAGGCCCAGGTACTCTTCGCCCCGGGTCACCGGCGTTCCCCGCACTCCCGCCTTACCGCGAGTTGACTCGTGGGGCTTTCTCATGTCTAAGCGTTTCTCGACCCCCCGGGCTCACTCCTCCCGGACCGGCGGGTGGAGCGCCTTAACTTTGTAAGGCTTCCGGCAGTCGTCCGAGGGCGGCCAGCCACGCCCACTCCGCCTGACGAGCGCGGTAGAGCGCCGCCCGCCGGCCTGCCTCCGCCTCGAAGAGGGCGTCCTCGGCCACCGTAACCTCCCGGGCCACGGCCGACCCCTTGGCCAGCCGCTCCCGGGCGCGCGCCAGAGCCTCCTCAGCCCGTCGCACGGCCAGCTCAGAAACGGCGACAGCCCTGCCGGCGTCCAGCCGTGCGTAGTGGGCCTGGGTGATTTGGAGGGTCAATTCGGCCTCCCGGTCGGCAAGCGTCTTTTCCGCCTGAGCCAGGGCGGCTAAGCCTGACGTAACCTGGGCCTTCCCGGTCCCGCCGTCGTAGAGCGGCCACTGGACATCCACTCCGACGGCCCAACTACTGTCCCGGTTCACCCCGGCGCGAACCTC
>JBLNBQ010000012.1:0-3965 GCA_050260095.1 Chitinophagales bacterium
TGGGCATCACCCGCAGGCTCTTCGAACGGATGCGGATCCCCACCGACTACGGCGTCGAGATCGCCATGCTCGTGCAAGCGGTGAAACTCGGTGGGCTGGAGGCGACCGCTCAGGTGAACCTGGGGGAAGTCGTCCACCGGTCCAAGAACAACGCTCAACTCGGCGAGATGTCCTTCCAGATCCTTCAGGTCCTAAGCGAACTCCTGGCAGACGTCATGCCCGACGTCCGCTCCCATGTTCTGCGCCGGGTCTTCTCGGCGGGAGGAGCGTTCGCGATCGGCACCAGGCGGTACCGGACGCACTGGCGGAGTCTCGACGACATGAGCCTGTCGGGCGCTCTCGCCGGCGACCGCACGGGCGAATGAACCTGACCCGTCCTCACTCGGCGCAACTCTTCTGGCTGGGGCTTTTGGCGAGCCGGCAGCAGGCAAGCGCGGCGAAGTCGTCGTGAATCGCTCCCGCCCGCCCGGCTGGAACCATCACGCGCAGAACGTCTCCCTCCATGAGCTTTGTGTGTCCGCGCGGGATCATCTCACGGGGCCCCCTCCGCACCGAGACCAGGAGACAATCGAGAGGCACCGGAAGGTCCATCACTTGACACCCACAGGCCGGAGCTCCAGTTTCGACGGTCAGCTCGAGGAGGCTCGTATCCTCGTCCAGGTCGGCCTGCGTGGCGCCCCCCCGGGCGATCTCCCGTTGCAGGAGAGCCTCGTAGATCGGAGGGCTGCCTACCAGTTCCGCGACGAGGTAGGAGACGCTGCACGCCAGGAGCAGCGGCAGCATCTGCTGGTATCGTCCAGTCAACTCGATGATCAAGATGACGCCGGTGAGGGGAGCCCTCACGATCGCCACGAAGCAGGCGGCCATCCCGACGATGACCAGCGAGGGCGGAAGGCCAGTCAGCCCGGGGAAGAAGACTCTTCCGGACAGACCGACGATTCCCCCAAGCAGTGCCCCGAGCGTCAGCAGGGGCAGGAAGATCCCTCCGGGCACGCCCGCGCCATAGCTCACCATCGTGAGAAGGTACTTCGCCGCCAGAAGGATGAGCAGCAGGCCGAAACCCGCTTGCACCTTGCCCGCGATCAAGTCCATGGCCAGCGGATGGCCGCCACCCAGGACCTGGGGCAGGAAGTAACCGAGGAGCCCAGCCAGGGAGGCAGCGCTGGCGGCGCGCACCCACCTTGGCACTCCACGCAGGCGGCTGGCCAGCTCCAGACTCTCTTCCAGGCCGCGATTGAAGGCAGCACCGAGCAGCCCAGCCAAAGCACCGAGGAGAACGAAGAGCGGGAGAGCAGCCAGTGGGAGCGTGTGGAACTGGACAACCTGGAAGGCCGCCCGCGGCCCCACGGTCAGCCACGCCACGATGTCTGCGACCACACAGGCGGCGACGGCTCCACCCAGCACGTACGGGGAGAGGTTGCGCCGGAGCTCCTCCAGCACAAAGACGACCCCCGCCAGCGGGGCGTTGAACGCCGCGGCCAGCCCGGCTCCCGCCCCGCAGGCCACCAGCTGTAACTCAACCGCCCGAGGCTGGCGCATCGCCTTGCTGACCGCCTGGCCAGCGGCGGCCCCCATCTGCACCGTAGGGCCTTCGCGTCCCAGGGACAAACCTGCCGCCCCGATCGCCATTACGCCGCCTAGAAACTTAAGAGGGATCAGACGCCACCAGGTCAAGTCCCGCCCGTGGGTGAGAACGGCCTCGACGTGAGGAATCCCACTCCCCGCGCTCTCGGGAGCAAACTCAGTCAGCCAACCGGCGAGACCGCCGATCAACGCCCCGATGGCCGGGAGAAGCAGCCAGCCCGGTCCCGGAAGTCCGCGTCCCCACGCCAGAACCTGTTCGCGCCAGGACTCGGCCCCGCTCAGCGCCAGTCGGAAGGCCACGCCCACGAGGCCCGCTGCTGCTCCGACTGCCGCACTCTTGAGCAGGAAGCGGACGAAGTCGCCGTATCGTCTTCCGGCCGAGCCGAAGCCACTCTCCTGCGCAGGGGAGAAATCGCCTGCATCCATTCCGCCGTCCACCTCTCCCGATCTCTACACGGTATTCACTTCCAATCTTTCGCCTCCTGCTACGCGGCACGCGACTCGGGGTGCGAGATGGTTCAACGTCGTAGCCTGTCGCGGGCGGCGTCCTCGACAGCCGGGTGGAACCCGGCGCCCACGAAGAGCGTCGCCAGGGCGAAGGCGGAGCCGCCCAGGAGCCCCCACCAGACCAGCCGCCGCAAGCCCACCAGGGCGATGGGCAGGGCGAGGGCGCTACGGTGTGGTACGTGAAGGCGGAGGTGCTGCCGTCGCAGGGACATGACCTGGAGCAGGGGGGCCGGCCCCCGCCGGGCGGGCTTGGTCCGAATCCGGAGCGGCGGCAGACCGAGCAACTTGACGCGCAGGCGCATGGCCGAACCCTCCGCCACTAGCCTGCGCCCAATCAACCCCTGCCAATCTTGGCGGGGACCCAGCCCCTACTCCGCCGCCAGTTCGGCGATGCGCCGGTTGGCGACGCAGGCATACAAGCCGCCGTGGTAGCAGATCGCCGCCTGTATGTCGTAGTCTGCGAGCTTCACCAGGGACTGCGTGGCCTGGGTAGTGTCGAGGTTCGTGAAGGCTGCGGCCCTGACCAGCCGCCCTTCCTCGACCGCCAAAGCGTCTCCCGCCACGAGGGTCTTGCTCGACTCGTGGTAGAGGCAGATGTGCCCTGGGGTGTGTCCGGGCGTGAAGATGACCTGGATCCCGCCGCACCAGGGGAGCCGTTCGCCGTCGGCGAGCGTACGGTCGATGTCCACCCTGAGGCTCCCGTAGAACCGCTTCATCCCCTGGTAGATCTGCTTCATCGGCTCCGGCAGCGAGTCGCGGTTGGCCTCCAGTTTGGCCAGCTTGGCCGGCTCTCTCTCCCTTACGAGGTACGGCCGCTCCTCCTCATGGCAGAGGACCTCGAGGCCATCTGCGGACTCCCGCAGGAGGTCGGGGAGGCCACCCACGTGGTCGATGTCCTGGTGCGTGATGATGATCCTGGTCAGCCGCCGCCCCGTGAGTCCCGCCTCGTCCAGGGCGGCCTTGATCGCCCCCACCTGCCCGGGAAAACCCGTGTCCACCAGGACGACTTCTTTCTCATCCCAGAGCACCGTCGGGTAGATGAACCCGGGTTTACCCAGGACCGTGGCCGCGACCTCGAGCATCGCAATACCAGGGCCTACTCTCAACTCAAGGACTCCCTTCACACGCCGGTCGGTTCCAGTATTCACTCCGAGCCGACTACGTTCTCGCAAGGCCGGGAGATTCCTTCACGTCCAGCTCGCGCCGGGCGCACAGAAGAAAAAAGGCGCAGCCCTCGCGGACTGCGCCTTCGCTCGCTCTGAGACTGGCTTCTGCGGTCTTACCGGGCCTGGAAGAAGAAGTTGACCGCGAAGCCGATGGCCGTCAGCCACATCAGCGGGTGGATCTCGGAGAACTTGCCCCGGAGGGCCTTGATCACCACGTAGCTGATGAAGCCGAGCCCGATCCCGTAGGAGATGTTGTAGGTGAGCGGGATGCCGAGCAGGATCAGGAAGGCCGGGATGGCCTCGTCGTACTGGTCGAATTTGATGTCCTTGACGATGGTCATCATGAGGAACCCGACGATGATCAGGGCCGGGGCGGTCGCCGCCTGCGGGACGATCCCGGCGATCGGGGCGAGGAACATCGCCAGAAGGAACAGGATACCCGTAACGACCGAGGTGAGGCCGGTCCGGCCGCCCTCGCCGACGCCCGCCGCCGACTCGATGTAGGTCGTGACGGAAGAGGCGCCGAAGATGCCGCCGACCATGGCGGCGATGGAGTCGACCAGAAGGACGTTCTTCAGCCGCGGCAGACGGCCTTCCTTGTCCAGGAAGTTGGCCTCGCTGCCGATGGCGATGACGGTGCCCATGGTGTCGAAGAAGTCGGTGATGAGGAGAGCGAAGACGGTCGTCAGGAGCCCCAGGTTCAGCCCG
>JBLNBQ010000013.1:0-12465 GCA_050260095.1 Chitinophagales bacterium
GAGGTTCCGCTTGCTCAGGTTCGGCCCGGGGTGGATGCCGGCCAGCCCCATCTCTCGCATGTGTCGCTGGACGGCCTTGCGGTTGATGCACCAGCCCTCTCGACGCAGCCAGGCCGTGATCCGGCGGGAACCGAAGCTGGGGTGGGCGGTATAGCGCTATCTGTGGCATGGTTCTCCGTATCGGGCAAAATGGCGAATCCGCTGCCGGGGAGGTGCGGGCGTGCATAGGCAGATTGTTGGAAGGTCTACCCGCGGGTGTGCAGAACAGCAGCCGATGTGGTCGCGTTCATGTGCCCTGAACCATGAGCGTATCTTGCGGTGGTGGTGACTGGCGAGTATGGAAAGGGGCGACGGGCCTTCGACCCGCGCGCCAAGCGCATCTTCATCCCGCCAACGGGTGGGGCGGCTGGGTCACCGGCTTCAACGCCGGCGGTGCCCCGAAGCTCAAGGGAGTGCCGATGCACGAAAACATGTACGCTTTCTCTCTACCCTGACGTTCACCAATCGGCAGATTCGCACGGACGAGGCACGAAACCGGGGGAGGGAGCTGCCGCTCCCCTCCCCCGGTGACAGGGGCTCACAACCAACTGGTTACCACGGTGACTGTGCTGGACGGCGTGGAGTCGGCCGGGTAGTGAGGATAGCCCGCCGCCGGGGCGGCGTACGTCTGGGGGTAACCGACCACGTTAGTGGCCAGCACCCGGTAGTAGTACCTCCTATTCCTGGCGACTCCGGTGTCAGCATACGTCACCGTTCCGCCCGTTCCCGCCGCGGCCGGCGCGATTCCCACAGTAGTCCACGGGCCGTTTGCGGCAGTGGCTCTCTGGACGACAAAGCCAGTCTCGTTCTGGGAGTTGTCTCTCCAGGTCAGCTTCACCCTCCGTGTGTTGAGTATGCCTGCTGGTTTGGCGGTGAGGTCGGAAGGCGCCTCCGGTGCAACTGCAACGATCATTGGGCGCATCATGATGTTCTCTTCATGGCCCAGCAGGTGGCAGTGCCAGAGGTACTCCCAGCCGAAGTTCACCAGCTGGTTCGTGACGGCAGCGGGCTGGTTGGTGGGGTCGACGTTCCTGAAGCCGTTGGTGGAGCCGATCGGCATGGTCGGGTCCAGGGGACGAACGCTGTTGGGAAGATCGAAGGGGACGTTGGGAATAATCGGTCTCATCGCCACGATGATGTCTTCCAACGGATTCATCCGGACGGTATCCTTCCAGCCAAGCTCGTTGGCATCAGGTGGCTTGATCATTCCGTCCCAGCCGACCCGGTTGATCACTTGGACATTGAACATGTGCCAGTGTAGGGCATGGGTGTCAACGCCGTTGTGGGTGATCTTCCAGATCTGGGTCCCATCCGCGGGTGCTCCGATGGGAGTCGCGGCGTCCGAGTTCTTGAAGACCTCCGTGGGCGGATCGATGTCGATGTAGGGAATCGAAGTCTGGATCACGGCGCTGGTGTGCGGTACTTCGACCCCCAGCATGGCATTCATCCTTCCGTACTCGGGGTCAAAGTCCTCGATGATGGACTTGGGCTGCAAGTCCAGCGTCACCCCGGTGGCCACTGCGGTAGCGCCGGTGCCGCCCCCGCCCGTGATGGTGACAATGGGAGCAGAGGTGTACCCGGAGCCTCCGTTCGTAAGGGTGATACTGGCAACGGATCCACCCGCCACGGTCGCCGTCGCAGTTGCTCCTGTGCCTCCCCCACCCGTGATGGTGACGGTAGGAGCAGAGGTGTAACCACTGCCTCCGTTGGTAAGCTTCAGTCCCGTAAGCGGGCCGTTGAAGAACGACATGGAGGTGTCGAAGATGCGCGCGTACCCATCGACGGGGCCACTCTGATTGAAGGCGGCGTTGTAACTGGCCTGTGGCACGATGGGCTTATCCTGGAACTGGGCGTAGGCCCGGGGCAACGCGGCCTGCAACGCAGCCAGATCGTACGCGGGCGCCGGGGTTCCTTCCACCTGGAACTGCATGATGGTTCGGGTGTTCGGGCCATAGCCCGGCAGGGTCGAAGGCGCACCGCCAGTGGCGGTCTGGTCTGGATCGCCCGTGTAGTAGTCGTAGCGTGTGTCGAACGCCGGAACCGGTGCTGGTGCGTCGTTGTAGAGAATGAGCTTTGAGCCGGCCGGAACCTGGGAGAAGTCTACGATCACGTCCGCCCGCTCCGCCGGTCCCAGGAAGAGCGTCTTGTCCGTGACATTCAGGACCGTGATGCTTCTGCGGTCGTAGTCATAGCCGACCGGCTGGTTGTCGAGCACCACCGGCGCCGGCAGAAAGCCGCCCTCGTGGCCGATCTGGATCATCTTCGGACCCGCCGCGGCCGGGTCCGGCACACCGCCGATCCTTCCATCCGTCGGCCAAGTGGCCGGGTAGCCCGCGGTCTTGACCGCGGCGACCATGGGAACCTCTCCCGCATCCGCGTCGTTCAACGTCCCATCCGGATTCCACATGGGGGCGTTGGACTTGGCGTAGTACAGCTGAAGGTTGAGGAAACGGTCGTTGCAGGCGTTCAGGATCCGGAACCGGTAGGCTTTCGGCTGCACCTTGAGATATGGGTAGGCGGTGCCGTTGACCAGTGGGGTGTCCATGAATGCTTCCGGCACGATGGACGGGTTAGGCGTCCCGGGGATCTTCGGAGGCTCCCACGGCGCATTGACGGGGTCGAAGTAGGGGTTGTCAACAGGCCCGTGCACCAGACCCGTAAAGGGCGGCCAGAACCAGGGACCGTAGTCCCACCGTCCTTTGGTGTTGGCGCCGGAAACGTCATATGGGTTCTGGTTCGGCATGTAAACGTGAGGGAACCACAGGTTGCCCTTTCCGCCCCACTTGGCCTTATCCCAGGTAGGATCCTGGGCAGCCAGTTGGGCGTCGTCCGGCACGAACGTTTTGTCCTGGATGATCAGGGGTATCTGGTCGGCCGGGATAACCCCAGAGTCGACCAACGCCTTTTCGGCCGGATCCTGTAGCAGGTAACCCGCGGCCTCCCCGGCGTAGATGTTGAGGCGGGTAATGCCGTATGAGTGATCGTGGTAGAACATCAACCTGGCGCTCTGCTGGTTGGTGTAGTAGAACGTCATCGACCCCGGGCCGGGATCCGGCATGTCGGGCACGTTCCGCACACTGACGCCCTTGGGGTACGGGGTGTTCTCCCCAGCGGGGGTAATCCACTGGTGCTGTGTCCCATCGCTGATCCACGGGGTGTTTCCGCCGTGGAGATGCAGGGTAGCGCGGTTCTGCGTGTAATACATAGGACTGCCGGCAGGAACGTTCATCCCCAGAGGGCCCATTCCCGCCCCCATGACAGTGGTGTCCACCGGCAAGAAGAGATCGCCGCCTGCCCCCGTGGGAAGCTTGTTGGTGAACTTGATGCGCACCGGGCGGTCCTTCTGGGCGATGATCATCGGTCCCAGATAGTGGAACTTGCTCACGGTAGGATCCGTGGTATTGGTCTGCCTGTAGCCCCGCAGCGTGGTCGGGGGAAGATCCTTGTGCAGCTGCTCGGTGAATTGTCCGAGCTCAATCTCGTAGTAGTCGGATCCGGGATACGTGGTCGTATCGGGAACAGCCACTGGGATGTACTGCCCGAGGTCGTTGGCGTTGGCGGCCCCCAGGCCTGGCAGTGAGTCGACGAACTTGCGGATGCCTGTGCCGGGGATTACCTTGCCCGACGCATCAGTTTTCGGAAGCGGGCTGTTAGCGTAGTTGGGATAGGGGCCAAAGTAGTCCGGCGTCCCACCGGGAGTGGGCGTGAGTGCGGCGAGCGCCTGGCTGAATCCCAGGACTAGGGCAGCCGTCAGGATGGCACCCACCACAATGGAGAATCCGCGTGTATGCATACCTTAACCAGCTCCTATCTGCAGGCTTGAGGAAGCAGTCGCCACTTGTCCTCCGCATCGTATTCGCCACCGGCCTGGAGCGTGTGCGAGAACGGCCCAAGCCGACCAAAGCAGGGTCGGGGAGTGGGGGGCAGGGTGGGGCTGAAGACTCTGGCGGAGTGGGGCCTGAAGCGAACGCCGGATACGCCCGTCAGTCAAGAGGGCGGACGGTAAGGTGGCTTTCCCAGCCGCGACAAACCTCATCCCAGGGTTCGCCGTGCGGTCGAGCTCCACGCATCGCTCCAGACACCCCCAGCAAGGTTGCCCGTCACCGGGCCAAGAGCCGGCTAACCACCCAAGTGTAAGCCACGGATGTAAGCCACGGAACCCGATTGGTGGCGCTAGATACTACGGAATCGGCAACGAGTACATGGGAGTCCTTTTCGGGTCAGCTGTCATCGGTCTCAGCGGCCTCTTGGACAGGAGACCGGGTCTGGCCCGCTACCCTAGCCTGGTGATGATGCTGCCCCTGACACTGGCGCTTGTCAGCGGCGCCCTCAGCTCTTTCAGGTCCGCTGCCATAAAGGTCTCTAGCGAGCTGCGAAACGCGGCCAGGCCCTCACGATCAGCCGAGTAGTATGACCATTGCCCAGCCCGTCTTTCCTTGACCAGCTTGGCGCGCTTCAGCTTGCCGAGGTGAACCGAGACGGTCGGCTGCGTCAAGCCGATGGCCGGCACGATCTGGCAAACACATAGCTCCTGGCGCTCGACCAGCTTGAAGATTTTGAGCCGGGTCTCGTCGGCCAGCGCCTTGAACTGTTCCAGTAGCAGTTCCATCCTCGGGATTGCCCCCTTCGTCGATATAGATGAATGGCTATGTGCTTATCATTCCCAGATGGTTGGGAACGTCAACCGCCGTTGGCACATTCATTTCATCCGAGCATCTCAGAAAGCCCACGGTCTTTTTTCACCCAGGAAGGATTGTGACTAAATCACTGGAACACCATATGGGAATGCGTGCATATACTCCTCAAGGAGGTGTCCCCCACGCAAGCATTGGTGGAATTCCTGAAGATGCTGGATGACCCGACTCGCCTGAAGATCCTGCGGCTCCTGCTGGAGCATGAGCTGTGCGTCTGTCAGTTGGTCGAGCTTCTGAAGCTCCCCCAGCCCACGGTTTCGCAGCATCTCGCGAAGCTCAGGATGATGCGGCTGGTAAGCGAACGCAAGTCGGCGCAGTGGGTCTATTACTCGGCCAACCGGGAAGCCGTCACCACAGGAGTTGCCGAACTACAGGCCTTCCTGCTTGGTACGCAGGACCAGGCGCCGCAGTTGGCGGAGCAGTGGAGAACTCTCGCCAGCCTTCCAAGCTGCGAGGCGCTGCGGGCCGAGCGGCTGGACCACAGGACGTCGGAGGCGAAGTGACCATGACCAAGTTCTATTTCTTCTCAGGCAAAGGCGGGGTCGGAAAGACCTCGATGGCCTCGGCCACCGCAGTGATGCACGCTGCTCAGGGCGACAAGACACTCATCGTCACGACCGACCCGGCCTCAAACCTGGCCGACGTCTTCGAGCAAGAGATCGGTCACCGGGTCACCCCCATCGCCGCGGTCCCCGGCCTGTGGGCTATGGAAATTGATAGCCAAGCAGCGACCGACGAGTACAAGGACCGGGTTCTGGCCCCCTACCGCGAGCTTTTCCCGGCTGACGTCGTGAAGGTCATGGAGGAACAGCTCAACTCTCCCTGCACCGAAGAGATGGCGGCCTTCGACAAGTTCGTCGAGTTCATGGATGAACCCGACTATGACGTGGTCATCTTCGACACCGCGCCGACTGGACACACGCTCCGCCTGCTCGACCTGCCGGCCAGCTGGAGCCACCACATCACGGAGAGCGAGGCCGGAAGCGGCCAGACCTGCCTCGGACCAGTCTCCATGCTGGGCGAAGCGAAGGCCCGTTACGACCACGCCCTGGCGGTGATGAAAGACCAGGGGAACACCACCTTCGCCTTCGTCGTGCAGCCGGAGGCCACGGCGATCGCGGAAACCAAACGCGCTATGTCGGAACTTGAGCGGATCGGGGTCAGGGCTAACCTGCTCATCGTCAACGGCCTCCTGCCCGAGGAGGAGTGCCGGGAAGAGTTCTTCGCCAAGCGCCGAGAAATGCAACAACGCTACTTGGCCCAGATACAGCAGGAGTTCGCCCTACCGCAGAAGTGGATGTACCAGCAGCGACGGGAGCTAAAGGGCGTCGCGGCACTCAAGCGGATGGCTGCTCTTCTGGCCGGCCGCGCGCTCCCAAGCGAGCCCCAAGAGGGCGGAGAGTCTGGTGGGCACAAGGGCAGTGCAGTCAAGCCGGATCCAGCGTCCGCCCGGGAAGCCGCCCGGAGGCTCATCCAGCCTACCGACGCCAGGCGCACGATCTTCTTTGCCGGGAAAGGCGGCGTCGGGAAGACGTCGGTTTCCTGCGCCACCGCACTCTGGCTTGCCGAACGGGGACACCGGACGCTCCTCTTGACGACAGACCCCGCCTCCCATCTGGGCGAAGTCCTGGAGAGTCCGATCACCGACGTGGTCGGGCGGGTAGCGGGCGTCCCGAACCTCTTCGGCGCCCGCATCGATCAGCAGAAGGCGGCCGCCGCCTACCGGAAGCGGATCCTCGCCGACGCCGAAGGGAAGTACTCCGCGGATGTGATCGAGGTCATCAAGGAACAGTTGGCTTCCCCCTGCACCGAGGAGATGGCGGCCTTCGACAAATTCATCGAGTTCGCCGCGGAGGCAGACTATGAGGCCGTCATCTTCGACACCGCGCCGACCGGGCACACCCTGAGGCTCCTGGAGCTCCCCATCGACTGGAGCAAGCAGATCGAACTTAAGTCGGGGGGCACGGTGGAGAGCCAGGCCGCCGACGAGACCGCACGCCGGCGATTCACGGCGGTCATCGACATGATGCGGGATGCGGCCCACACCACCTTCGCTTTCGTCGTCTACCCGGAAGCCACCCCGATCATGGAGGCCTGGCGGGCGGTTAAGGAACTGGAGACGGTCGGCGTCCGCACCCAACTCGTCGTCGCCAACCTGGTCCTTCCCGAGGAGCACTGCACGACCCCCTACTTCCGGGACCGCCGGGAGATGCAGCAGCAGTACCTCGGAGAAATGACCGGGCGTTTCCCCGGGGCGGTGATCGCGCCCCTCCCTGTCCTGGATCGCGAACTGAAGGGCCTTAGCTCCTTAAGAGAAGCAGCCGAGCTGCTATACGGAAAGTGAGGCAAGGGAGATGTCCAGCGGTAGTGTGGTGGTCATCGGATACCCGGTCGTGCAGCTACAGACCGGAAGTGGCTGCGGGTGAGGTGGCGGGTGCGGCCCGGTGGGCAGCAAGGAACAGAGCCTCGAAGAGTTCGCCGGCGACCTCGCTCGGGCTGTGAAAGCGACCTTCGGCGACAAGGTGGAGGTCAAGGCGGTCAACCTGTACTCCCCCGAGGCTGGACAGTACCCCCAGGTACTCGACTTCATCCGGCAGCACCCCACGGCTACCCTGCCACTCATCGTCATCAACGGCAAGGTCCGTTTCGATGGGCGGATCTCCCCCAGATGGATCATTCAGACCCTCCAACAGGAGCTCACCGCAGAGGAGTGAGAGCATGGCTGCAGTGAAAATTGAGATCTTCGATCCCCCTATGTGCTGCGCAACCGGCATCTGCGGCCCGACGGTGGACCCGAACCTCATCCGCGTGAACGAGGCGATCCTGGCGCTGGAGAAGGCCCACCCGCTGCAGGTGGAGATCAAGCGGTACATGCCGACCACCCATCCGGCCGCCTTTCTCGGCAACCAAGAGGTGGTCCGCTTGATGCGGGAGCAGGGCGTGGGAGTCCTGCCGATCACCGCAGTGAACGGCACGGTCGTGCGGACCGGCGGCTATCTGACCTATGAGGAAATGGAAGCCGAGGTGACCGCCCGGCAGAGATGACGCGGCCTAGCGAGGATCCAAGCGATAACACGCAAGAAGGGGGAACAGAGTGCATGGACGCCGTCACCGACAAGCAAACAACTATCCAGGCGGAGAAAGGTAAGGGCCTGGGTTTCTTCGAGAAGTACCTAACTGTCTGGGTGGCCATTTGCATCGTGGTAGGCGTGATCCTCGGCCAAGTGTGGCCGGCCTTCCCGCAGACCCTGAACCGGTTCACCTATGCCCAGGTCTCGCTTCCGGTCAGCATCCTGATCTGGCTCATGATCTATCCGATGATGGTGCAGATCGACTTCGGCAGCATCTTCAAGTCGAAGAAGACGCCTAAAGGCCTCACGATCACCCTGGTGGTGAACTGGCTCATCAAGCCATTCTCCATGCTCTTCTTCGCCTGGCTCTTCCTCAAGGTCTTCTTCGCCCCGTTCATCACTCCGGCCCTGGCTTCCCAGTACGTCGCCGGCGCGATTCTCCTGGGCGCCGCCCCCTGCACCGCCATGGTCTTCGTCTGGAGCTACCTCTCTGGCGGCCATGCCGGACACACCCTGGTCCAGGTGGCCATCAACGACCTGGTGGTCTTGGTGGCCTACGCCCCGATCGTCATGTTCCTGCTCGGGGTCACCTCGATCAAGGTGCCCTATGACACCCTCCTGCTCTCCGTGGGTCTTTTCATCCTCATCCCGTTGATCTTCGGGTACGTCTCCCGCGTCCAGCTCATCAAGCGCAAAGGGATGGAGTGGTTCGAGAACGTCTTCCTCAAGAGCCTGAGCCCGCTCACCATCATCGGGCTGCTCCTGACGCTCATCATTCTCTTCTCGTTCCAGGGAGACGTCATCATCCACAAGCCGTTCCACATCCTGCTCATCGCCATCCCGATGATCATCCAGACCTTCTTCATCTTCTACACGGGCTACTTCTGGGCCAAGTGGTGGAAGGTCGACTACGAAATCGCCGCACCCGCTGCGATGGTCGGGGCCAGCAACTTTTTCGAGCTAGCGGTGGCGGTGGCCATCTCGCTCTTCGGTCTCTCCTCCGGCGCCGCGCTAGCGACTGTGGTTGGGGTCCTGACCGAGGTGCCCATCATGCTCACCCTGGTGGCAATCTGCAAGAAGACCAAGCACTGGTTCCCGAGCATGCACGACAAGAAGGTCGTGGCCTGATCGAAGCGGAAGGGGACTGCTAGTGCGCCTTGACGTGACCGCTCAGGCCCGGGAATACATCACAGCCTGCGGAGGATCTGTCCTGATCGTCTCCGCAACGCCCCACGGGTGTTGTGGGGGGACTGGCGCCCCGATGCTTCAGATCAACACGGAGCGCCCGGCCCAGGATCCGGACGAATACCTCCAGTTCGGGGAGGGGGGAGTGGCCGTGCACGTGCCCGGGCAACTCGGCCACCTCCCCCGCCTCTCGGTATCGCTGAAGCGGTTCTTGTGGTTCAGAGCATTGGCCGTCGATGGGCCAGACGAAGTGGGGGTTCGGCAAGAGTGACCCAGCCAATCAGGATGCTCTTCCTCTGCACCGGCAACTCATGTCGCAGTCAAATGGCCGAAGGATGGGCCAACGCTCTCCACAACGGTAGAATTGAGGCCTTCTCGGCCGGCACCGACCCCGGGGAGGTCAACCCTCTGGCAGTCAAAGTGATGGCTGAAGCCGGCGTGGACATCTCCGGACACCGATCGAAACACTTGGGCGAGTTCCTTGGCCAACCCTTCGATTACGTCGTAACGCTCTGTGACAGCGCCCAGGCGGCCTGTCCCGTCTTCCCCGGCGCCAAGCAGACCGTTCATGCTGGCTTCCCAGACCCGGCCCAAGCCACCGGGAAACCCGACGAGATCCAAGCGGAGTTCCGCCGGGTCCGTGATCAGTTGAAGGACTTCGTCGCCGGCCTGCCCCGGTCGCTGGAGGTCAGGGTCGCGGCGGAGGCCGCTCGACACAAGGCCGAACAGATGTACGCCGATGGACGGTTCTTCTGCTCCGAGGCGGTCTTCCTGGTCGCCAACGAGTACCTTGGCCACCCCGTCCCCGACGAGATGGTCCGCCTGGCTTCCGGATTCCCCGTCGGTATCGGCACTTCCGGCTGCACTTGTGGCGCGATCGCGGGTGGTGTCATGGCCTTGGGGCTCCGTTATGGCCGCACGGAAGCTGGCGCCCCCATGCCGGGGATGCTGGAAGCGGCCAAAGAGTTGCACGACCGTTTCAAGTCCCGGCGGAAGAGCACCTGTTGCCGGGTTTTGACCAAAGGGATGACCCTCGGCTCGCCGGAGCACCTCAGGCACTGCGTTGGGATTACGGGAGAAGTCGCCGCCGACGTAATAGAGTTGCTTGCCAGGCCAAATCCTTGAGGGCAGAGCGACTCACCAGCAACGTCCGGAAGAACTTGGCCCAGTGAAAAAGGACGGCTTCACGCCCACCGTAGGTTCACTCCTCTTTTTCGCCGTTGCCTCTGATACGGTTCTCCGTATCGCCCTGAACGGCGAATCCACCTGGGCTTTCTCTCCCCACCCGACAACGCTGAACCAGGAGCGTCTCTTGGAAAATGGAACTAGCTTCGCAGGGAGGAGGCGCCGGCCCATTTAAGACGCACTGGAAGCGCAGGTGCGCTGCACTGCGCAGGGCTTGGCTTGCTGCGCCGAGTATGGGGGTGAGCGTGCTGAATATGAACTGGACAGAAGAGGCCGAACAGTTGCTGTCAGACGGCGAAGACAGGGCCCGGGTCGGACGTCGGGAGCGCTTGCGGACGCTCCTTTCAGTGGAGGATAAGGAAGCAGCCCCTATGCCGGGCCTCGCATATGAATGAAGAGGCGCGGTTGTGCTGGTATGTCGGGGCCTTCGTGGCGACAATAATGATGAGCCAGATGGCATTCGAAGAGGCCCTTCGCTCCCACCATCGCATTGTCACAGGAGTAGATGGCGCACTAAGGGACAGTCTGAAGTTGGAGTCGGCCGGATTCGCATCCCTTGTTGCCAGGGCGAGAAAAGATGGTTGGCTTCTGCCCGATGAAGCACTCTCTGTAGACAACCTAAGAAGACACCGCAATCCGTGGGTACACCCGAAGGACGTGGCAAGTAGCCGGGAAGATGGCGCAAGGGATCCGGCGCGTCCTGCGCGGGCTCTTCGTCGAAAGAACCCACCGGTCTCAGTCGAGGCCGGTGGGTTCGGAGTCCATCGTTACAGTTGGTTCTGGGAGGGCGGGCCGGGTTGAAGCGGATCGTTTTCGAGCGGGAAACCCTCTACGACGAAGTCTGGCGGGAGCCCATGACCATCGTCGCCAAGCGGTACGAGATGTCCGACGTGGCACTCCACAAGATCTGCAAGAAACTCAACATCCCGGTGCCAGGCAGAGGCTACTGGGCCAAGTTGAGGGCAGGTGGCAAGGTCAAGAAGGCGCCGCTCCCAAAGTCCAAGGGGCCTCAGACCTACATCTCCGAGCGACCTGACGACGTGGAAAGGCCGTCGGGTGGAGCTCGGGAGGACCGGTTCGCCTTTCTGGATCCTGCAACGCGCCAGAGGCTGGAGGAAGTCTGTTCTGGCATCGTAGTGCCGGAGCAGTTGACCCGCCCCCACCCCCTGGTTTCGGAGTTGGCAAAGCACCTTCGCGGCACCCGCCGGCGCAACAGCTTCAATCGGTACCAGTCACCACCCCGCGTGCTCGACGTGTCCGTGACGGAGTCCTCCCGAGACAGGGCGCTCAAAATCATGGACACCCTCATCAAGTCGCTGGAGAAGCTGGGCCACGCCGTAGAGGTCGATCAGCGCTCCGGCGACACCTACGTCAGGACCGGCCAGCAGCAACTCCCAATCCTCCTCAAGGAGCGCACCAAGCAGGTCGACCACGTGCTCACCCCGGCGGAACTCAAGGCACAGGAGAAGGGCCAGTACATCTACATCACCAGGTTCAACTACCTGCCTACCGACGAACTGACCCTCACTATCGACGGCTGGGAGGCACCCCGCAAGAACTGGTCCGACGGCAAGCAGCACCACCTCGAAGACCACTTGGGCAAGTTCATCATGGGCCTCGTCCTGGCAGCGGAGATCGAGCGGAAACGAGAGGAAGAGCGGCGAGAGGAAGAACGGCGCCGCACCGAAGCCGAGCGGCGAAGGCTCGAACGGCAGCGCCTCCGGGAGGAGGAGCTTAGCCGGTTTGCCGAGCTGCAGAAAGCGGCCGAGGACTGGCAACTCGCCGAGACGCTCCGCCGGTATGTCGAGGCGGTTGGGGAGAAGCTGGCCCAAGCCAGGGATCCCGGGAATGCGTATTCCGGCTGAAGCCGACCACCTGTTCCGATTCAAATCGACCACCCGTTCCGATTGAAATCGTCCACTGATTCCGATCCAAATCGTCCACCTGTTCTGGTCCAAATCGACCACCCGAGAGACGAAGCGGCGCAGGAGCAACCGACCGTAGGCGTTTCCCACACTGAGCTGGAAGCCCTTGTTGTGCAGCTCACGAGGAAGGAGAAACGTCTGTGGCCAACAGGAGGGTGTCCATGCGCAAGATCAAAGAGATGCTTCGTCTGCACGACGAGTTGGGGCTGAAGCAGCGGGAAATCGCGCGGAGCCTGGGGATTTCTCACAGCACCGTCGGCGATTTGCTGGGCCGGATGAGGGCATCGGGGCTCGCCTGGCCGCTCCCGGAAGACCTGGATGAGGCGGCCCTGGAAGGGATGCTCTATCCGGGTAACGCCGGACTAA
>JBLNBQ010000014.1:0-17406 GCA_050260095.1 Chitinophagales bacterium
CCGCCCCGCCAACCCGCTCGTAAACGCCGGCGAAATTCCCTCGCCCCGAAAAGGAATTACTTGAGAGTTTGTAGAAAAACTGTCGTGCTTGTGTACAAGTTTTGGGGATATGTGCATTGACTTGTGGATAGCCGGGGGAGCATGGTAACGCGGTGCAGATCGAACTGCGCGGTCTTGAACGCCTCTCGTTCCGGGAACGCCAAGTCGTCGTTCTCAAGGAGTCGGGGCGGTCCAACCAGGAGATCGCCGGCCAGCTGGGCATGAGCGCCAGCACCGTCGCGACGCTCTATCATCGCGCCCGCGGCAAGGGGTATCAGGTCGTGGTGATCCTGCCCGGCGAGGTTCTGGGCATACCTGACGACAATACGGAGGGCGAAGAGAAATGAGCAGGGATTGGTGGACTGCCCCCGAACCGCGGACGACCCGCCAGGCCGGGGCGACCCGGCGCAGCGCCGCGGCGACGGCCTACGACTACTCGGTACAGGAGCGGGAACTCCTGACCCCCACGCGCCGGACGCGGCGCCGCGCCCGCGCCAAGACCCGTTCCGCCAGCAGCCGCCGCTTCGCCCTCTTTCTCACCGTGGTCCTGGCCTGGGCCGGCATGGGGTACGCCAGCGGCCTCGTCCGGATCATGGGGCTGCGGGCGGACATCGCCCGGGCCAACAAGGAACTGGCCACGCTGCAGAAGCAGAACCGTGAACTGGCGAAATCCGTAGCGGCCATGCAGACGCCGCAGTACGTCGAGCGGGTGGCCCGGGAGCAGCTCGGGCTGGTGCGCCCCGACGAGATCAAGTTCGTGGTGGGCAAGACGGCCGGCCAGAACCGGCGCGACGTCGCTCTCCGCCCGAACCGCCGCTCGGAGTTGCATTGAGCCCGCTCCTGGCCGGGTTTGTTGACACTTGCAGCAGCCGCGTGTATAATAAACTATACTAGCGCTCAGTATGGACTGGCGCGACGCTAAGCTGGGGATTCATGGAGGGAGGACGTTAAGTCAGCATGCCGCTCGAGGTCGGGGCCGTCGTTGAAGGGAAGGTCACCGGGATCACTCATTTCGGGGCCTTCGTGGAACTCCAGCCAGGCGTCACGGGTCTCGTGCACATTTCCGAAGTGGCCGATGCTTACGTCCGCGACATCAAAGACTACCTGAAGGAGAACGATCAGGTAAAGGTCAAGATCATCAACATCGACAGGGGCAAGATCGGGCTGTCGATCCGCCAGGCCAACCCCGGGGCGAGCCCGATCCGGCCGCGGACGATGAGTCCCCGCCAGTTCGAAGACCGGCTGGCCCGGTTCCTCAAGGACAGCGACGAGCGCCTCGGCGAACTCCGCCGCAGCCAGGATTCGAAGCGGGGCGGGCGGGGCACCCGGCGGGACTTCTAGCGCAGCCGGGAAGTCGACTGAAGAGCAACGACGTTCGCCAACGGACGTCGTTTTCTTTTGGCAAGGGGGGAGAGCAGTGCGTTCAGCGGAGGGGCGTCCCGATCGGGTGAGGGGCGTGCAGCGGGCGGTCTTGCTCGGCGCCGCGTTTTGCCTCGCGCTTGCGGTCATCGGCGTGGCGATCCGCCTCCTCAAAGCCAGTCCCCTCGGCCCGGCGGTCGTCTGGGCTGAGCTGGCCGGCGGGACGGCGATCTGCGCCGTCGCCGTGCTGCTGCTCCTCTGGCGGCCCAAGGAGGCCGGGCGGGTCAGAGAGCGCGAAGACACCGCCAACGTGGGCTTTCGCCTCTTCCTGAGCGGCGTGCTCCCCTTCGGCGCAGGGCTCCTGCTCAGCTGGTGGCTGCGCGTCTGACCTGCGGAAATCAGTTCCTGCGGAATACCGTTTCTGCCAGTTGACTTCGCCACCAGGGGACATTATAATACTCTTGTGTCCGTCAGACGGGCATTCGGTCCTTGAACGTCGCGGGGTGGAGCAGCTGGCAGCTCGTCGGGCTCATAACCCGGAGGTCGCAGGTTCAAATCCTGCCCCCGCAACCCAGTTTGCTAGCGGATCGGCACGGAACACAGTGACGGCCGGCGCCGCATCCGTTGCATGGCGGCGTAGCTCAGTTGGTCAGAGCATGCGGTTCATACCCGCAGTGTCACTGGTTCGAATCCAGTCGCCGCTACCATATTTGCGCCATTAGCTCAGTTGGTAGAGCAGCTGACTCTTAATCAGCGGGTCCGGGGTTCGAGTCCCTGATGGCGCACCAGTAATTCTTAGGCCTGAAGCGGGTTTCAACGCTTCGGGCCTTCTTCTTTTCCGGCCCTGAGGATCAGTTCATCCATCTTGGCGGCGGCCTGTCCCTGGAGGCCCGGGACGACGGCTGAAGTAGGAGGCCAGGTACGCGTCGAGGAAGGCATCTGTGTAGACCTGCCGGTCAAACCGTTCGTTGCCCTGGGTGGCGAACTTCGTCCACCCCTCGGCGATCCGGACGATCTGGGCGCGGGATTCATCGTCGACCGGGGCGGCGCTTCTGCTTCCCGGTGGAAGCAGGTGGTAGAGTGATGCTGTCACCGGCGGCTCGTGGGGGGTGGCTCTACCGCTAGCGACATAGGATAAGCCGAGCGGGTGGTAGAATGGAACAGCGTTCCAGATGCCAGCGCGCCGCGGGCGCGCCAGGGAAATGGGGTCGCTTAAGTTGATCATCTCCGCCAGCAGGCGCACCGACATTCCCGCCTTCTACGCCGAGTGGTTCATGCGGCGGCTGCGTGAGGGGTTCTGCCTCGTGCCGAACCCGTTCAACGCGAACCAGGTCTCCCGGGTTTCGTTGCGGCCTGAAGAGGTCGACGTCCTCGTCTTCTGGACGAAAGACCCCGCCCCGCTGCTGCCGCACCTCCCGGAGCTGGACCGGCTCGGCTACCGCTACTACTTCCAGTACACGGTCAACGCCTACGGCCGCGACCTCGAGCCCAACCTGCCGCCGCTCCCCGCCCGGGTCGAGACCTTCCGGCGGGTGAGCGAGCACGTCGGCCCGGAGCGGGTCATCTGGCGGTACGACCCGATCATCCTCGCCAACTTCACTGACCCCGGCTTTCACCGCGACGGTTTCGGACGGCTCCTGGACGCGCTCGCCGGCTACACCCGCAAGGTGGTGATCAGCCTGGTCGACTTTTACCAGAAGACCGACCGGCGGCTGAGCCAGCTCGAGGCCGCGGGCTGGCGGTTCGATAAGTCAGGCCCGGAGGAGAACCCGGCGCTCAGGCAACTGCTCGCCTGGATGAGCCGGGCGGCGGCCGACCGCGGGCTCGTAATCGAGTCGTGCGCCGAAGCCTTTGACCTCGCCGAACTCGGCATCCGGCCCGGGAGATGCATCGACGACCGGCTGATCGAGCAGCTCTGGGGGCTGCACTTCCACAAGAAAGACCCGGGCCAGCGGGCGGCCTGCGGCTGCGTGACGAGCCGCGACATCGGCATCAGCGACACCTGCTTGCACGGCTGCCGGTACTGCTACGCCACCCGCAACCCCGAACTCGCCGAGCGCCGCCGACTTGAACACGATCCGGCGGGGCCCGGCCTGCTCAAGGGGGTCAAGGCGCCGGAGGAAGAGGAACCCGGCGGCGACCGGCAGTTGACCCTCTTCTGCTCCACCCCGGGCTGCTCATGCCACCCCAGCCGGTGTGGGGCGGGGCGGGCGGCCAGTAGATCCAAACGGATGGCGGCCCCTGCGGTCCCTGGGATGCGGGAGAGGTCGCCCACCGGGGGGGCTCCGTCACGGTCTTCCGGGGAACGCCCGCCTTCACCGGCAGCCAGGCGGTGCTCTTCGACTCCGACCGCGATGCTCAGCTTCCGGCTGGCGTCACCCTGACCGCCCTCCGGGTGCATTTCGACGCCAGCCCGGTGCTGGACCGCAGCCTGGAACTGCAGATCTTCCTGGGTGACCTGACTGTGCCGCGCGCCTGGATCCGGTTGGCCGACCTGGTCCGGCTGGGCGGAGAGCGGCCGCTTAACCTGCGGCGTTCCGGGAAGGAGCGGGTGGTCATCGTCGTGGTGGATCCGTCGGGCGTATGGTGCGGGACCGCCCCGGGCCTGCAAGTGCGGGTGAACTGGTGAGGAGGGTAAGGAAGGGGTGGTCAGGGGGGAGCCCCTCCCCGGGGGGATACGGGCCTCACCCGGTTGGGCGCGCACCTCAGAGCAAGAAAGGGTGGCATGTGGTGAAGGCTCAGGCTCGCGCCCGGCTCGAGGAACTCTACGCCGAACTGGCGGCCTCCGGGCGGCTAAGCGTCGACTTCGCCCACCTGGGCCGGGAAAAGGAACTCCCCAGCCCGGCCGTTCCCAGCCTGCGCGACCGGTTCCGCGGCGCGTTGCTCGGCGGGGCGGTGGGCGATGCTCTGGGGCGCTCCCTCGAATTCGCCGGCTACCCCACCCGCGCTGGATCGAGTACTACGAGCCGGAACGGGGTTATTCGGGCAGCGCGGTGGGCCGCATCACCGACGATACCCAGCTCACCATGTGGCTCGCCGAGTCGCTGCTGGAATGCGAGGGGCTGAACCCCGACGACGTGGCCCGCCGCTTTTGCGCGCAGCCCATCCGGGGCATCGGGATCGCCACGGCGGAGTTCGTGGACCGGTACCGCCGCGGGCTGCGCTGGACGGACGCCGGGGTGAAGTCGGCGGGGAACGGCGTCGCCATGCGATCGGCGCCGGTGGGGCTCTTCTGGCCGGACGACTACCCTTCCCTCAAGCTGGGGCCGGCCTCCAGGCGCTGCTCACGCACAACGACCCGATGGCGATCGCCAGCGGGATCGTGACGGCCTACGCGGTCGCCCGGTTGGTCGCCGTTCCGGCAGGCAGCCTTGAACCCGTCGAACGCCGGGTGGAGTTCTGCCGTGATTTGGCGGAGACGATCGAGGGCATGGAAGAGGGGATGACGTACCGGGACCAGCGGACCGGCGCCCCTGATACCCTCCACCAGCGCCTGGACGTGAAGCTGCCCGGGCGACCTCCGGCGGACCATCCTCGCCGCGGCCAACCTGGGCCACGATTCCGACACGGTGGCCGCCATGGCCGGCAACCTGAGCGGGGCCTACAACGGGGCAAGCGCTATCAGCCGGGGGTTTCTCGAGGAACTGGAGTACCGGGCGGAGCTCGAGGGCTTGGCGGACCGGCTGTGCTCCCCCTACCGCACCACCCCTTCTCCCGCCTTCAGCGAGTAGAGGACCTTGAGAGCGGTGACCTCTTCCGGGGAGAAGACGGGGGCGGTCGAGGCGGTGGAGGTCTCGAACATGAGGGCGGTGGGCCTGGAGGAGTGGCCCATGAGGCCGAGGCCGTGGCCGACCTCGTGCTTGAGGACGGCGAGGTCGAGGCAGTAGCGGACATCGATGTATAGGTCGACCCGGGTGAAGAACCAGTAGCAGGGGCGGGGGTCGACGTACCCGGCGGGCACGGAGGCGCTTTGCGGGAACTGAGGGGCGATCTCCCTCTCTGTGACCAGATGGAAGACCAGATCAGCGCGGGCAGCATCCTTCGCCTCCGAGAATCGGAAGAGTCCGCCGGTCTCTTTTGCGACCCGGGCGAGCACGTCCGCCACGGCATTTCGGAACTCCCGGTGCCGGGCCTTCTCCTGCACCACGGCGTAGGTGAGCGCGAAGCGGTTCCACCGCCAGATGTCCCCTTTCTCGCTGGCCAGACGCCGGAACTCGGCTTGGTCGAACGGGCGGGGGAGGGGAAGGTGGACGACGGTGTCCTCCCCGGCCTTGACCACGACCGGCACGGTGAAGTCGCCGTAGGCCAGGTCGATGTGCGCCGTGAAAGTCCCGTTGGCGAAGAAGAACTCCGAGCCCTGGTAGACCTCGCCTCCGATGTAGACGGCCTTTGCCCAGGCTGGCCAGCCTGCGTCGCCGAGCGCCAGCCTCACCCGGCCGGCGAGCGACGGCTGAACGGCGGCCAGCACGAGCCAGACGGTCGCCAGCATGAGCGCCTTGCACCTGCGCATGCCCGTCCACCTCTCCAGACTTTTCCAGCTTAGGATGTCCGGAGAGGGGAGGATTTGATACGCTGGGCGCAGTCGGGATGATCAGTCTCTTCGAGCCGTTGGCCTTCCTCAACATCCGCAACCGCAAGCGCGTTTTCGGCAGGTTGGTCTTCGGCGTGGCGTTGGTCCTGGTCGGGCTGGCGCAGCTCGGTTCAGCGCCCACGCCATAGGCGGGCGACTCCCGACGCAATAGGAGAACAGACGAACACCGGCTCGAAGACGGGGAGGAGGCGATCGATCGCGCCCTCCCGATTTGCGTGCACGTTTTCGACCTCAACTCAACCAGGTCGTGCCATGAGTAGGCCAGGACTCTCTACTTGAACTTCCGGTCGCAGTAGACGTTCATCGCCTCGTGCATGAACTGGGCGAGGCCGGGCCGCACCCGCTCGTAGTAGGCGGTGAAGCGCTCGTCGGAGACGTAAAGGTCGGCGAGGCCGCGGTAGACCTCGGGTTTCACCGTGTAGAAGTTGTCGTTGATGTGGTGGAAGTGCTGGTCGATCAAGGCCTGCACCTCCGGGTCGCCGGGGTCGCGGTCCACCAGCTCGCCCAGCGCTGCAGTGATGCGCTCGGCTTCGGCCTGGATGCGGTCCCAGTCGGCCTTGGAGTAGCTGGCGGCCCGCCGTTCGCTCTCCTCGTACTCCTTCGTGCCGCCCCACCGCTCCCGGGCCTCCCGTTTGTACTCCTCCAGCTTCGAGTCGTCGAAGGCTTCGAACATCTCCCGCTTGTCCATGGCTTTCTTCCCCTCCAGCGTGGTGATGGTCTTGTCGACCGAGTCGATGAGGCGGTCGAGCCGCGCCCGCTTCTCGGTGAGCAGCTTCCGGTGGGCGCGCAGGGCCTCGCCCTGGTCGTAAGCCGGGCTCTCGAGGATCCCGCGGATCTCCTGCAGGCCGAACCCCAGCTCCTTGAAGAAGAGGATTTGCTGCAACCTCTCCAGGTCGGAGTCGGAGTAGAGCCGGTAACCCGCCGGGCTCACAGCCGCGGGCCGCAGGAGCCCAACCTGATCGTAGTGGTGCAGCGTCCGGACGCTGACGCCCGCCAGGTCGGCCACCGTCTTCACCGTGTACGCCATGCGACTTCCACCTCCCACGACTACAATAGACCATGACGTAACGTGAGGGTCAATAGCCTGGGGCAACTTCGTCGCGGATATGCGAGGAGCGGGAGCGCAGCGGCGGAAGAACCAGGCCGGAGGCGATGGCGATGCGCAGCCGGTGCGTGGTCCTGGCGCTCCTGGCGGTTTTCCTGGTCGTGACGGCCGGTCAGACGGTATCCGGTTCGGTGGCGGTGCACTTCTCACCGGGGATTCGGGAGCACATCATCCCTTTGCTCGACGGAGCGCAAGAGTCGGTTGATCTCGCGGTGTACGCCTTCACCGACTCCGACCTGGCCTCGGCGGTGGTGAGAGCCCACCAACGCGGGGTGAAGGTCAGAGTCGTAATGGACGCCAGACACTCGGCGAACAGGGATTCGCTCGACGAGTTCCTGGCGGGCCGGGGGGTCGAAGTGGGGCTGGACCGGGGTCAGGGGAAGAAGGGGATGATGCATCACAAGTTCGCCGTGATCGATGGCGCGACGGTCGTCGCCGGTTCCTTTGACTGGACGGCCAACGCAGAGGAGAAGAACCACGCGGACGCGCTCATCATCTCGGAGGCCGGCGCGGCCGCGCTCTATGCGGCCGAATTTCAGCGCCTGTGGGACGAGGCGCAAATGATTGACCCGTTCAAACTTGCGCCCAAGGTGCCTTTCCAGCCGGCCGAAGAGGCGTTCGGGGCTGGTTACGGCTGGTGCGAGCGGTGCTGCCCGGCCAGCCCGTGAGCTATTCGGGCCGCGCCTCCTCGTCTTTCCGGGGGGCGCCCTCCGGACGCCCGAGCGCGGCGCCGAGCGCCTGCACCTCCGGGTCGGAGAGCGACCGGCCGGCGGCCAGCAGGTCCTGGAGCTGGGTGCGGAGGCTTTCCTGTTCCGTCACAAACTTTCACCTCACCACTAAGCTACCCGGAAGCGGCGTCAGGTGTGTATGGAATCCGGGAGCGAAAAACTAGCGGAAGAACGACCAGAAGCTGCGCTTCCTGGGACGAGAGCGGAGGAAGAGCTTCACGGCGGCCCGGCTCAAGGCGTCGGTGTGGATCTTGACCCGGCCCGAGATGCACTCCTCCGCCTTGCGCAACGCCTCCAGGATGGCTCGGACCTCGGCCTCGTTGTTGTCGCAGTCGGTGACAACCTTGGAGCGGGCGAAGAGCTGCCGCCCGTCCCGGTCGTGGATGCTGAAGCCCACCCCGCCGGTGGGAGTCGCGACGCCGGCTTGCTTGGCGAAGCTCGGGCCGTCGGCCCAGATGATCAAGGCGAAGCTGCGGTCGAGGCCTGGCAGGAGGCTCACGACGACTTCCCGTCCAATTCGTCCAGGTCGATCCGGTAGACGTTGAGGCGGGACAAGTCGGCGCCGGCGAATTCCCGGGGGGCGGCGCTGGGGTCGTAGTGGGCGATGATCTGGTTCAAGGCGTGGCGCTTTTCCGCTTCGTCGGTGAGCAGGGTCGCCCGGCCGAACCAGAGGACGCTCCGGTACCTGGCCGTCCAGTTGCAGGGCGCGCCTGTCTTCGCGATGCCGTCCACCGCGTCGAACTCCACGCAGACCCGGTTGTTCCGCTCAAGGACGTCGACCTTCCGCCCCTCCGGCGCCGAGTGGAAGAAGAGGGCGACGCCGTCGAACCCGAAGCTCAGCGGCAGCACGTAGGGGGTGTCGCCGTCGACGAACCCGATCCGGCAGACCTCCGCCTGGCGGATGACCTCGTGGAGGGCGGTGCGGTCGGTGACCTGTTTGTCCTTGCGTCTCATTGGCTCACTCTCCACAGGCTCAGTGATGGTGGTGGCCGGCGCAGTCGTCGTCGTCGCAGTCGCAGTCGCAGCCGTCTTCGCAATCGCAGTCGTCACCGCAGTCGCAGCCGCCTTCGGCCTGCAGGGCTTCGGCCGGCAGGCCTTCGCTCAGCACCTGCTTGAGCACGTCCAGCGATTGGGCGGTGGCCCTAAAGAGCGTGCTGACTTCGTCGGTCGCGGCGTCGAGCAGGTCCCAGCGGGCGTCGACCGCTTCGATCAACTCCTCGACGGCCCCCACCGCTTGCGGCTCGAACTCCACCTCCAACTCCTTGGCTTCAGGGCGGCGGAAGACGTCTTCCGTGGAGAGGGCGGGGTCGGCGCAGGCTTCGGCCAGGTTGGCGAGTTCGCGGAGAGCCTGGGCCAGTTGGGCCAGGTTCTGGAAGGCCATGCGACGGAACTGGGGCAGGGCCCGGAGAAGCTCGGGGCTGGTGGACACGGGCAACACTCCTGTCGTTAACCGGCTCAGCGGCCGAAGGGTAGCTTGTCGCGACTGCTCTTCCGCTACTTCGCCACGCCGGGGTCACCTCCTTTCCGGCTGGCAGGGTTGGCCAGGGCAATCACGAAAGTGTAGCGGCGACCGCGCGTGTCAGGGGCCGGTGATAGGATGAAAGCACGGGATCATGAAGGGTGAACGGGAGGGGCGCCGGTGGCTGACCGCCGGGAACGGATCGTCGAACGCATCCGGGGCGTGCTCAACATCGCCCGGGACACCACTTACGAACACGAGGCGGCCGCCGCTTTGCTGCTGGCGCAGCGCCTGCTCGTGAAGCACGGGCTGACTCTGGCGGAGGTGGAGGACGGCGGGGAGACGGGAACGCAGGCGGAGGACGTGGCGGACGCGGCCGTTGGGGAACCTTCGGGCCGGCTCCCGTGGTGGCACCGGCTGCTGGCTTCGATCGTCGCCGAAAACTTCCGCTGTTCGGCTTACGTTCACCGGACCCGCCGCCAGGCGACCGTCTGCCTGATCGGCCTGGCGACCGACGTGGCGGTGGCCCGGGAGGTCTACCGGTTCGGGCTGAAGACGCTGGCCGAGGCGGCGCGCCGGCACGCGGAGCAGCAGAAGCTCGCGCCGCCGCTGGCCCGGCGGGTGCGCAACGATTTCATCTACGGTTTTCTCTGCGGCCTGCGCGACAAGTTCGCCGAGCAGGTCGCGGCCAACCGCTGGGCGCTCGCCCTGCAGCCCGACCCGCGGGTGGAGCAGGAGGTGGCGCAGCGGCGGATGCGGCGGGCAACAGCGGCCCGCCCCGGGCTGAGCGGCGACGGACGGGCCAGGGCGGCGGGCTACCAACGCGGGCAGGAGTTCGGCGAGTCGGTCAGGCCGCGGCCGGGCCGGCTGGAAGAGGCGGCCGGGGCGGCGGGGAATCCGGCAGGCAGGATGAGGGGGCAGGCGCGATGAGGATTCTGCACACTTCCGACTGGCACCTGGGGCGGACCCTCGAGGGGCGGTCCCGGCTGCCGGAGCAGCGGGAATTCATCACCCAGCTATGCGAGTTATCGGACAGCGAGGGCGTCGAGCTCGTGCTGGTCGCCGGCGACGTCTTCGACACCTACAACCCCTCGGCCGAGGCGGAGCAACTCCTTTTCGAGGCGCTCGAACGGCTGGCCGGCGGGGGGCGGCGGGCGGTGGTCGTCGTGGCCGGCAACCACGACAGTCCCGACCGGCTCTGTGCGGTCAACCCGCTGGCGCGGCGGCACGGCATCTACCTGTTCGGCTACCCGGGCCAGGTCCTGTCGAGCGGCGGCGCGGCGGGACAGGTGGAGTGCCGGGCGGCCGGTCCAGGCTGGGTCGAACTGCGGGTCGGCGACGAGCTGGCCCTGGTCTACGCGCTGAGCTACCCGTCGGAGGCGCGCCTTAAGGAAGTGCTGACCGATGAGGGCGAGGAGCGGGCCCGCCAGGCCGCCTACTCGGAGCGGGTCGGGCGCCTGTGCGAGGAATCGGCCGGTCTCTTCCGCCGCGACACGGTCAACCTGATCGCCGGGCACCTCTTCACGCTGGGCGGGCAGTCTTCCGACTCGGAGCGCGACGTCTCCCTCGGCGGGGCGCTGATCGTCGAACCCCGGGTCTTTCCGGCGAACGCGCACTATGTGGCGCTCGGGCACCTGCACCGGCCGCAGGCCGTGGGCGGGAGCGTCCCGCCGTGCCGTTACTCCGGTTCGCCGCTGGCCTATTCCTTCTCCGAGGCTGGGCAGCAGAAGCAGGTCGTGCTGGTCGAGGCCCGGGCCGGGGAGGCGGCCACCGTGCAGCCACTCCCGCTCGCCTGCGGCCGGCCGCTCAAGCAGTGGCACGCCCGCAACGTCGCGGAGTTCCTGGCCTGGTGCGCGGCGCCCGGCAACCTGGCGTGCTGGCTCGACCTCGAGATCGAGGTGGAGCAGCCACTGAGCCCCGCGCAATTGGCCGAACTGTACAGGAGCCACGAGGGGCTGGTCAGCGTGCGGCCGCTGATGCCGGGCGCGCAGCGCCCCGCCGAGGAACGGCGCCTGTCGGAACTCTCCCTGGAGGAGCGTTTCTGCCAGTTCGTGCGGCAGCAGTGGGGGACGGACCCTTCGCCCGAGCTGGTCCGCCTCTTCCTCTCGCTCGCCTTGGAGGAGGAGTCCGGCGAGGATGAGTCCGAGCCCGGCGACCAGGAGGAGAGGGGTGGCGTCGCATGAAGCCGATCCGGCTGGAGTTTTCGGGCCTGCACAGCTACCGCGACCGGCAGAGCATCGATTTCGCCGAACTCGGGGTGGGCGGGCTCTTCGGCATCTTCGGCCCGACCGGGGGCGGCAAGTCCACCATCCTCGATGCGATGACTCTGGCGCTCTTCGGCAGCGTTGACCGGGCCGACCGGGGCACGCAGGGCATCCTCAACCAGCGGGAGACGGTGGCCGAGGTGACTTTCGAGTTCACGCTGGGCGAGAGCCGCTACAAGGTAGACCGGCGCTACGAGCGCGCCGTGAAGGACCCGGAGAAACCCGGCTGGGACAACGTGCAGAACAAGCACGCCCGGCTGGTCAGGGTGGACCCGGACGGAAGCCAGGTGCCGCTGGTCGACAAGCCCCGGGAGGTCACCGCGGCGGTCGAGAACCTGCTGGGCCTGCGGCGGGACGACTTCGCGCGGGCTGTCGTCCTGCCCCAGGGGAAGTTTGACCAGTTCCTGAAGCTGACCGGCGCCCACCGGGCCGAGATGCTGCAGCACATCTTCGCCCTCGAGCGGTACGGCGACGAGCTGGCGAAGCGGGCGGGCGGGGTTCAGCAGGAGTGCGCCCTCAAGATCGAGGGCCTGACGGGGGCCCAGAGCGCCTTGGGGGATTGTTCGGAGGAGCGGCGGGCGGCGGCAGAGGCGGAGGCCGTCCGGCTCGAGACGGAGGTCAGGGAGGCCGAGGCGCGCCTTGAGGCCGCCCAGGCCAAGTACCAGGAGGCGGGGAAGCTGCGCGACCTGCTGGCCAGGGCGGCGGAGCGCCGGCAGCGTGAGGCTGAGTTGGTGGCCCGCCAGGCGCAGGTGGCCGAGGTGGAGGCGCGCCTCGAGGCGGCACGCAAGGCGGAACCCCTGCGCAGCCTGGTCGAGCAGGAAGAGACCCTGCGGGGCGAGGTGGCGGCGGGCGGCGCAGACTTGGCGGCCTTGAGCGAGCGATCGGCGGCGGCGCAGCGGGTCCACACGGCCCGCCGGGCGGACCGGGAGGCGGCGGAGAAAGACTTTGAGGCCCAGGAACCTGGCCTCCGGCAGCGGGAGGTCGAACTGGAGAAGGCGAAGGAGGCGGCCGGCCGGCTGGCGGCGGCGCGCCTCAAGGAGGAGGAATGCAGCCGGAAGCTGACGGCGGCGAGTGAGAACGCGGCGGACGCGGCCGGGCAGGAGCAGGCCCAGGAGGCCGCCCTGCAGGCCGGCCGCGACCTCGTCGCCCGCCTGGAGAAGGAGAGGCTGGCACGGGTCGTCGACCTCCAGGAGAAGGAGCGGCTGGACCAGGCCAGCGAGGCGCTCACCCGGCTGGAGCACGCCGAAGAACTGTTCGCCAGCGCCGAGCGGAACCGGCGCGCCCGCCAGCAAGAGGTGGATCGCCGGTGGGCGGAGGCCGTCGCGGCTTTTCAGGCGCAGCGTCCGGGAGAGGTGCCGCAGGACGGCGCCGACCTGCTCGAACTGGCGGAGCAGGCAGTCGCCGGGGCCGAAGCGGAGCTGGAGGCGGCCCAGGCTGCGCTGGGAGCCGGGCAGGCGGCGCTCCTCGCCGCCCAGCTGCGGCCCGGGGAGCCCTGTCCGGTCTGTGGTTCGGCCGAGCACCCGGCCCCCGCGCACGGCGGAGCGGAGGTGGCGGTGGCCCAGGCGGCCCTCGACGCCGCCACGCGGCGCGCCAAAGAGGTGGCGGCCTGGCGGAGCCGGGTGGAGAAGGCCCACGTGGCTTGGAACGGGGCCGTCGACGAACTTGGCAAGGCGCAGCGGGAAGAGGCCGAGCAGCGGCGCGGCGTGGAAGAGGCCACCCGGACCTTCGCCGGCCGGAGCGGCGGCCTGTCACGCCAGGAAGTCTCCGACCGGAAGCAGGCGTTCCGCCAGGCCGACCTCGACGCGGCCGACCTCCAGCGGCGGAAGACCGAGGCCGAGCGCGAGCTCGCCGGCCTGGAAGCCGCCGCCGCCCAGGCCCGGAAGGCGCATGCGGAACTCCGGGAGAGCCTGGCCGGTCTGGAGAGCCAACTGCGCGAACTGCAGGGGCAACGGGCTGCGGCCGAGGGCGAGGTGAGCCAACTGGCGGGCGGCGCCGACCCAATGGCGCTGCTGGCGGAGACCCGCCAGCGGTTGGCGGACCTACAGACCGCAGAGCAGGCCGCCCGGCAGGCGGAGGAGGAGGCCCGGCAGGCCGCCGAGGCGCTGGTGCGGCGCGAAGAGGGCGCGAAGGCCCGCCTGGCGCAGGCCGAGGCGACGCTCGCCGGTGTGCGCCTGCGCCTCGCCGAGGGCTTGGCGAAGGCCGGCTTCCCGGACGCCGGCGCCGCCGGGGCGGCCCTGCTGCCCGAGGCCGAGGCGGCGAGGCTCCAAGGCGAGGTCGAGGAGTATCACCAGGCCTGTCGCGACGTGGCGGCCGAGCTGGCCAGCCTCGAGCGGGAGATCGCCGGGCGCGCCTGCACCGACGAGGAGTTCGCGGCCCTGAAGTCCGACTTTGAACTGAGCCGGGCCGCCTGCGACCGGCTCAAGGCTGAGGCGGCGGTGGCCCGGGCCAGGCTGGAGACGGTCATCGCCAACCAGGCGAAGTGGACGGAACTCGAGGCGGAACGGAAGCGGCAGGAGGAGCGCAAGGCGCTCGCCACCCAGCTGGCCGGCCTGCTGCGCGGCCGGAAGTTCGTCCAGTTCCTGGCGGCGGAGCACCTGCGCGATATGGCGGCCGAGGCCTCCCTGCGGCTCGGGCGGCTCACGAACCAGCGGTATGCGCTGGAACTGGCCGAGGAGTGCGAGTTCGTCATCCGCGACGACTGGGGCGGCGGGCAGCGGCGTCCGGTGAACACCCTGTCGGGCGGCGAGACCTTCCTGACCTCTCTGGCGCTCGCCCTCGCCCTCTCTTCGAAGATCCAGCTCAAGGGGCAGCCCCTCGGGTTCTTCTTCCTCGACGAGGGCTTCGGCACGCTCGACGAGGAGAAGCTCGACCTGGTCATCGGGGCGCTCGAGAAGCTGCACGACCGGGAGCGCATGGTCGGCGTCATCAGCCACGTCAAGGAACTCAAGGAGCGGCTGCCGCGCTACCTGGAGGTCACCCCGGCCACCCAGGACGGCCAGGGGAGCCGGCTGGCGCTGCGCCACAACTGACATCGTTTAGCTTGGGAGGGGAGTGGGGATGAGACCTTTGCTCCGTGAGGCGCTGGAAGAGCATCAACGAGCCCTACTGGGGCCGTGGGGAACCCGGGCCGACGAGTCGCGGGGCCGCCGCTTCCGGGAGGCGAACGATCCGGACCTCTTCCGGACCCCCTTCCAGCGCGACAGGGACCGCGTCCTGTATTCGACGGCGTTCAAGCGCCTGGCTTACAAGACCCAGGTGTACGTCGTCCACGAGGGGGATTTCTACCGCACCCGCCTGACGCACACCCTTGAGGTGATGCAGTTGGCCCGTTCGCTCGCCCGGGTGCTGGGCGCCAACGAGGATCTGGTCGAGGCCATCGCTTACGCCCACGACCTGGGCCACTCGCCCTTCGGCCACGCCGGCGAGGTGGAGCTGAACCAGCTGATGCACGATTGCGGCGGGTTCGACCACAACCTGCAGAGCCTGCGGGTCGTCGACCAGTTGGAGCGGCGCTACCGGGAGTTTCCCGGCCTTAACCTCACCTTCGAGACCCGCGAGGGCCTGGCGCGCCACTACACCGCCTACGACCACCCGCGCCTGCCCGCAGAGTTCACCGGAACCCCGCAGCCGAGCCTGGAGGCGCAGATTGTCAACCTGGCCGACCAGATCGCCTTCTGCACCCACGACCTCGACGACGCGCTGCAGGCCGGACTGCTCTCCCTCCGCCAGCTTTCGGACAACCCTCTGATCAAGGAGGCGCTGCGGGCCACTGGTCTCAGGCGGACCGGCGGGGTCATGAGTGCCGAGGAGCGGGCGCTCCTGCACCGCAGCGCGGTGCGCAACCTGATCAGCCGGCTGAACCGCGACGCCATCGCCGAGACCGCCCGCCGCCTCGAGGCTTCGGGCGTGGCTTCCGCCGCGGCGGTGCGCAATCAGCCCGAGCCCCTGGTGGCGCTGCCCGCCGAGGTGGAGGCCGCCTTCCGGCAGCTCGTCGCCCGGTTGGCCGCCGAGGTGTACGACCACTGGGCAGTGCTGACCATGGCCGAGAAGGGCCGGCGGATCATCCGCGACCTCTTCCTCCGGTACGTCGAGGAGCCCAGGCTCTTGCCGCCGCCGGTGAGGGCCGCGCACCAGGCCGCCGCGTCCGAACCCGAGCGCCGGCAGATCATCTGCGACCACATCGCAGGGATGACCGACCGCCGGGCGGCCAACCTCCACGCGGCCCTCTTCGACCCGGCCGAGCGGGCGTTCGCCGTCGCCGCCACGCCGTTCTAGCCCCCCAGCCTTTCCCTGGAGGTTCCGGCCGGGCGCGCCCGGAAGGTTCTGCTGCTATGAACATGGCGGCGATCTGGCACGCGGCGGGGGGCGCCCTGGCCTATCCCACCCCCGCCGGCAAGCTCAAGGTGGTGCTCAAGGCTGCCCGGGGCGACCTCAAGGCAGCTCACGTCCGCTTCGGCGACCGCTACCGGGGAGCCGAGGGCGAGCGCCAGACCGCGCTGGTGCGCGTGGGGAGCGACGGCCAGCACGACTACTGGTCGGCCACGCTTCACCTGCCCGACCGGCGCTTCCGCTATGCCTTCCTCTTGGACGACGGCCGGGAGCAGGTCTGGTATGGCGAAGGGGGTTTTCGCCCGGATCCTCCCTCTCCCCAGGCGGGCGACTGGTGGTTCCACTATCCCTACCTGCACGACCTCGATTCGGCGGCCGCCCCCGCCTGGGTGGAGGAGGCCGTGGTCTACCAGATTTTCGTCGACCGCTTCGCCCAGGGGGCCTTCGCTGCGGACCGGTCCGGCCTGCCGCCCTGGGGAGCGCCGGTGGCCTGGGACACGGTGGCCGGCGGCGACCTCGCCGGCGTCACCGACCGCCTCGACTACCTGGCCGGCCTCGGCGTGACCTGCCTCTACTTGACGCCGGTCTTCCTCGCACCATCCAACCACAAATACGACACGCTCGACTACTACCGGATCGACCCGGCCTTCGGCGACCGGGACTCCGCCCGGCGGCTGGTGGCGGAGTGCCACGCCCGGGGGATGCGGGTTCTCTTCGACGGCGTCTTCAACCACTGCGGCTGGGGGTTCGCGCCCTTCCAGGACGTCGTCCGCCACGGGCCCCGTTCCCGGTACGCGGCCTGGTTTAAGGTGGAGAGCTACCCCGTGCGGCGGCAGCCCCGCCCCACCTACGAGACGTTCGGCGACCGCCTGGCCGACCTGCCCAAGCTCGACACCGGCCACCCGGAGGTGCAGGAGTACCTGCTCAAGGTGGCGGAGCACTGGACCCGGGACCTCGCCCTCGACGGCTGGCGGCTCGACGTGGCGAACGAGGTCCACCCCGACTTCTGGCGGGAGCTGCGGCGGCGCCTCCGGTCGATCAACCCGGAGGTCTTCCTGGCCGGCGAGGTCACGCATCCCGCCGGTCCGTGGCTGGGCGGCGACCAGTTCGATTCGGTGACGAACTACCCGTTCAGGGCGGCCTGCGTGGACTTCTTCGCCCGGGGCGCGGTGACGGCGGAGGAGTTCGCGGCGCGCCTCACGAACCTGCGCTTCCGTTATCCCGACCACGTGGGCCGGGCGCTCCTCAACCTCCTCGGCTCCCACGACACCGAGCGGTTCCTGACGCTCTGCGGCGAAGACCGGCGGCGGCTGGCCCTGGCCGCCTTCTTCCAGTTCACCAGCCCCGGCGTGCCCTACCTCTATTACGGCGACGAGGTGGGGATGGTGGGCGGAGGCGATCCCGACTGCCGCCGCTGCATGGTCTGGGACGAGGCGCGGCAGGACCGGAACCTGCGGGCGCACTTTGCGGCGCTGGCCCGCCTGCGCCGGGAAAGTCGGGTGTTGCGGCACGGCGATTTCGCCTTCCTGGAG
>JBLNBQ010000015.1:0-7576 GCA_050260095.1 Chitinophagales bacterium
CACCGAACCCGGGCTGACCTTCGAACTCATCCAGTACCGGTTCACGGCGGCGAGCAAGCGCATCATCCTCGAACGGTTCCCGCAGACCCGGCTCGACCTGGAAGAGGAGGGGCGGCACCACAAGCGGGGCAAGTACGGACTCGGCAAGTGGGTGTACGCCCCAGCGCAGGCGGAGGCGCTGAAAGACTTCCTCTCCGCCGCCATCGCCGAAAGGTTTCCCAAGGCCAGGATCGACTACTTCACCTAAGGGCGCTTCCGGCGCATGACCACCCACTCGCCCTGGGTGTCGCGGGTGCGGCCGATCTCCACGAAGCCGTGGCGGCGGTAGAGGCGCACCGCCGGTTCGTTCCAGGGGCGCACTTCCAGAGACACCTCGGGCTCGCCCAGCGCATCGAAGCGGCCGAGCGCCGCCTTGAGGAGCGCCGTCCCCACGCCCCGGCCCTGCGCCGCCGAACTCACGCCCACCGACAGGATCCTGGCCCCACCGCCCTGCCGGTGGCTGAGCGCCGTCTGAAGGAAGCTGGCCTTGTCGGGCAGCAGTCGCCGGACCTGCGCCAAGCCTACCCCCAACTGCCCGCTGACGAGTTTGGCCGCCCACCGCCAGATGAACCCCCGGGAGAAAAAGACGCCCCACAGGCGGCTGACCCGCCGGGGGGCGAAACAGTAGCCGACGGCCAGTCCGCTCTCCTCGCGCGCCACGAAGAATCCTCCGGGCTCGGCGGCCAGGCAAACCCGGAACATCTCCGCGATGGCGGGCGGGCGGGCGGCGTAGCCGTACACGTGCCGGACGCTCTCGTCGAACGCGTCCGCGAAGATCTCGGCGATGCGCGGCAGATCGCGCTCGGTCGCACGGCCCACGGTGACAGACAGAGTGAGACGCCTCCTTGCCCTTACCTTCCCCGGCGCGGGCCTTGGCTAGACGGTCAGCGTTTCAGGGCGGCCGCCAGCCGGCGGCCGATCACCATCACGACAGTGCCCGTGATGAGCCCCTTGACCAGGTTGAACGGGAAGATCACGCCGGCGGCCATCCCCGCCACCTGGCCGGCCGGAATGCCGTAGGCCGGCAGGAACACCAGGTAGTTGGCGACGGACATCACCACCGCGGTCGCCACCGTCGCTACCGAGAGTCCCAGCGCCAGCCCGCCGGTGGTGGCCCGGCGGCGATAAACCCACCCGGTGAGTTCGGCCATCACCGCACCGGCGAGGAAGGCGGCCGACGGGCCGACCCACAGCGTGGGGTCTTTGCCGGAGAGCATGAAGAGGAGTGTCTTGACCAGCTCTGCGCTGGTCCCCGCGCCTGGTCCGAGCGTGAGAGCGGCGAGGATGGACGGGATGCCCCCGAAGTCGTACTTGAGGAACGGCGGGAAGAGGAAGGGTATCGGGAACTCGAGCAGGACCATGAGCAGGAAGCCCATCGCCCCAAGCAGGCCGACGAGGACGAGGTTGCGGGTACGCGCTTTCATCGGGTGCACCTCCTGGAGACTGTAAACCAACGACCCCCGAAGGAATCTCCTTCGGGGGTCGCAACACTCGCGCCGGGCGGCAGCGACGGCGCTGCTTCCCGCACGTGCCCGGCTTGCGCCAGGATACCTTCTCTCATCCAGACTGTACGGTCGGCTCCGGCCTCTCACCGGATCTGCCCCTGCGCCACATCTCCCGGGCGCCGCGGGCTCGCGGGCTCGGCGGGTCGCCCCGCCATACCGCCGGTCAGGAATTGAAGGGCGAACCCTTCTCACCTTGCCCCGAAGGTTTATTCCTTTGTTACCTGAATCGTACCACCCGCGCCAGCTGCACGTCAAGCGTCTGACAAGCAGGTAAAGGCGCCTAAACGGCCGTGGAACCCAGCAGGGAACGCAGGTGCGCGAGCCCGGCGCGCGCCGCGGCGCCGGGGCCGGGGAGCGGGAAGACCTCGAGCGCCGCCCACCCGTCATACCGGGTCGTCGTGCGTGAGCGACAGGTTCCCCGCCGCCCAGACCTGCCCGGTCGAGATGGCGGCCACGGCCAGACCAGCGCCCCGGAGGTCGGCCTTCAGGCGGGCGAGGTCGAGCTGGTCAGGCGAGAGCAGCGCCAGTTCAACCCCGTCGTAGCCGAGCTCGACCGCCCTTCCTACTGCTGAACCGACCCTTGCGGGGCCACCCCTAGGGGATCCGGGCGAAGAGCTGGAGCAGGGCGTCGTGAATCCGGCCGTTGGTGGCCAGGCAGTACCCGTCCTCCACCCGGAAGCGCCCGCCGTCCCGGGCGGTGACCCGCCCTCCCGCCTCGACCACCATGAGCGCCCCGGCGGCGACGTCCCAGGCGTGGATATCGTGCTCGAAGTAGCCGTCGTAGCGACCTCGGGCCACGTCGCAGAGGTCGAGCGCGGCCGAACCGAGGCGGCGCAGGTCGCGCGCCTCTTCCAGCACGGCGACGGCCTCGGCCACGTTCCGCCGGTCCGGGTCGGGCTCGTAGGGAAAGCCGGTGGCCAGGAGCGCGCCGAGCAGCTCCGGCGTGGTGGAGACGCGCAGCCGCTCAGGGGGAGCGTCGCCCCGGGTGAGGAAGGCGCCGCTCCCCGCCTCCGCGACGTAGAGTTCGTCCAGCAGCGGAGAGTAGACGACTCCGACCGCCAGCTCCCCCGCCCTCTCCAAGGCGATCGAGACGGCGACCCGCTCGAAGCCGTGGATGAAGTTGGTGGTGCCGTCGAGGGGGTCGATGATCCACCGATAGCCGGCCACAAGCGGCCCCGCTGCTCCCTCCTCCTCTCCCAGAATGGCGTGGCCGGGGAATTCGGCCGCGAGCAAGCCGCGGATGAGCGCTTCCGAGCTGCGGTCCGCTTCGGTGACGAAATCGGTGGCGCCTTTGCGCTCGATCTCGTGGGCCGCGCCGAAACGTTCCCGCACCAGTTCACCCGCCCGCCGCGCCGCGTCCACCGCCACGCTGACGAACTCCTTCATTCACGTTCCTCCTTTGCCAACGCGCAGCAGGGAAATTTCTTCCTTCGCCTAACTGTAACACTGCTGGTTCCATCTGGTAATCCGACTGTCAGGAGGTGCTCCGCGTGAGCTTCGTTCCCTCTGCCGCCGTCCGGCGGGCGAGCGTTTTGGCCGCCGTCCTGGGCCTGCTCCTCTTCGTCCTCTTTCCCGGCGCTTTACCCGCCGGGGCCGCCGCTGTAACCCCCGTGCTGCAGTTCGCTTCGGGCCCGTTCACCATCCGCGGGCAGATCAAAGGACTCGACGGGCGGCCGGTCGGCGCCGGAATCCCGGTCACCATCTACCCGATGCTGCCCCAGCCTGGGATGGACCTCTACAACCTGCACTATAAGATCCCGGCGTACGACAACCGCCTGACCTATACCGACGCGCAGGGGCGGTTCGAACTCACGAACGTGGTGCTCTACCCGCAGGTGGCGCACAAGATGTACCGCCTGTGGGCCGCCACCGACGGCTATGAGCCATACGCCGACCAGTACCCCTTCGTGGCGGCCTGCACCAAGCTCGACCTCGGCAAACAACTGCAGAACGAACTCTGGATCGACCTGGAGGCCGAGCCGGCCGGCGCGCTGCGGATCATCGCCACCCGGCGCGACGGCACCCCCTTCAGCGGCACCAAAGCCATCTCCATCGCCAGCGGCTTCTTCCAGGAGACCTTCACCGCCGTCTTCAAGGACGGCGTCTACGTGCGCCCCGGGGTCTTGGCCTCCAGTAAGGATGTCCCGTGGAGCCGCGTCATCCTCTTCGACGATCCCGACGGTTCAGTCCCGACCAAACGGGCGCTCGACGCCGGAAAGGCGATCGACATGTCGCGGCTGATCGACGACGGGCCGATCATCCTGGACGTGCAGACCGCCTTCCGGGCGAATGAGTTCACGACCATCCGGGTGACGCTGCCCTGAGCGGTCCGTGCCCCCCGGTTCCTGCCAGGCCCCCGACCGGGGGCCTTTCTCTTTAGTGTCACCCGAGGCCCTGGTAGGGGAAGACGACCCGCAGCTCCACGTCGCGGGTGCCCTTCACGTGGACGGCCAGCGTCAGCGCCAGGTCGTCTTGGCCGTTGTTGTCGGCGTCGCCCACCGCCAGGTCGCTGACCCAGGCGTCCGGCCAGGCGAACTGCTTCACTTCTCGCAACGCTCCGCCGCTCCACCGGAGGACTTTGACCAGCGCCTGCCTGGGCCAACCATCAGCCGCCAGCTGGTTCTCAGCCAGGATCACCTCGGGGCGCCCGTCCCCGTCGACGTCGCCCACCGCCACCTCATCGGGCTGGATGGGCAGCGTGCCTTTCTCCGCCCCGCTCCACAGATCGGTGATGGTGAAGGGACGCGGCGGGAACTGGGCGCTGAAGCGCGACCAGGCCGTCAGCAACTCGTCCCGCCCGTCGCCGTTGATGTCGGCGGCCGCGAAGCGGTCCTGAGGGCTGAAGAAGGCCGAGGCGGCCACGTCCTTTTCCTTGGTGGGGCATTTCACCGGGCGGCTCACGGTCACCAGGCCCACGGCGACCTCGGGGGAATAGTAATAGGCCAGCGCCAGCAGTTTCTCCTGCCCTCTGGGCGGCGCCTCGACGCCGGGCCTGCTCCCCCCTGCGGCGAGCTGCGGAAGGTAGTTGCTCGTGACCCGTGGCCCATACCGGCCGGCGACAACGGGCTTGTTCGCCCAGGTCTGCCAGCCCTCCTTAGCCTGGAAGGCGGCGCCGTCGAACTCCAGCGCGCCCACCTTGGGCAGCCAGGCCGGCCAGATCTCGGCCGGACCCGTAGGATACAGGTCAGCCACGGTCAGGCCGTTCACCGTGAACGGGAACCGGCCAGCCTCGCCCAGAGGCGCGAGCTGCAGGGTCACTGCCTGCCCGGCGAAGGCCGCCACCAGTTGAAAGACCTCGAGCCGGAAAGGTTGTTCCTGTGCGGGGGTGGGCAGGGCCGCCTTGACCAGCGGGGCGTCGGGGGCGTCGGAGCCGGCGCCGGCCGGCGAGGAGACGACCACCTCCACCAGCCCGTCACCGTTGACATCGCCGAGGTCGAGCGCGGCGAAGTTGACCCACCCGAAGGGCGAAGGGGGCGCCTCGAGGGCGAACCGGTGGAGGACCAGTTCGTTGGCGGGCAGGGGGGCGGCCGCGACCCCGCAGGTGAACAGGAAAAAGGCCAGGCACAACAGCCACAGCGGAAGCTTCGCACGTTCTACCATCCCAGGTCATCCTCCCCACGAAGTCGCAGGATCGCAAGGGTCAGGCGGGCCGTCTCCTTCTCCGGGCGGATCAGGCCGACGACCAGGCTCGGGAGCCCGTCACCGGCAAAGTCGCCGGCCGTCAGGTCGGCCACGGGCTGCGGAAAGTCGCGGCGGAAGACCTCCTGAAGCCGGCGCCCGTTCCACTCGAAGCCCGTCACCCGGCCGCCCGAAGCCTGCCCTTCGCTTCCCGGAAGGTTCTCCGCAAAGTAGATCTCCGGGACGCCATCGCCGCTCAGGTCCGCCACCGCCATCGCTTCGGGAAAGAGGCCGTCCAGCGACGCGATGACCTTCTCCTCACGCAAAGCTGCCACGGTGAACGGCTGGCGCGGGAGGACGCTCCGGCGCGGGCTGGCCGCCAGCAGGAGTTCGGGCGCGCCGTCGCCATCGACGTCGGCCGCCGCCACCCGGTCGCCAGGGCAGAAGAACTCGCTGCCGCGCAGGTCGAAGGCTTTGCCCCACATCTTGTCGCGCCACCAGGCCGAGATGAGGCCGACCCCCACCTCCGGGGAGTACCAGGCGCCGAAGGCGAGGATCTGGTCGGGGGCGCCGGCGCCGCCCCCCAGGCGGCCGGCGGTCACCGGCTTGTTCTGCCAGAACTTCCACGGCTGGAGCGGCACGAGCCGCTCGCCATCCCACTCGAGGCACCCCACGCTCGGGGAGTGACCCAGCCAGAGTTCGGCCCGGCCGTTGCCCGTCACGTCGGCGGCCACCAGCCCGTCGGCCAGGAGGTCGGGCACGTCAGCCTGGGCGGCAACCGCCAGCCCTCTGATGGCCGCAGTGCCCGCGCCGGCCGCCGTCTGGAGACGGTAGACGCTGAGGTGATGCCCGGAGTCGCCGGGGAGGCGGTAGAGGACCGCCAGGGCGTCGCGCTTCTCCCCGAAGACATCGCCTGCCGCCAGCCGGAAAGTCGAGGCCAGGCCGGGCGGCGCGTCAGCCGGTGGCCAGGCGCCGGCGAGGTCCAGCGCCACCACTTTTTCGCGCAAGGACAGCTGGCGAGGCGATTCCGCCGCCCGGGCTCCCTGAGCGCCCACCGCTGCGAACAGCAGGGCGAGCGCCAGGTGCAGGCCGCAAGCTAGTGTCCGGCGTCTGATGCCCATCCGGGCCTCACCCCTCTCGCCACCCGGCCTTGGAAGCCGAAGCCGCGCAGGTTCAACTCGAAGCGGAAGCGCTTGGCGTCGGTGGCCCGCAGGATCGCGATGATCAGGTCCGGCCGGTGGTCGCCGTCGAAGTCGCCGGAGGCCAGGTCGGCCACCCAGCGCCCGTTGTCGAACTCCTCGTAGGCGATCTGGCGGAAGGCGCGGCCGTCCCACTCCAGCCCCCGGACGCTCCCGCGATAAGGCTTGCCCACCTCGAGCGGGAGGTTCTCCGAGAGGTAAATCTCCGGCACGCCGTTGCCGTTGAGGTCGACGACCTCGGCATCGTCGGGGAAGACCCCGTCGAGTTGGAGGAGGGTCTGGCCACCGTCAAGGCGAGTGATCGTCACTGGGCGGGGCGGGCTCAGCAGGTTCATCCGCCCGGTGACGTACAGCAGTTCGAGGCGCCCGTCGCCGTTGAGGTCGGCGATCAGCGGCCGGTCCTTGGGACTTGCGGGCTGCCCCGGCCGGATGGCCCGGCGAGGAATGTAATGCCCGCCCTGGGCGCTCACGACCTCCAGGTCGCGAGCGAGTTCGGGGCTGACGTACTCGGACAACGCCAGCAGCGCGGCGGGCTGCCCGGCCGCCAGCCCCCCGGCCGCGGGAGGCGCCGCCCCGAGGACCACGGGCTCAGCGCTCCAGCCGGCCCAGGCCGGCACAGGAGAAAAGCCGGTTCCCTCCCATTCCAGGGCCGCGGGCTGGGCAAGATCGCCCCAGTAGCCGAACCAGATCTCCTGGCGGCCGTTCCCGTTGGTGTCGGCGAGCGTCAGTTCGTTGACCGGCATGGTCTGGGGTGCCGAACGGAAAACCTCGTCGAGGAAGCCGTGCCTCACTCGGTAGACCGCTGTGACGTAGTCGCCCGGTTTCTCCTCCACCGGCCACTCGAAGGGCTTGCTCGGTTCAGGCATCGTGACGACCAGCGCGTCGTGCCCGTCGCCGAAGACATCGCCCGCTTTCACCTTGACGAGCGCCGTGAAGGAGTACGCGGCGGGAATGCGGCTGTTGGCGGTCAAGGCGGCCACGGGAACCCTCGTCCGGGCGAGGTAGAGGTAGACGCCGACCGTGCCGAGGCACATCAAGACTGCCGCCCAGAGAATCAGGGACACCGGGCGCCAGGCCCGCCGGTCGACCGCGTTCATGCTGCCAGGACCTCCTTGCTGCTGAATCCCAGATTTCGGCATGCAGGAGGATTTTTCCTGTCCGGTGGTGAAGTTGGAGGGCCGACAGGCGCCGCCCAGCGTCTTCGGGGGAGTGACG
>JBLNBQ010000016.1:0-4979 GCA_050260095.1 Chitinophagales bacterium
GTGCACGAGGTGAAGAACCCTCTGGCCGCCATGAAGGCGGCTCTGCAGCTGGCCAAGCACGGCGAAGGGCTGGAGCGCGAAGAGTGCCTCCAGTTGCTGAACAAGGAGATCGATGAACTCAATACGCTGGTGGAGAACCTCCTCAGCTTGGCGAGGCCGGCCCCGGCCCGCTTCAGCCTCCAGTGCCTGGAGGTTGTCTTGGCTGAGGTGCTGGGCTTGGTCCGCTACGAGGCGAACCTCCGGATGGTGCGCATCGACTTCCGCCCCGGCCGCACCGCCTCGTTCCTGCGCTGCGACTCCCACCTGCTCAAGCAGGCCTTCCTGAATCTGGCCCGTAACGCCATTCAGGCGATGCCACAAGGCGGCGTGCTTTCGCTGGCCGTCCAGCGCCGGCCGGCGAAGGCGGGGGTCTCCGTGGAGGTCTCCGACACGGGCGTTGGCATTCCGGCAGAGCACCTCCCTCACCTGTACGAGCCGTTCTTCACCACGAAAGAAATCGGCGGCACCGGGCTGGGCTTGTCGGTGACCCGCCGGATCATCGAGGACGTGCACATGGGCCAGATTCGCGTGGAGAGCGTCCAGGGAGTCGGGACCCGTTTTCAAGTTTTTCTCCCGTTCAATCCCGAACCCCGGGCCGCCAGCGAAGCCTGACTACTACAACTCTACGGCGACCACGTCGCGATCCAGCCGACGGATGCAACGGTTCAGTTTCTCCACCATCGCCTCATCCCCAGCCAGGCCGCCCTTTATCTGTCGCAGGAGATCGATTCCCCGGCGGAACGCGTGTACGACGTCGCCCGGATCGGTCTCAGCGGCCCGCAGGGTCTCGCTGAAGCTGCCGCCCTGCGACCAGATGTAGGCCGCCAGCGCCAATTGTGAATTGTAGCGCGTGGTGGTCCGCCCAAGGTGGCGGGCTTCGACCCGGTCCAGGTGGCGGATTATGTTGCGGACAGGTCCTTCATCGTAAGGCGGGCGCGTCCGCCTCAAGTAGCCCATGCCTCCCCTGCTGCGCAGTTCGTAGTCGATGCTCACCGCGAGCGCGTTCAATTCGTTCTCCGTGAGGCGCTCCAGGTATCCATCGAAGATCAGCTCGGTGACGAGCAACTCTTGCACGTGAATCCGGGCGGCCACCCGGCCGCGCCCCGTCACTTCGCCGTGATCGATGAACCCTAGCTCCTGCAGCACTCCCCGCCGCGCCCAGAACTCCGCCACGCTCTCCTGCCCGCTCACCGTGGAGAGTTCCCCGGCCAGCCGCTCCTCAAGCCCTGAGAGTTTGCGGAGTTTCTTGGCCAGGGCCCGGCACCGCCCCACCTGATGATGCGGGCAAACCTTGGGGCGGGCCGTCTGCAACTTTTCCGTGAGGCTCGCTATCTTCCGGGCGATCCTTGCCCTGGTCTCCTGGTTGCGGGTCCGGCGAAGGCGCGCCTTGAGGCGGCGCAGCTCGTTCTTATTCTTATCCAGGCTGAGCGGGCACTGCGACTGGCCGAACAGGTGGCAGCGGCCGTGTTCGAGTTCGGCGCGCTCCGCCTCCATGGCCGCGATCTCACCCTTTAGCGCCCAGGCCTGAGCCTGTCCTTGAAAACTGGCGAACGACCGGCCCAGCAGCCCCTCGACTTCGTCCTCGGGGTAGTTTAGCAGCAGGTTGAGCACTGAGTTATACGACACCGCGAACTGGCTACGGAGCGGTTCGATGGCTCCTTCGTCGATCTTGGGGAGGTCCTCTTTGCGGAATTTGGCCAGATCGATCAGGGTGTAGACATACCCCCGCTTGTCAATCCCGCGGCGTCCTGCCCGCCCCGCCATCTGGAAGTACTCCATCGTGGTCAGAACCCGGTACCCTTGCGAGCTGTACTTCATACCCGAGTCGAAGCAGACCGTCTTGACGGGCATGTTGAGACCCACGGAAAAAGTCTCCGTGCAATAGAGCACCGAGATGAGGCGCTCCTGGAAGAGAACCTCCACGATCTCTTTGAGCACCGGCAGAAGCCCCGCATGGTGGAACGCGATGCCCCTGGCAAGGCAGCGCCGGAGGTCCTTGACCATGCCCAGCTTGGCGACGTCGAACCGGGCGATCGCCGCGTCAAACCGCTCCTCGATCTGCCGCCCCACTTCGGGTGCAACGAAGCTCGCCAGCTGGGAGAGTTCGGCCGCCTTGACCTCGCACTGCCGGCGGCTAAAGACGAAGTACAAGCAGGGCAGCTGGCGGTGCTTCCGAAGATACGCGATCAGATCGAGGTGCGAGGAGGTCGGCCCCTTCGCCCCTACGTGGGAGGCCTGCCACTCCGCCGCGGCTTTGGCCACCGCATCCAGGCTGGCCGAGCCGAGCGAACGCTCGTAGAGGTGATGGTCGAGCGGCACCACCCTGTTGAACTGCCGCACGACCTTGACCGGCTGCCCCTTGATCGCTTCGATCCACTCGGCCAGTTCCCCCGCGTTGGGTATCGTCGCCGAGAGGCCCAGGAAGCGCATGTGCGGCGGCATGAAGATGAGGGACTCCTCCCAGATGGTCCCCCGATCCTCGTCGGAGAGATAATGGACCTCGTCGAAGATGACGTACGAGACGTTGGCCAGGCGCTCTGGATCCTCGTGGAGCATGTTGCGGAAGATCTCCGTGGTCATGATGCGCAGCGGGGCCTCGGAATTGAGGACCACGTCCCCGGTGATCACACCCACGGCGTCCTCGCCGAGCAACGCCTTGAACTCACGAAACTTCTGGTTGGAAAGCGCCTTGATTGGAGCGGTATAGACGACCTCCTTGCCCGCACTCACCAGCGTCTCCGTCAGCCAGTCGGCAACCAAGGTCTTGCCCACGCCCGTTGGGGCCGCCACCAGCACGGAATGGTTCTGCTGCAGGTATCCTATGGCCTCCACCTGGAACGGGTCCAGATCATAACCCCGGTAGCTCTCCACTGGCCGGACTGCAACTTCGAGCGGCGTTTCGTCCAAAGCTCCTGCTGTCATCCTCTCCTGGCCGGGACCTCCCTGGCTGCACTCCTCATCTTTACTTCGACGCGGGCCCCTTCTCCCCTCCCGGCGGCCCCGTCGCGGCGGGCTGCGCCTTGCCGCTCCGGGGTTATCATTGAGCCCCGGACCGGCGGCTATGCGGCCCTGCCTCTCCCCCTCCTCGGCTTCTCAGCCCCCCGCCCGGCCTGGCAGGCAAGCCGTCGCGCATCCATGCGCTACCCGGCGGGCGCGTTGCGCAATCCTCCGCCTGGCTGTATAATGACCAATAAGCGGCCATCTTCGGCCGTCTTCGCGTTGAGCTTGGAGGGGACCAAATGGACGCACGTATCCGGAAAGCCAAGATGACCGACGTGGAGGTCATCCACTCCCTCATCAATGGCTACGCTCAGGATGGCCTGATGCTTGCCCGTTCCCGCAGCATGCTCTACGAATCGCTGCGGGAATTCTCGGTGGTCGAGGCCGGTGGCCAGGTCGTGGGAGTAGGTGGCCTTCACATCGTCTGGGAGGACCTCGCCGAGATACGGGCGCTCGCCATCGCCCCCGATCACGTCGGCAAGGGCTACGGCCGCCGACTGGTCCAAGCCCTGATCCAGGAGGCTAAAGACCTCGACCTTCCGCGTATCTTCACTCTGACCACCAGCGCGCCTTTCTTCGAACGCTGCGGCTTTGAGACCGTGTCGAAGGACACCCTGCCTCAAAAAGCCTGGAAGGAATGTATCAACTGCCCCCAGTTCCCCAACTGCACGGAGACCGCTCTGGCCCTCGACCTCCGGAAGCTTGCGGCCTCCTAGGCCGCCCCGACGCGACTGTCGTGAACCCGAACCAGCCTCTTCGGTCCCCACACCATGACCACCAGCGCCGCAACGCCGAGAGTCCACAGGGCACGGCCCCCCACTCCTCTCGTTCAGCAAACCCGGCCGCCTTCCTTCCAAACGACAATCGGGTAGGAGGCGGGGTCGCCCCGCCGCCCTCCCACACCACCGGACATGCGGGCGATGATCCAGCGTTCAGCGATCTGGACCGCCGCCTCGACCTTGGCTTTATCCCGAGGTTTCCTGGGCCGCGCGGGGATGATGGCGGTCCCGTAGTGAGCGGCCATCTCCTGGTAGGTGGGGTTTAGTTCTGGCTCATACCAACAGGCGCGCTTCACACCGGTCTTCGGGTTATCGGGCACCACCACCTCCGTAACTCCGCCGATGTACTCGAAGCTCCGGCAGTGGCCGCCGATCCAGGAGTGGAGGTCCTGATTCCAGTGGGCCTCGGCGTAGGTGTAGTTGCTTGCCCCGAGACAAGAGACAAAAAGTCTGGCCTCGTGGATTTCGCCGGTTCGGCGGTCCACCACCGGGATGGTCTACCCGGCATAATCGACGCGCATCTTCTCGCCGGCGCGGTAGTTCTGGCGCAGGACCACGTCGAGCTTCTTCTGCCAGCGGCGGTAGTGCTCGCAGAACTGCGAGTACTGGTATCCGTCGGGATGGTCTTGCTTGTACTCCATCCACAGAAGCTCCAATGTGACGCCTTTCTTGCGCATCTCCTGGTGGACGTAGTCCCAGTCTGGCTCGGGGCGGGTGCGGGGGCGGCCTTGGTTGCCGCGATAGAGCAGCCGTTCCAGCGCTGCCTCGTCCATCTCTTCGGGCAAAGGCCAACTGAGCCCCGCTGCCTCCGCCCGGCGGAATGTGTCACTTGATGTTAAGGACCGGCAGCTTGCTCGCACCACTACGGGTTACTTTGTCACCGCGCTTCGGTGGTGAGATTTCTCCTCGCACCGGCGGTAAGCTACGGGGCGGCTTGCCCCTTACCCCGGCTGGACTTTCACCAGCTAGTAGACGAAGGCTTGCACTGGGCGCGCGCGCAAAGAAAAGACCCAGAGCCAAAAGCTCCGGGTCTTCAAGAGTCCCTGGCGACGACCTACTCTCCCACCGGGTTGCCCCGGCAGTACCATCGGCCCTGGAGGGCTTAGCTTCCGTGTTCGGAATGGGAACGGGCGTTTCCCCTCCGGTATCATCACCAGGAAA
>JBLNBQ010000017.1:0-21041 GCA_050260095.1 Chitinophagales bacterium
CACCGGAGCTGGCGCCGGGGCGGCGGGCGGAGCCGGAGGCGCCGGAGCCGGGGCCGGAGCTGCGGCCGGAGCAGACGGCCCGGCGGCCGCGGGAGCCGCTGCGGCTCCCGGCGCCGGCGCCTTCTGCCGGACGGCCCGGAATCGTTCGGTGATCTGCCGGGCCAGGGCCTCGTCGATGACGCTCATGTGGTTCTTGGCGTCCACGCCCAACCTTTGCAGCAGCGTCAACAGATCCTGGTTCCTTACGTTCAGCTCCTTGGCCAGTTCGTAGACCCTGACCTTGGACATCAAGCGTTCACCCCCACGTATTCTCCCAAAAGCCTACTCGAGCCCCTGGGCCAGCTTCTCCCAGACCTCCGCCGGGATCTCCCGTTCCAGGGCTCGCTCCAACGACTTGCTCTTGCGGGCGGCGGCGAGGCACTCCCGGCGCGGGCAAAGGTAGGCCCCGCGTCCGGAGCGTTTTCCGGTCGCATCGAGCACCACTTCCCCCTCCGGGGTTCGGACGACACGGACCAGCTCACGCTTGCCCCGCTCCGTCCGGCACCCGACACAGGTGCGCATCGGCACCCGCTTCTGAACCTTCATTCGTCCTCGCCACCGTCCCCTCCCGGCTGACCGGAACCTTCGCCCAGCAGCGCTTCCAAGGCCGAGAGGTCCTTGAGCACGATGGTCTCCTTCTTCTCCCTCTTCTCCTTGGGCTTCTCGGCTTTCTTCGCCGCCGCTTTCTTCTTCGGCTTCGCCTCCGCCGGGGTCTCCTTCCCGGCGAGGTCGAGCCCGTCGAGCCCCACTCCGCCCAGCAGTTCGCTCACCAGGGCGTCCAGCAGGTCACGGTCGAGGGTCGCAGGCGCCTGGGCGACCTCCTCCTCCGGAGCCTCGGCTTCCGGCGCAGGCGCCGGGGTCGCGGCAGCCGGAGCTTCCGCCTCAGGCGCCGGGGCGGCCGCCACTTCAGGCTCGCGCTCCGCCTCCGGTTCCGCCTCCGGTTCGGGCTCGGGCACCGGCGCGAAGAGTTCGCTCTCGATGATCTCCGCCATCTGCGACTCGCTCTTGATGTCGATCTTCCAGCCGGTCAGGCGGGCGGCCAGGCGGGCGTTCTGTCCTTCCTTGCCGATGGCGAGCGAGAGCATGTTGTCGGGCACCACCACCCGCGCCACCTTCTGGGCCTCGTTGGGGAAGACCCCCACGACCTTGGCCGGGGAGAGCGCGTTGGCGATGAAGCGCGTCGTGTCGGGATCCCAGGGCACGATGTCGATCTTCTCGCCGCGCAGCTCGGAGACGACCTGCTGGACGCGGCTGCCCTTCTGCCCCACGCAGGCGCCGACCGGATCGACGTTGGGGTCGCGCGAGGAGACGGCGATCTTGGAGCGGAAACCGGCTTCCCGGGCCACCGCCCTTAGTTCGACCACGCCGTCGTAGATCTCCGGCACTTCGAGTTCGAAGAGGCGCTTCAGCAGGCCGGGGTGAGTCCGGGAGACGAGCACCAGGGGACCTTTGGTCGTCTTCTTGACGTCCATGAGGTAGACCTTGATCCGGTCGTTGTGCCGGTAGACCTCGCCCGGCATTTGCTCGGACGGCGTCAGCACGGCCTCCACCTTACCCAGGTCGACGAAGACGTTGCGGTTCTCATGCCGCTGGACGACGCCGGTGACGATGTCGTCCACGCGGCTGTAATACTCTTCGAAGACGAGGTCGCGCTCGGCTTCCCGGATCCGCTGGATGACGACTTGCTTGGCGGTCTGGGCGGCGATGCGGCCGAAGTCGCGCGGGGTGACCTCGGTCTCGTAGAAATCGCCCAGATTGTAGGTGGGATCGACGGACCGCGCCTCCGCCAGGCTGATCTCCGCCCGCGGGTCGGTCACTTCCTCCACCACGCTGCGGCGCGTGAAAACGCGGATCTGGCCGGACTTCTCGTCCAGTTCGACCCGCACGTTCTGGGCACCGTTGGCGTAATTGCGCCGGTACGCCGAGACGATCGCCGCCTCGATCGCTTCCACCAGAATCTGCCGCGAGATGCCTCGCGAACGCTCCAGTTCGTCCAGCGCGTCAAGCAGTTCGTGACTCATCTGCCGAAAGCCCTCCCTGTCTGGCCTCTGCCGTAATCCTCAAAGGGGTCAAAACTTGATCGCCAACCTGACCTTGCTCACGAGTTCGCTCGGGATGGTGACGGTACGCCCCTCCACCTCCAGGACGAGCCCTGCCGCGGTGCGAGCGACCAACGTCCCCTCCCAAGTGCGCCGCCCCTCGAACGGGCCGAACAGCCGGACGTTCACCCACTCGCCGGCGAACCGCACGAAGTCGGATTCCTTGACCAGCGGGCGTTCGGCTCCCGGAGAGGAGACCTCGAGGTGGTACTGGTGAGGGATGAAGTCGAGCCGGTCGAGTTCCTTGCCCGCCCGGCGGCTGAACTCCTCGCAATCGGTGATCCCAACCCGCCCCGACGGCTTGTCGATGGTGTAGCGCAGGATCCAGTTGCCTGCCTCTTTCCGGAACTCCACCTGGACCAGCTCGAGACCGAGTTCCGCAGCGATGGGTTCTCCCAGGGCAGTCGCCCGGGCGGACACCTCGTTCGTCTCCATGTCCAACCCTCCCACGCTAAAATCCCTCGTCCCTGAGCCGTCCATCCAGCGCCTGCCCCTACTAAGACGAAAGAGCGGGTTCGCCCCACTCTCTCGACGACACGCAACTAGCTTCCTAAAGTATTCTAGCACGCCGGAGTCCGCCCTGCAAGGGCAAATTACCCACGGCATGGCCTCGCGGCGCCCGGACTGTCCAGGGATTGTTCCCCCGCAGCCGGGGAACCTTACGCTCGGAGTTCATCGCAAGCCGGGAGGTAGAGACATGCAGGGTTCCGGGAAGACGGTGATCATGAGCCGCACCGGCAACGGGATGGAGGTCGTGGTATACGAACGGGCGCAGTGCGGGCAGACCAGCAACTTCGTCACTTTCCCCACCGAGGATGCGGCGCTGAGCGCCCGCGCCCTTGACTGGCAGGAGCCGGACGCCGCCACGAAGGCGGCCGACCCGAACGCCGTGAAGGTGGCGCCCTACGAACCGGTCACCGCCGTCCCCCTCGGAGGCGGGGGCCAGAACCAGCCAAGGCGCGGGTAGCAGCGACGAGGGCCGGCAGCGACCAAACCGGCCCTCTCCCTTCCCCTCAGAAGAGGCTCATCTGGTCGGTCTCGGGCAGCCCGTCGAGCGTGCCGTACGAGCGCAACACGTCGATGATCGCCCGCGACAGGCGGGTGCGATTCCGCAGGTCTTCCACCGAGGTGAACGCCCCCTCCGCCCGCGCCGCGCAGATCGACTGGGCCACCGACTTCCCGAGCCCGGCGACGCTGACCAGCGGAGGACGTAGGCTGCGTTCTCCCGTGATCAGAAACCGCTCGGCATCGGATTGGTACAGGTCGATCGGGTCGAAGGTCAGCCCGCGGAGCAAGGCCTCATGGACCACCTCAAGGATGGTCACGACGTTCTTGTCCCGGGCGGTTGCATCCTGCTTCTTGTCCAACTCGTCCAGCCGGGCCTTGACTTCCGCCGGACCGCCCCGCACCAGCGCCAGGTCGAACTCGTCGGCCCGGATGGTGAAGTATGCGGCGTAGAAAGCCGCCGGGAAATGCACTTTGAAGTAGGCGATGCGGAAAGCCATCGTGACGTAGGCCACCGCGTGCGCCTTCGGGAACAGGTAGCTGATCTTCTGGCACGACCCGATGAACCACTCCGGGACGTTGTGCTGCTTCATCAGGGCGACTTCTTCCTCTGAGACGCCTTTCCCCTTCCGCACGTGCTCCATGATGCCGAAGGCCGCCTTGGGCGGCAGCCCGCGATGGATCAGGTAGATCATGATGTCGTCGCGGGTGGCGATGACGTCGCCGATGGTGCAGGTGCCCGCCGCGATGAGGTCGGCCGCGTTGTTGAGCCACACATCGGTCCCATGCGAGAGGCCGGAGATGCGCACCAGGTCGGAGAAGCTCTTCGGGTTCGTCGCCTCCAGCATCTGCCGCACGAAGCGGGTTCCGTATTCGGGCACGGCCAGCGTCCCCACCTTGTTGCCGAGCTGCTCTGGCGTCAGGCCCAACGGCTCCGTGCTGGAGAAGATGGCCAGGGTCTGCGGGTCGTCGAGCGGCACGAGGCGCGGGTCATGGCCCGTGATGTCGTGGAGCATGCGGATCACGCTCGGATCGTCGTGACCCAGAATGTCCAGCTTGACGAGGCGCGACGAGATCGCCTTGTAGTCGAAGTGGGTGGTGACCGTTCCCGCCTCCGGGTCGTTGGCCGGGTACTGCAGCGGCGTGAACCGGTGAATCTCCACCCCGTGGGGCACCACCATGACTCCACCCGGATGCTGGCCGGTGGTGCGCTTGACGCCCGCCAGGCCCTTGACCAGCCGATTCACTTCGGCGTTCCGGGGTTTGCGGCCGTGCTCGTCGAGATACTTCCGCACGAAGCCGTAGGCCGTCCGGTCGGCCAGGGTCGCGATGGTGCCGGCCCGGAAGACGTTCTTCTCGCCCAGCAGTTCCTCGGTGTACTTGTGGGCAACCGGCTGGTATTCGCCGGCGAAGTTGAGGTCGATGTCGGGCACCTTGTCGCCCTCGAAGCCGAGGAAGGTCTCGAAGGGAATGTCGTGGCCTTCTTTCGCCAACGCCGCGCCGCACTGCGGGCAGGCCTTGTCGGGCAGGTCGGCGCCCGAGCCCACGCTCCCGTCGGTGATGAACTCACTGTAATGGCAGTTCGGGCAGAGGTAATGCGGCGCCAGCGGGTTGACCTCGGTGATCCCGGTCAGGGTCGCCACGAGGGACGACCCCACCGAGCCCCGGGAACCGACCAGGTAACCGTCGGAGAGGGACTTCTCGACCAACCGGGCCGCGATGTAGTAGAGCACGTAGAACTTGTGGGTGATGATCGAGTTCAGCTCTTTCTCGAGCCGGGCCCGCACGATCTCGGGCAGCGGGTTGCCGTAGCGCCGGTACGCCTCGGCGTAGGCGCCATCGCGCACCGCTTCGGCGGCCCCCTCGATCTGCGGCCCGTAGAACTCCGACGGGACCGGCTGCATGGCCTCAACCTCATCGGCGATCCGCCTTGGATTCAGGCAGACCACCTCGCGGGCCGCCTCCTCCCCGAGGTACGCGAACTCGGCCAGCATCTCCACGGTCGTGCGATAGAAAAGCGGCGCCTGCTTGTCCGCATCCTCGTAGCCCTGCCCGTGCAGCAGGATCTGCCGGAGGATGCTGTCGTGCGGCCGCAGGAAATGCACGTCGCCGGTGCCGACGACCGGGCGCCCCAGTTTCTGGCCCAAGCGGTAGATCCGGCGGTTGAGCTGGATCAGCCCCGCCTCGTCCTTGACCTTCCCCTCGCGCACCAGGAACGCGTTGTTGCCCACCGGCTGGATCTCGAGGAAGTCGTAGAAGGAGGCGACGCGTTCGAGTTCTTCGTCCGAAACCCCTGCCAAGGCCGCCTGGAAGAGTTCGCCGCTCTCGCACGCCGAACCGATGAGCAAACCCTCCCGGAACGAGTTCAGGACTTCCCGGGGAAAGCGCGGGTGGCGGTGGAAGTGGCGCAGGTGGCTGTCGGAAACCAGACGGTAAAGATTCTCCAGCCCCTGATAGTTCCGGGCAAGGACCAGGATGTGGAAAGTGCGCTCCTTCCCGGTCTCGGCGGGCCGGTCGTCGATGAGGTAGCCTTCCATGCCGTAGATGACTTTGATCTTGGCCTTCGTGGCGGCCTCGAACGCCTCGGGGAAGGCCTGTACCACGCCGTGGTCCGTGATGGCGATGGCGGGATGGCCGAGCCGGGCCGCCAGTTTGACCACCTCGGCGACCTCGACGGTCGAGTCCATCGCGCTCATCTTGGTGTGCAAGTGGAGTTCCACCCGTCCCTCGCCAGCGGGAACCCCGTCGTCGAGCGGGGGCGGGACGTCTTCCTGGATGTCGGAAGGCAAGAGCACCAACTCCCCGGCGTACCGGTCCAACTGGAGGACGCCCTTGACCTTGAGCCACATCCCCTCATGCAGCTTCTTTTCGAGATCGGGCGGAACCTCATCCCCCACCAGCTTGACGGTGAGCGAGTCGGAGTAGTCGGTTATGTCGAAGGTCACCAGCCGGCCGCCGTTCTTGAGCGTCCGGCTCTGCACCGCGAGCACTTCGCCGCGGACGGTGACCCGCGTCATGCCCTCCTCGACCTCGGCGAGGGGCACGGGCTTGCCCCGGACGGCGCGCCCCAAGAGGACGGCGCCGGACTTCGCCTCACCTTCCCCCGGGGCGCCGGAACCTTCCGCCTGGCTCAGGGCCTTCAGCAAGTACTCGCGCTCGTCGAACTCGAACGGCGACGGCTCCTCGAACGGCGCGGCAGGCGGCGCCGCCTCGCCGGACGGTTCGCGCTCCTCCCCCACCGGTGCGGGGGCCGCAGCCACCGGCGCGGGAGCCGGCGGCGTCAGGCTGATCTCGACCTGGGCCCCGAAGGTCGCGCCCAGACAAGCGAGCGTGCGCTGGAGAAGGTCTTCCTCAACCCCGCCCTCGACCTTCAGGTGCACCGCCCGGCAAGTGGAGTCGACCACCACTTCCAGAAGGCGCGTCTTACCCCACGCGCTCGCCAACTCAAACGGAAGGCCAGCCCTCTCCAGGAGGGCCGGCCAGTTCGAACCCGCTGCCTCCCCGCTCACCACGGAGCCTCCCCCAAGAGCCCATCTGCCGCCCTGCGCGGCTCAACCCAAACTCAGGTGCACCCAGGAGCGGACCAGCTCCCAGTACATCCGGAGCCGCGACCGGAAGCCGGCCCTAAAGCCGCGCTTCTCTTCCTTCATGACCTGTGACACCCCGGACAGAGTGACCTTCGTCACGCGGAGGTTGGCCTCCTTCGCATAATGGGAGATGGCCACTTCCACGCCGAAGCCGGCGTCGGCCACGCCCGGCACCGCCAGGAAGGTGGCGCGGCGCATGGCCCGCTGCCCGGTCAAGAAAGGGGTCAGCTTCTGCGCCAGGTCGGTGCTGATCCGCCCCGACTCGAACAGGCCCATGGTCATGTCGGCGTCGCCGGCCAGCACCGGCCCGGCCAGCGCCTGGAGGTGGGCGGCCGTGAGGCCCAAGAGGTCGGCGTCGAGAAAGAGGAGGACCTCGCTTCCCGCCGCCTCCGCTCCGGCCAGCATCGCCGCGCCCTTGCCCCGGTTCTCCGGGAAGCGCACCACGCGCGCCCCCGCCAGCTCGGCCACGCGGGCGGTCTGGTCTTGCGAGCCGTCGTCCACGACCAGCACCTCGGCCACCCCCGGACACCGCCGCGCCACCTCGATTACCCGGCGAATCCGCCGGGCCTCGTTGAAGGCCGGGATGACCACGGTGAAGGCCGCCCTGCTGTCCATCACCGCCACCCTTCCGCCTTGACGGCTGAACTGAGCTTTTCGACCACGGCCTCGAGTTTCACGAGCTCCGTTTCGCCCGTCGCACGGCGGCGCACCTCGACCGAGCCGTCTGCCAGGCCCTTCGGCCCCACGGTGACGCGCCAGGGGAACCCGATGAGGTCGGCGTCCTTGAACTTCACCCCCGGGCGTTCGTCGCGGTCGTCGAGCACGACCTCGAGCCCGGCCGCCTCGAAGTCCCGGTACAACCGCTCGGCCGTCTCGCGCTGGGCGCTCTCCCGGGCGTTCACGGGGACCACCACGACGTGGGCCGGGCAGATCGGGACGGGCCACTTGATGCCGTCGGCGTCGTGGTGCTGCTCGATCGCGGCCGACATGGTCCGGCCGATGCCGATCCCGTAACAGCCCATGACCATCGGGTGCTCTGCGCCGTTTTCGTCGAGATACGTGGCGCCGAGCGGCTTGGAGTACTTGGTGCCCAGTTGAAAGATGTGGCCGACCTCGATGCCGCGCGAGGCGCTGAGCGGCGCGCCGCAGCGGGGACAGGGATCTCCGTCCTCCGCCTCGCGCAGGTCGAGCACCCGGTCCGCGACAAAATCGACACCGGGACGGACGCCGGTCAGGTGGGTGTCGACGACGTTGGCGCCGGTCACGGCCTCTGGCAGTGCGACCACGGCGTGGTCGGCCCACACCTTGACGCCCTTCGCCGCCAGGCCCACCGGCCCGACGAAGCCCACGGGGAGCCCCAGGCGTCCGGCGACCACGTCGGCTTCAGCCAGGCGCCACCGGGAAGGCGCGACCAAGCGTTCGAACTTGAACTCGTTGAGTTGGTGGTCGCCCCGCAGGAGCACTGCCACCAGTTCGCCCTCGACCTCCACGAAGAGTGTCTTGATCAACTGCTCGGGCGACACCCCAAGGACGGCGGACACATCGTCGATGGTCTTCGCCCCGGGCGTGGCGACCGGCTGCGGCCCGGCCCCGCCGCTCTCCGGCGCCACCGCGGCCGGCGGCGGGCACTCGGCCTTCTCCACGTTGGCGGCGTACCCGCAGGAGGGACACGAGACGATGGCCGCCTCTCCGGTATCGGCGATGACCATGAACTCGTGCGAACCGGTGCCGCCGATGGCCCCCGGATCCGCCTCGACGGCCCGGGATTCGAGGCCGCACCGGGCGAAGACCCGGCAGTAGGCCTCGTACATCTTGCCGTAGCTCTCCTTGAGTCCTTCCTCGTCGCGGTCGAAGGAGTACAGGTCCTTCATGATGAACTCCCGCCCGCGCATGAGGCCGAACCGGGGACGGATCTCGTCCCGGTACTTGTTCTGGATTTGATACACCATCAGCGGCAACTGGCGGTAAGAGCGCACCTCGTCGCGCACCACCGCGGTGACCATCTCCTCGTGGGTCGGTCCGAGACACAGGTCGCGCCCGTGGCGGTCTTTCAGCTTGAACATCTCGTCGCCGTAGACATCCCAGCGACCGCTCTGCTGCCAGAGTTCGGCCGGTTGGACGATGGGGAGCCGCAGCTCCTGGCCCCCAGCCCGATCCATCTCCTCCCGGACGATCTGTTCGATCTTTCGCAGGACCCGCCAGCCCAGGGGGAGATAGGAGTAGACCCCGGACATCGCCTTGCGGATCAGCCCGGCGCGCAGCATGAGCTGGTGACTTACGGTCTCCGCCTCGGCGGGCACCTCGCGCAACGTCGGCGCAAACAGCTGTGACATCCGCATCCTGCGTTTATTCCTCCCGACTTTCCGGGCGGGAGCATCCATCCCCCGCCGCTTCTTCCCGGCGCCACTGGTCCAGCTCGGCCATCAAGGCCTCTACCAGGGATTCACCCGGAACCTTCCGCACTATTTCGCCGCGCCGGAAGAGTAGCCCTTCTTCCCGCCCGCCTGCAATCCCCAGGTCGGCCTCGCGCGCCTCGCCTGGGCCGTTCACCGCGCAACCCATGACGGCGATCTTCACCGGCTCGGCCAGGCCCCGCACCCGCTCCTCCACTTCCCGCACCACCCGGGGCAGGTCGATGCGGCACCGCCCGCAAGTCGGGCAGGAGATGATGACCGGCCCCCGCTCACGCAGCTCCAGCGCCTTGAGGATCTCGTACGCGGCCGTCACCTCGACCACCGGATCCCCGGTAAGCGAGACGCGGATGGTGTCGCCTATCCCATCGGCCAGCAGAGTCCCGATGCCCACCGCCGAGCGGATGGTGCCCCGCCCCGGCGGTCCGGCCTCGGTCACTCCCACGTGCAGCGGGTACGGGAACCGGTCCGCCGCCAGGCGGTAACTCTCGATGGTTAACGGCACGCTGGATGCCTTGAGCGAGAGCACGATGTCCTCGAAGCCCGCCGCCTCCAGCGCCGCCACCTCTTCCGCCGCGCTCTCCACCAGCGCCTCGGGGGTGGCGCCGCCGAAGCGGGCGCGCACCGCCGGGGAGAGCGACCCGGCGTTGACCCCGATGCGGATGGGAATACCCCGCGTCCGCGCCGCCGCCGCCACCGCCCGCACCCGCTCGAGGCTCCCGATGTTGCCGGGGTTCACCCGCACCTTGTCGACGCCGGCCTCGATGGCGCCCAAAGCCAGGCGGTAGTCGAAATGGATGTCGGCCACCACCGGCAGGGGCGACCGGCGCATCACCTCGCGCAGCGCCTCCACGGCCTCAGCGTCGGGCACGGCGAGACGGACGAGTTCACAGCCCTCTTCCGCCAGCGCGGCGATCTGGGCCAGGATGGCCGCCGCATCGTGCGGATCGGTGTTGGTCATGGACTGGACGACGACCGGTTGTCCACCGCCGATGGTCAGCTCACGCACCTTGACCGGGCGGGTACGCCGCCGCTCCTTCACGTCGTTCACCCCAGTCTCGCCGGCAGCAGCAGGCGCTCGAGGTCTTTGAGCGTGACCACCGCCAGAAACAGCATGAGGACGGCAAAGCCGAGGAAATGGATGAAGCCTTCTTTCTCGGGATTGAGCGGGCGGCCCCGGACGGCTTCCACCCCCAGGAAGACCAGTCGCCCGCCGTCGAGCGCCGGCACCGGCAGAAGGTTGACGATGCCGAGATTGATCGAGAGGAACGCGGTGAGTTCGAGGAGACTGTTGAGCCCGTACCGGGCGGCCTGGCCGGTCATGCGCGCGATCCCCACCGGACCCGTGACCGGTCCCTGCGCCCTGCCGGTCACCAGCTGGCACAGACCGCTCAACATGGCGAGGATCACCTGCAAAGTCTGCAGGAACCCCAGGCGGAGGGCCTCCAGGAACCCAACTTTCTGGACCTCGCTCGACCGGCGCACGACGCCGATGAACCCGATGACGCCCCTGCCGTCGGGGCGCTGGAGCGGCTGCGGCGTCACCTTGAGCCGCAGTTCGCCGCTGCGCCCGGCCCGCTTGATTGTCAGCGTCAACGGGCGTCCTGGCTGCGTCGAGACTCGCTCGGCCATCTGCTCCCAGGTGCGGACCGGAACGTCGTCGACCTTGAGGATGTGGTCCCCAGGGAGCAGCCCCGCCTCGGCCGCCGGGGTGCCCGGGGAGACCTCGCCCACCACCGCGCCCTCGACGTAACCGGTGGGAATCCCGAAGAGGCTGAAGAGGGCGGCGTAGACCAAAGCCGCCAGGACGAAGTTCATCACGGGGCCGGCCGCGAGGACGAGGGCCCGCTGGAAGGGGGGCTTGGCGCCGAACTGCCGCGCCCGCTCCGCCTCCGGCACTTTCTCAGCGGAGAGCCCCCCGCCGGCGGCGTCCTCCCCCGCCATCTTGCAGAACCCGCCCACCGGCAACAGGCGAAGCGAGTACAACGTCTCGCCCCGGCGCCACCCGACCAGGCGGGGACCCATGCCCAGCGCGAACTCCTCGACTTTGATCCCCACGCGCTTGGCCAGGGCGAAGTGCCCGAACTCGTGCGCGAAGACCATCAGCCCGAGGACAAAGATGAACGCTGCAATCGGCACGAGACCCACTGCGATGATGTTCACTGCTCTGCGATCACCTCCGCCGCCTCTCGGCGGGCCCACCCGTCAGCCGCCAACACGTCGGCCAGGCTGCCGGCGGGGCCGCCGGAGTACCGTTCCAGCACCGTTTCGACCACCGCCGCCACGCCGGTAAACCCGAGCCGCCCAGCCAGGAACGCCTCCACCGCCACCTCGTCGGCCCCGTTCAGCACCGCCGGCCACGTCCCGCCGGCCTCCCCGGCCTGGATGGCCAGGCGGAGGCAGGGGTAGGCGGACCAGTCAACCGGGAGGAAGGTCAGGCGCCGGGCGGCGGCGAGGTCGAAGGGCTTGAGGCCGCTCGGCCGCCGCTCCGGGTAGTTCAAGGCGTAGTGGATCGGCAGGCGCATGTCCGGCCAGCCAAGCTGCGCCAGCACCGAGCCATCGCGCATCTCCACCAACGAGTGTACGATACTCTCGGGATGAATAACCACGCTGATTTGCGGGTACGCCACGCCGAAGAGCCAATGGGCCTCGATGACCTCGAGGCCTTTGTTCATGAGCGTGGCCGAGTCCACCGTGATCCGGGAGCCCATCCGCCAGGTCGGGTGGGCGAGGGCGTCGTCGGCGGTGACTCCCGTGAGCTCCTCCGGCCGGCGTCCCCTAAACGGGCCGCCCGACGCGGTCAGGATGAGGCCGGCTAACCCCGCGCTGCCGCCTGCGGCCAGGCACTGGAAGATGGCCGAGTGTTCGCTGTCGACCGGGATCAGCCGCCCCCCGCCCCGGCGGGCCGCCTCCCCCACCAGCGCCCCGCCGGCCACGAGGGTCTCCTTGTTGGCCAGGGCGACCGTGCGGCCGGCCTCGAGGGCCTTCAAGGCGGGCAGCAGGCCGCGCGCCCCGACCACCGCCACGAGCACCACGTCTGCCGGCGCCGCGGCCCGCGCCGCGAGGGCCTCATCGCCCCACTCGACCGCCAGCCCGGTGGCCGCCGCGCCGAGCTCGGCCTTGAGCTGCACGGCCTCCGCTTCGCCGGCAACCACCACCCAATCTGGGCGATGACGGCGCACCTGGTCGGCGAGGAGCTTCACCCGGCGTCCCGCCGCCAGCCCGGTGACCCGGAACTCGGCCGGACTGCGTTCCACCATCTCCAAAGCCTGAGTCCCGATGGAGCCGGTGGAACCGAGGATCGCCACGCTGCGCACGTTTTCGCCCTCCCTATTCGCTGTCGAGTAAAGGCTGCACCGCCACCTGGAACAGAGCAGCGAAGAACGCCGCAGCCAGAGGCCCCACGATGAGCCCGAAAGGCCCGAACAACCGGTAGCCCGCGTAGACCGCCAGGAGCATGGCCAGCGGGTGCAGCCCCGCGCCCGCGGCGAGCAGGCGCGGCTCCATCACCTGGCGCACGACTGCGCTCACGCCCGCGACGCCCAGTACCCCGAGCGCCCGCCCCGGTTCGCCGGTCAGCGCCAGGTACAGCGCGAGCGGCAGGAAGACGGCCGACGGCCCGATCATCGGCACAAGGTCGAGCACGGCGGCGGCCAGCCCCAAGAGCCACGCGTAGCCGACGCTGAGGAACGAAAGACCGATGACCGCCAGCGTCCCCGTCACCAGGGCGAGCAGCAACTGGGCCCGGATGATCCCGCCCACCCCAGCCACCAGCCGCCGGACCGTCTCCTCGCCGGTGCGGCGCCACCGCCGCGGCAGCAGGCTCAGGGTCCAGGCCAGCAGGTGATCCCAATCGCGCAGCAGGAGATACGCGGAGAGCAGGCTGATGACCAGCGCCACGACCGCGCCCGGAACCCCCTTGACCAGCACCAGGCCCCACTTGGCGAGTGCCCCCAGCCCCTGCTGCGCCGGCTGCCCCCGCAGCATGTTCCCGAGTTCGGTCCAGGAACCGGCGAAGCGACGCAGGGCCTCCGCCCCACCGGCCTCCTCCACCAGCCGGTTGAGTTCGCTGCTGAGCCGGACCAGCCCTACCGCGACCACCGCCAGCGCCGCCAAGGTCAAGCCAATCAAGAGGAAGACGGCCACCAACCCCCGGGGCAGGCGCCGGCGGGCAAGGAGCGCGACCAGGGGATCCAGCAGGATGGCAACGACGAGCCCCACCAAAAACGGGAAGAGCAATTTGGCCAGGTAAACGCCGGCCAGCGTGACGAGGAGCACCAAACCAAGGTTGCGCAAGGCAAGCGCCAGACTGTCCCTGCCTCCCACGGCCATCACCGCCTACCGCACAATCCCGCGAAGCAGATAAAGGACGGGCAGAATCAGAAAGGCCGAATCGAACCGGTCGAGCAACCCGCCGTGCCCCGGCAGGAGGCGCCCGCTGTCCTTGACTCCGGCCTCCCGCTTGAGCGCCGATTCGATCAGGTCGCCGAGCACCCCCGCCGCACTGCAGACCGCGCCCGTCAGGGCCGCCCCCGCCAGGTCGAAGCCGAACCACCCGCGGATCAGGGTCGCGGCGAGGACCGTCCCGGCCAGCCCGCCCACCGCCCCTTCCACGCTCTTCTTCGGGCTGATCTGCGGCGCCAGCCGCCGGCGGCCGGCGCTCACGCCCACCAGGTACGCCAGGATATCGTTGGTCCAGGTGAGCACGAACGCGCCACCCAGCCACCAGAACGAGACCGCCCGCAGGCGAAGCAGGACACCCACCGGATAACCGATGTAGAGCGCCCCCATGACCAGCGCCCCGGCACGGCGCAGGAGCGTGCCGTCCTGGCTTTGGAAGAGCCCGCGGACCGCCTCCAGCGCCAGCGCGGCGAAGAGTGCGCCCGTGGCCAAACCGGGCTCCTCACGCCCGATGGCGGTCGCGACGCCGAGCCCGGCCAAGAGGAGCAGAACCAGGTGCGGGCCCCGTCCGCCGGCGGTGACCAACCGGTGGAACTCCCACAGCATCAGCGCCGCCGCGACCTCCACGATGAAGAAGAGCGGCGTGCCGCCTACCCAAAGGAGCCAAAGTAGAAAAGGTATCCCCAAGACCGCGGTGATCACCCGCGGGAGAAGTCCCGATCCAGCGGCCGGCGCGCTCATACGGAACCGAACCTTCTCTCCCGCTGGCGATACGCCTCCAGGGCGCGCTCGAAGTCGGTTTCGGTGAAGTCTGGCCACAGCACAGGCGTCAGGTACAGCTCGGCGTAGGCGGCCTGCCACAGGAGGAAGTTGCTCAGGCGCTGTTCCCCGCTGGGCCGGATGACCAGATCGGGGTCGGGCTGGCCGGCGGTCGCCAGATGGGCCGCGACCAGCCGCTCGTCGACGGCCTCCGGGTCGATCTCCCCCGCCTTCACCTGCCTGGCGAGGCTGCGGAAGGCGTCGACCAACTCGGCGCGCCCTCCGTAGTTGAACGCCACGTTGAGGATCAGCCCGCGATTCCTCGCGGTCAGTTCTTCACCCTGGCGGATCGCCTCCTGCATGGAAGGGGACAACTCCCCCACGCGGCCGATGGCCCTGAAGACCACCCCGTTGTGGTGCAGGTTGCCGATCTCCTCACGCAGGCTGCGCTCGAAGAGGCCCATCAGGAACGAGACCTCTTCCCGCGGGCGGCGCCAGTTCTCGGTCGAAAAGGCATACAGGGTCAGGACTTCGATGCCCCGCCGCCCGCAGGCCTTGACCAGCTCGCGGGCGCGCTTGACCCCCTCCTGATGGCCGGCCGTCCGGGGCAACCCGCGCTGGGCTGCCCACCGGCCGTTACCGTCCATGATGACCGCCACGTGCCGGGGCAGCCCCCTCTGCGCTGCCTCAGTGTCCGGCCCTCGCCCCGTCTGCACTCCTCGAACCTCCCCGAAAACGCACCGTCAGGTGCGGCAATGCCCCCTCACCGAGGAGGGGGCATCCTTATGCTTCGTCGCTGGACCGCCGGAATGCCGGCGCAACCACCAGCTCCAGCCCTTGGTCACGCTCCCGCACTTGGACCACCCGGCTTTCCTCCCGAACCAGCCGGTCACGCTCACACCGGCGATCCATCGCCGGCCGGCCGACCACCCCGGTAGTCCTCACCGAGAACGTCATCCCCGCCGCCGAGAGCCGTTCGGCCGCCTCCTTCAGCGGAAGCCCCAGGACCAGGTCTGCGCCGGTCATCGCCCACCTCGCTAGACTTCCATGATCTCCTTCTCTTTGGCCGCCAGGAGCGCGTTGATCTCCTCAATATACTTATCCGTGAGCTTCTGCATTTCTTCCTGGCCGCGCCGGGCTTCGTCCTCGGTGACCTCGCCCTTCTTCTCGAGCGCCTTCAAGGCCTCGTTGCCGTCCCGCCGCACGTTGCGCACGGCGACGCGGGCCTCTTCCGCCTGCTTGTGGAGACCCTTCACGAGTTCTCTCCGCCGCTCTTCGGTGAGCGGGGGAATGGCGAGGCGGATCACGTTGCCATCGTTGGTGGGGGTCAGACCGATATCGGACTTGAGGATGGCCCGCTCGATATCCTTGAGCGTGTGTTTGTCGTACGGGGTGACCACCAGCAGCCGGCCTTCCGGAGCGGACAGATTGGCGACTTGGTCGATGGGCATCAGCGAACCGTAGGCCTCGACCTGGATGCGGTGCAGGATCTGCGGGTTGGCCCGTCCGGTCCTGACCAGCGCAAACTCGTGCTTCGTGGCCTCGATGATCCCCTTCATCTTGCCTTCCGCGGTCTTAAGGTTTTCCTTCACCATCGTCGTCGCTCCCTCCCACCAAAGTCCCGATGGCCTCACCCAGGCAGGCGCGTTGGATGTTACCGACTTCTCCGAAGTTGAAGACGATGATCGGAATGCGGTTGTCCATGCACAGTGAAGTGGCGGTGGAATCCATGATGGCCAAGCCGCGGTAGAGAACCTCCCGGTAGCTCAACCGGTCGAACCGCTTGGCGCCCGGGTTGCGCCGGGGGTCGGAATCGTAGACGCCGTCGACGCCCCGCTTCGCCATGAGGATCACCTCGGCGTCGATCTCGGCGGCCCGCAGCGCGGCCGTGGTATCGGTGGAGAAATAGGGGTTGCCCGTGCCACACGCGAAGATGACCACCCGGCCCTTCTCCAGGTGGCGCACGGCACGTCGGCGGATGTAAGGCTCGGCGATCTCCCGCATCTCGATCGCGGTCTGCACGCGGGTCTCGATGCCCAACTTCTCGAGCGCGTCCTGGAGGGCCAGGGCGTTGATACCGGTGGCCAGCATCCCCATGTAGTCGGCCGTCGGACGGTCCATGCCGCGGGCGGAGGCCGGCGCCCCGCGCCAGATGTTGCCCCCGCCCACGACTATGGCCACTTCCACACCCGACTGGTGGACTTCAGCCACTTGCCGGGCGATCATTTCGATGACCTCTAGATCGACCCCAAAACCTTTCTCGCCCGCGAGAGCCTCTCCCGAAAGCTTGAGCATGACCCGCCGGTACTTGGGCCTTCCTGGCTCCATCGTGCTCCCTCGCTTGCCTGCGTCACTTTCCCTGTGCGTGCGCGGGAAAGGCCGGCTCTGGTCAGCTGGCTTCCTCGTCGCGCTTGGCGAGCCCCTCGCCCCGCTCGAACCGGGCGAACCGGACCACCGACAGCTCGCCGCCGGCTTCCTTCGCCCGCTCCTTGAGCATGGCGTCGACCGAACGATCGGTGTCCTTGATGAACGGCTGCTCAACCAGGCAAGTGTCCTTGAAGAACTTCTCGAGCTTGCCCTGGGCGATCTTGTCGAGGATCTGCGCCGGCTTGCCCTCGTTGGCCGCCTGGGCGCGATAGATGCTCATCTCGCGCTCCACCACGTCGGCCGGGACCTCCTCGCGCCGGACGTACTCCGGCCGGGCCGCCGCCACCTGCATGGCGACATCGCGCAGCGCTCCCTTGAACGGATCGCTGGCAGCCACGGCGTCGCCGCTCGCGGTCGCCTCGACCAGCACGCCGATCCGCCCGCCCATGTGGATGTAGGCATCGACGCGCCCCGCGCCGGTGACTGCGAACCGGGCATAGCGGCGAACCGCCATGTTCTCCCCGATCTTGGCGATCAGCGCGGTCAGGCGCTCGTTCACGGTGCCGCCGGGCATCGCCTGGTCGAGCAGGGTGGCGCCCTCCCCCACCGGGCTGGCGAGGCTCATCCCGGTGACGGCCTGGGCAAGCTCCGCGGCAAACTCTTGAAACTCCTCGTTGCGAGCGACAAAGTCGGTCTCACAGTTGACCTCGACCAAGGCCCCAACCTTGGCGTCGGGGGAGACATAGGCGACGACTAGGCCCTCTGAGGCTACCCGCCCGGCCTTCTTGGCCGCGGTGGCCAGACCCCGCTCGCGCAGGATCTCGATGGCCTTCTCCGCGTCGCCGTCAGCCTCCGCAAGCGCCCGCTTGCAGTCCATCATCCCGGCTCCGGTTCTCTCCCGAAGCTCCTTCACCATCTCGGCCGTTACGGCCACGTCATTCACCCTCCCTGAAAGGGAGGCGGGGAGAAGGCTTAAGCCTCCATCCCCACCTCATCTTCCGCTACCTCGTCTTCAGGCGTCTCTTCGGGCGTTTCCTGACGGCCCTCTCGACCTTCGAGCACGGCATCGGCCATCTTCGCCGTCAAGAGCTTCACAGCCCTGATAGCGTCGTCGTTCCCGGGGATCACGTAGTCCACTTCGTCGGGATCGCAGTTAGTATCGACCAGACCGACGATGGGGATGCGCAGTTTGCGCGCCTCCGCCACGGCGATCCGTTCCTTGCGGGGATCGATCACGAACAGCGCGTCAGGCAGCTTGTTCATTTCCTTGATCCCGCCCAGGAAGCGGCTCAAGCGATCGTACTCCTTGCGGAGTTCGAGCACTTCCTTCTTCGGCAGTGAGGCGAAAGCCCCCGTCTCCTCCATCCGCTCGAGTTCGCGCATCCGCGCGATGCGCAACTTGAGGGTGGCGAAATTGGTAAGCGTCCCGCCCAGCCAGCGCACGTTGACAAAGTACTGGCCAGCCCGGATCGCCTCTTCCTTGACGGCTTCCTGCGCCTGCTTCTTGGTTCCGACGAACAGTATCCGCCCGCCGCCGACGGAAATCGAGCGGACGAAGTTGTACGCTTCCTCGACCTTGCGCACGGTCTTCTGCAAATCGATGATGTAGATGCCGTTGCGCTCGGTGAAGATGTATTCTTTCATCTTGGGATTCCAGCGACGGGTCTGGTGACCGAAGTGCACCCCTGCTTCGAGGAGCTGCTTCATGGAGATCACGGCCACGTTTGGTCACCTCCCTTCCCCGCGGTTTTCTCCGCCGCCTTCTTCATCGGGGCGAAAGACCGGCTGCCCGGCACCCTTTGGCTCCTCTGAAGGCGTGTGTAATGAACACCGGAAGTAAGTTTACCATACCCCACTAAAGCTGACAAGAATTATTGAGGCTCGGGGCCGGCCAGCAGGACGCTGACCAGGTCACGGACGCGCACGTCGCGGGGGAACCGGTAAGTGCCAGGCTTGAACCGGGTGCCGACGTTGCGTTCCCCCGCCACCTTGAGAAACTCGGTCTCATCGGCGATGAGCGACTTCTCGGAGAGAAGCCGCGCCACGTAGGCCACACTGGCTCCCTGCGGCACAGCCACCGTCACGGTGTCGCTCTCCGCCCGGGCGTCCGGCGCCGGCGCGGGGGCTTGCCTGGCGCTCGCCGGCGCGGGGCCGGCCGCACGCTGTTCCCCCGGAAAAGACATGCCGAGTTCCTTGGCCCGTCGAATGACCTCCAGGTCGGAGACCCGCCCCGCCTGGTGCCCGGCGACCGCCGACAGCGTGGCGGCCAGGAGCAAGCCTACACCTATTCCCAAGAGCGTTTGACGGTCGATGAGCATACCTTACCTCGCCTGTGCCTTTCTTAAGTCGAGGATCAGCTTGACTTCACCCTTGCCGATCGACAGCTCCCGGGCGATCTCTTCCACGTCGCGACCCTGCCGGGCCAGTTCCCAGACTCGCGTCTCCATGGTGCGCCAACCACGCGGCGCCGCGGCTTCCTGTCCCTTGACGCCGCCTTCTCCGCCCTTGCCAGGGGCCGCTGCGCTTTCCGCCGCGACCGGGGTTTCCTTGGCCCTGCCGCTCTTGCGCGGCGCCTTCGCCGGCTTCGGCTGCTCCGCCGCGGGCGCCGCCTCCGCCGCCGGTGCAACCGCGTGCACTGCTTGGGCTGCGGGGGCCGGTTCGGAAGCCGCGCCTGCCTGCTCGGCAACTTCGCGCGCCTCGGCGATCAGCCGGCGCAGCGTCTCTGCGCGCTCCTCCAGAGCCGTCACGATGCGCTCAGCGGTCTGCGTCAACTCTTGCTCCAAGTCGGCCACCACCAGGGAGATCTCCTCGAGATCCCCCGGCTCCTTGCTGGCGCGCTCTTGGAGGCGAGCGTAGTCCCGCCGCTCACGAAAGCCGAGGTAGAGTGCGCCGCCGATCGCCAGGACGCCCAACCCGAACAGCACCCATTCCATTCGCCACTACTCCTATAGCTTGATGTCGAGCCGCCCTCCCGGATCGCCGGGGCGCCGCACCGGCGCTCGCTCGGTTTCCGGCTCGCGAGACCCGCGCTCCTTCTTGCCGCCGGGCGCCCGTTTCTGGGACTCCCGGCCGGCGTCCGGGTTCACGGAGAGGTGGGCCGCTTCCGGCGCCCCTTTGACCTCGGTCTCCCGCTTCTCCAGCGTGGCCTTGAGTTCGAGCCCGAACTGCTGTTGGGCCAAGGCCGCCCGTTGGTTCTGCATCTGCCCTGCGCGGTCGACCTCTGTCGTTCGCTGCACGATCACACCCAGATCAACCGGACGGATGCTCACGGTTCACGCCCCCTCCTGGCACGACGCTCCCGCCGCGTCAGATGATGCCCTGCCGGATTTCCCCGTCCTCGAGGTGGAAGACGGCCCGTGCCACTTCGTCTTGGATCAGCGTGGTCAGCGGCCCGATGGTGAGCCGGACCCCCGGGAGCATGGTGTCGGTGGCTTTGACGCTCCCTTGCCCCGCGGTCGCCACGATCTTGGCGAGTTCGTCGCGCCGGTGGCGCAGGCGCTCCACCTGATCGCTGAGCTCGGTCATCGCCGCCGCCAGCTTGCCCAGCCGCTCCGGATCGCCGCCCGGGATGGGCCGGCCCGCCGTCAACGCCTCCTTGATGAGGCGCAAGGCCTTGACGACCTCTTCCAGCTGCCGCTCCCGGGCTGCCAGGTCCTGGCCCACGCGGTCGAGTTCGCCGCGCAGTTCGGGATTCACCCCAACCATGATCTCGGTGCGGGTGCCCAGCTTGGCGCCGATCACCTTGGCCGCCACCTCGCGCACGGCCCGCACGGTCCCCCCGACGATCCGCCCTCGGCTACCCCTGGCCTCCACCCGCCCCTGAGCGAAGACGTCTCCATACATGAGGGCTTCCTCGACCAGCACGTCGCCGGTCGCCTCCACCCGGCAGCTCTGGATGAACCGGGCGCAGATGTTTCTTCCCACCAGCCGGCCCCGGTCGCCGCCCTGGACGCCACCCCGCACCACCACATCGCCCTCCGCGATGACCGTGGCCGCCTCCACCGAGCCTCTTATCTCGATGTTGCCGGCGGACCGCACCGTGAAGCCGCTCCGCACCGTCCCGCCGACGACCACGCTGCCCACGAATTCGATGTTTCCGGTGCTGAAATCCACGTCGCCGCGCACTTCGTACACGGGCAGAACGTTGACCTTGCCGCCGGTCACCACGATTTGGCCCGTGGTCTGGGCGACCAGTTCGTCAGGGTTGGAGCCGGCTTCGGTGTTCTTCCCCTTGGGCAGGCGCACATCGTGCCCGGGCTTGGGGCTCAAAGGCTGGCCCGTGACCGTGGCGCCGGGGAGCCCTCTGGTCGGCGGCACCCGCACGGCCAGGACCTGGCCAGGAGTGGCGGTCTGCACGATGCCCAGGTGGTAGT
>JBLNBQ010000018.1:0-24758 GCA_050260095.1 Chitinophagales bacterium
AGGAGACCCCCGAGCCGGCGTGGACGGCCGCCCCCCGGCGCATGGTGCGCAACAAGGACACGGAACAGGTTCACCTCTGCCTGGGCGTGGAGGGGCTGAGGCGCAACGATGAACGAAAGTACGCGCTCTTCGCGCTCGACGTGATCCTGGGCGGCGGGATGAGTTCCCGCCTCTTCCAGGAACTCCGGGAGGAGCGGGGCCTGGTCTATTCGACCTATTCCTACCACGTGTGTTACCAGGAAACGGGCCTTTTCGCAATCTACGCCGGCTGCAGCCCGCACAACGCCGGCCAGGTGGAGGAGCTCGTGCGGCAGGAGTTCGCCCGGGTGGTGAGGGACGGGGTCACCGAAGAGGAACTCCACCGCGCCAAAGAGCAACTGAAGGGAAGCTTGATGCTTTCCCTGGAATCGACCGCCAGCCGGATGAGCCGGACGGCGAAAGCGGAACTCTTCGACGAGCCCTACGAGACGCCCGACGAACTGGTGGCCCAGGTCGACGCGGTCCGGGTGCAGGACGTGAACGAGCTGGCGGCGGAGTTGCTCGCCGGGCCGCGAATCACCCTGGCGGCCATCGGCCCCTGGGACCAGCAGCGCCGGGAGGGCGGGGCATGACGACGGTCCGGGTGGCGGTCGAGCGCCTGCCTCACGGCGCCGGCCTCGACCTGCCGCGCTACATGAGCGCCTTGGCGAGTGGGTGCGACCTCATGGCGGCGGTCGAAGGCGAGGTCACCCTCGCACCCGGCGAGCGGCGCCTCGTGCCGACTGGCCTGCGGCTTGCCATCCCCCCCGGCTACGAGGGCCAGGTCAGGCCGCGCTCGGGCCTTGCGCTGCGGCACGGCGTGACGACGTTGAACACGCCGGGGACCATCGACGCCGATTACCGCGGCGAAGTCGGGGTCATCCTGATCAACCTGGGGAGCGAACCCTTCACGCTGCGGCGGGGTGAGCGGATCGCCCAGCTGGTGGTGGTTCCGGTCGTGCAGGCGGAGTGGGACGAAGAGAGCGGGCTGGACGAGACGGAGCGGGGCTCCGGCGGATTTGGTCACTCGGGGCGCTGACCGGAAAGGTCGCGGGGGAGAGGGAGCAGAGTGGGACTCGAAGCGCGCCTGGAAAACCTGTTGGTTGAGATACAGACGCTCCGCCAGCGCCTCCACGACCTGGCGGAGGAGAACGAGGGCCTCCGCGGGGATGAAGCGATCCAGGTGAGCTACAAGCTCGACCAGTTGATCGCCGAGTTCCTGCGGCTGCAAGACCGCACCGCGCCCAGCTGAGCCGGCGCGGCATATCCCCCTCTCCGGCGGGGAGAATACGGGGCGAGAGTCTCCAAACAGGGGGGTATGCGAATGTCGACAGTCATCGGTGTGTTCGGCAGCGAGGCCTACGCCGAACGGGCGGTCCGGGCGCTCAAGGACCAGGGTTTCACCGGCAACGAGATCAGCATCGTCAGCAAGGGCGGCGAGGAAGAAGACGACCACGGCGAACTGAGCATGGGGGGCGGGGGGAATGACCTGACCTCCGGCGCGGTGACCGGCGGCGCGCTCGGCGGGGTCGCGGGGCTCCTGGCGGGCGTCGGCGCGCTCGCCATCCCCGGGCTGGGACCGATCGTCGCGGCTGGCCCGATCGCCGCCGCGCTGTCGGGCGCCGTCGCGGGCGGCCTGGCCGGCGGGCTGGTCGATTGGGGGATCCCGGAGAGCCGGGGCCGTTTCTATGCCGACCAGGTGAAGGCCGGGCAGGTGCTGGCCCTGGTGAAGACGGGGTCGGACAAGGTCGAGAAGGCCGCGGGCATCCTGCGGGGGCAGGGGGCCCACGACGTGGAAGTGCATTGATCCGGTTGCGACGGGAGCGGGGAAGAGGAGGAGCCTCTTCCCCGCTTTTTGCTGGGGGCCGCCTTGACAAGCCCTGGCAGGTATATGAAAATGGATGCAACCGGCGGCCCGCCGGCCCGGAAGGGCCCGCGGCCGCTCAAGGAGGAGAACGGCATGGCTGAGCCGATCAGGGTGATGGTGGTCGGGGCGGCCGGGAAGATGGGCCGCGAAGTGGTCAAGGCCATTGCCGGCGCGCCCGACCTGAAGCTGGTCGCCGCGGTGGACCCAGCCCATCCGGGCGAGGACGCCGGGGAACTGGCCGGCGCGGGGCGCCTCGGGGTGAGCTGCGAAGGCGAACTCGAGACGGCGCTGCGGGAGCGCGGCGCGGAGGTCATGGTCGACTTCACCCGCCCCGACGGGTTGGCCGAGCGGATCGCGGCGGCCCTGCGCAACGGGGTGCGCCCGGTGGTCGGGACCACGGGCCTCGCCAAGGGAGAGCTGGAGCGGGTGGGGGCGCTGGCGGCGGAGAAGGGCCTCGGCTGCATCGTAGCCCCCAATTTCGCCATTGGGGCGCTGGTGCTGATGCGCTGCGCCGCCCTGGCTGCCCGCTATTTCGGGCAGGTCGAAATCGTGGAGCTGCACCACCCGGGAAAGCTCGATGCGCCGTCGGGAACTGCCATCAAGACGGCGGAGTTGATCGCCGAGGCTCGCCAGCAGGCGGGGGTGACGGTGACGCCCACCCCCGGAGCGGAGACGGAGCGGATCGCCGGAGCCCGCGGCGGGGAGTACTCCGGCGTCAGGGTGCACAGCGTGCGGCTTCCCGGGCTCGTGGCGCACCAGGAGGTCCTGTTCGGCAACCCGGGCGAGTACCTCACCTTCCGGCATGACTCGCTCTCCCGCGAATCGTTCATGCCCGGCGTCCTGTTGGCGGTGCGGGCCGTCCGGAACCTGTCCGGTCTGGTGTATGGCCTCGAGCCGCTCGTCTTCGGCCCGCAGACGGCCTGAGCGGGTCCGCCTGTCCGCCAGGCCAGGTGAGACTGGCACTTCCCTCGCCCCCGGTCATATCATGCCATAACCTTGAGGCAGGACCGGCGGGTGAGAGTATGGCGGCGTTGGACGGCGTCCGGATCGGCGTGGTGGGTGGAGACCGGCGAGAGGTGGAACTCTGCGCGGCCCTGGTCGCGGCCGGGGCGGGGGTGACGGCGGCCGGGTACCCCGCATTGCCGGAGTTGGCGGGGGTTCGCCGGGTCGGCAAGGTCAGGGAGGCGGTCGCGGGGGCTCAGGTGGTCATCGCCCCCATGAGCAACACCGACGACCAGGGCACGGTCAAGGCGGTGCTCGAACCGGGCGTGACCCTCGTGCTCGACGAGGACAGCCTGGGGGAGTTGCGCCCAGGGACCCCCCTACTCATCGGGTTCGCCCGGCCATGCGTCAGGGCCTTGGCGGAACGGCTGGGGCTGCGGGTCGTGGAGTTGGCCGAGGAAGACGACATCGCCATCCTGAACTCCATCCCGACGGCGGAAGGCGCGCTGATGTTGGCGATGGAGCGGCTGCCGATCACGATCCACAGCAGCACCTGCTTTGTGTTGGGGTTCGGGCGGTGCGGCCTCACTCTGGCCCGCGACCTGAAGGCGCTGGGCGCCCAGGTGACGGTGGTGGCGCGCAACCCAGCCCAGCTGGCCAGGGCGGAGGAGATGTGTCTTTCGACCCGGCGCTTCGAGGAGTTGCCGGAATGCGCCGGCGAGGCCGACTGCGTCTTCAACACGGTGCCCGCCCCGGTGCTGACCCGCACGGTGCTGGCGAACCTTCGCCGGGAGGCGCTGGTCGTCGACCTCGCCTCTCCCCCGGGCGGTACGGACTTCGCGGCCGCGGCCGAACTCGGCCTCGAGGCGATCCTGGCGCCCGGGCTGCCGGGGAAGGTGGCGCCGAAGACGGCCGGCCGGATTCTCGCCCGCCTGGTGCCTGACCTCATCGCACGGCTCCTCGCCGAGGAGCTGGGAGAGGGGCGGTGAGGGTCGTGAGCCTGAGCGGAAAGCGGATCGGGTTGGCGCTGACCGGTTCGCATTGCACGCTGGCGGAGGTTGTGGGGCAGGTGCCACGGCTGGTGGAGGCGGGGGCGGACGTGCTGCCCATCCTGTCCGCCTCGGTGGCGAACGAGCGGACGCGGTTCGGGACGCCCGAACACTGGCGCCAGACCTTGGCCGACGCCACCGGGAAGAAACCGTTGGAGACGATTCCGGAGGTCGAACCGATCGGCCCCGGGCGCCTCCTCGACGTGCTGGTAATCGCCCCGTGCACCGGCACCACGCTGGCGAAGCTGGCCAACGGGGTCAGCGACGGCCCGGTCCTGATGGCGGCCAAGGCGCACCTGCGCAACGGACGGCCCGTGGTCATCGGCATCTCGACCAACGACGGACTGAGCATGAACGCCCGGAATCTGGGGACGTTGCTGAACGCCAAGAACGTCTTCTTCGTGCCGTTCGGTCAGGACGCCCCCTTCGAGAAGCGCAACTCGCTGGTGGCCAGGATCGAACTGCTGGTGGACACCATCGAAGAGGCGCTCGAGGGCCGGCAGCTCCAACCGGTGCTCCGGGGACCGGCGGGTTTTGGCGGGCAAGAGGGAAAGAGTACAGGGCCGGGGAAATAAGCGAGTCAAACAGCCAACGAGGGGGAAGCGGGTTGAGCGGCTACCGGGTTGCGGTCGTCGGCGTGACCGGCGCAGTCGGGCAGGAACTGTTGCACATCTTGGAGGAACGGAACTTCCCGGTCGCGGAACTCAAGGCCTTGGCCTCGGCTAGGTCGGTGGGGCGCGAGGTGGAATTCCGGGGGGAGAAGGTCAAGGTTGCCGAGGCCACCCCGGAGAGCTTCGCCGGGGTGGAAATCGCCTTCTTCTCTGCCGGCGGCGGGGTCAGCCAAACGCTGGTGCCGGAGGCGGTGAGGCGCGGGGCGGTCTGCATCGACAACACCAGCGCCTTTCGGCTCGACCCGGAGGTTCCCCTGGTCGTCCCCGAAGTGAACCCGGAAGACATCAAGTGGCACCGGGGCATCATCGCCAATCCCAACTGCTCGACCATCATCATGGTCGTGGCACTGAACCCGCTGCACCAGGCGGCGAAGGTGAAACGGGTGGTCGTCTCCACCTATCAGGCCGTCTCAGGGGCGGGCGCCCAGGCGATGGAGGTGCTCCGCGCTCAGAGCCGGGCCGTGATCGAGGGGCGCGACTTCACGCCCGAGATCCTGCCGTACGGCAAGGCGCCGCGGCACTACCAGATCGCTTTCAACCTTCTGCCGCAGATCGACGTCTTCGCCGAAGCCGGGTACACGAAGGAAGAGTGGAAGATGGTCCACGAGACGCAGAAGATCATGCACGCGCCGGAGGTGAAGGTCACGGCGACCACCATCCGGGTGCCGGTCTTCCGTTGCCACTCCGAGTCGGTCAACGTGGAGATGGAGCGGAAGCTCACGGTGGAGGAGGCCCGGCGCATCCTGGCTGCGGCGCCTGGCGTGGTCGTGCAGGATGACCCGGCCAACATGGAATACCCCATGCCGGCTGAGCTCTCGGGGCGCGACGAGGTGTTCGTGGGCCGCGTGCGGGAAGACCTCACCGTCGACTCCGGGCTGAACCTTTGGGTAGTCGGCGACCAGATTCGGAAGGGCGCCGCCTTGAACGCCATCCAGATCGCGGAGCGCCTGGGCTAGCGGGATCCGGCGGTTCCGCCGAGAGTGGGGGAGCGAGTCTTGCGCGTACTGGTCCAGAAATTCGGGGGCACCTCCGTGGCCACGGAAGAACAGCGCGCGAGGGTCGTCGACCGGGTCGTGGAGGCGCGCCGGACGGGATTCGACGTGGTGGTGGTGGTGTCGGCGTGGGGCCGCCGGGGTGACCCTTACGCGACGGACACCCTGCTGTCGTTGCTGCAAGCCGGAGAGACCTCCGAGCGCGACCGGGACCTGCTCCTCTCTTGCGGCGAGATCATCAGCGCCGTGGTGATGGCCGGCCTGCTGAACGCCAGGGGTCTTATGGCGACGGCCCTCACCGGCGGGCAGGCCGGCATCATCACCGATGGGGGATTCGGCGAGGCGCGCATCCTGGAGGTGCAGCCCAGCCGGGTGACGACCATCCTGAACAACGGCGGCGTGGCGGTGGTGGCGGGGTTCCAGGGAATCACTCGCGAGGGCGAGGTGACCACACTCGGCCGGGGTGGCAGCGACACCAGCGCGGCCGCGCTCGGGGTGGCGCTCGGCGCGGAACTCGTGGAGATCTACACGGACGTCGAGGGGATCATGACCGCCGACCCCCGCCTCATCGAGGGAACGCGGCTACTCTCGCAGGTCAGCTACGCTGAGGTGGCGGAGATGGCGCACCTCGGCGCAAAAGTGATCCACCCGCGGGCCGTAGAGATCGCCGCCGCCGGCCGGGTGCCGCTCCGAATCAAGAGCACGCTGAGCGAGGCGCCGGGCACCCTGATCTGCGACCGGCCACCGGCTGCGGTGGAGATCAGGGGCGACCGGGTGGTGACCGGCATCGCGCACCTGACCGGGTTGGCCCAGCTGCGGGTCCGGGGCGCGCACGGGGAGGATCTCACCGACCGTCACGTCGACCTCTTCGCTGCGCTGGCCAGGGAGGGCATCAGCGTCGACCTGATCAACGTCTCGCCCGAACAGGTCTCACTGGCGGTGCCCGCCGAAGCCCTGGCGCGAGGCAAGGAGCGGCTGGAGGCGCTCGGCTTCGCGGTGGCCACCCGGCCGGATTTGGCGAAGGTCTCGGCGGTCGGCGGCGGCATGCGGGGGGTCCCGGGCGTGATGGCCCGGGTGGTCGCCGCGCTCCGGGGGGCTGGGGTGACCATCTATCAGAGCGCCGATTCGCACACCAACATTTCGTGCCTGGTGGCCGAGGCCGACCTCCCCAAGGCGGCGGCCGCCCTGCACCGGGAGTTCCGCCTTGACGAAACGCCAGGAGGTGCCTTGTGATGTTGAATTGGGGTGCAGTCATCACCGCGATGGCGACGCCGTTCGGCGAGAACGGCGAGGTCGACTACGCCCGGGCCGGGTGGCTCGCCGAGCGGCTGGCGGAGACGGGGTCCGACGGGCTGGTCGTCTGCGGCACGACCGGCGAGTCGCCGACGCTCAGCAAGGAAGAGAAGTTGAAACTGTTCCAGACGGTCGTGGAGCGGGTAGGCGGGCGGACCACCGTCATCGCCGGGACCGGCGGCAACAGCACCGCGGAATCCATCGCCCTCACCCAGGCCGCCGAGAAGACGGGCGTCGACGGGATCCTTCTGGTGAACCCGTACTACAACAAGCCCTCGCAGGAGGGACTCTACCGTCACTTCGCCGCCGTCGCCAAGAGCACTTCGTTGCCGGTGATGCTGTACAACATCCCGGGCCGGACGGCGGTCAACTGCCTCCCGGAGACGGTGGCGCGCCTTGCGGAGATCGAGAACATCGTGGCCATCAAGGAAGCCAGCGGCGACCTGGCTCAGATCGCCGAGGTCAGACGGCGCACGCCCTCTGATTTCGCCGTGTATTCCGGCGACGACGCGCTCACGCTGCCCATCCTGGCGGTGGGAGGCGTCGGCGTGGTGAGCGTGGCCTCCCACGTGGTCGGCCGGGAGATCGCCGAGATGATCGCCCACTTCCGGGCGGGGCGCGTCCGTGAGGCTACCGCCTTGCACCTGCGCCTGCTACCCCTCTTCAAGGCGCTGTTCATCGCCCCCAACCCGGTGCCCCTCAAGGCGGCGCTGGCCCTAGTGGGTCGTGCGATCGGCGGCGTGCGGCTCCCGTTGGTGGACGCGACCGCTAAAGAGATCGAAACGCTCAGGGGCGAACTGGCCCAATTGGGGCTTCTGGGCTGAAGACTGGCCTGGCACGGAACGGAGGCTGTCACGGATGGCGAAGGACAAGCCGGTCCTGCGGGTGATCCCGCTGGGCGGGGCGGGCGAGATCGGGAAGAACATGACCGTCGTCGAGTACGGCCGCGACATCGTGGTCATCGACGCCGGGTTGGCCTTTCCGGAAGACGAGATGCTCGGGGTCGACTACGTCATACCCGATATCACCTACCTGGTGGAGAACAAAGAGAAAGTCAGGGCGATCCTCATCACCCACGGCCATGAGGACCACATCGGGGCGCTGCCGTACGTCCTGCGCGAACTCGATGTCCCGGTCTACGGTCCGAAACTGGCCTTGGGGCTCTCGCAGGGCCGGTTCGACGAAGTCTCCCCGCACCTGAAGCCCGATTTCCGGGTGGTGCAGAGCGGCGACCGGATCAAGATCGGCTGCTTCGAGGTGGAGTTCCTGCGGGTCAGCCACTCCATCCCCGACGTGCTGGCAATGGCGATCCAAACGCCGCTCGGCACGATCATCCACACCGCCGACTTCAAGTTCGACCAGACGCCGATCGACGGCTCCGTCACCGACTTCCAGCGGTTCGCCGACTACGGCAGCCGCGGGGTGCTCCTGCTCATCTCCGACTCGACGAACGTCGAACGGCCGGGCTACACCCTCTCCGAGCGGGTCGTCGGACGGACCTTCGACGACACCTTCCGGACTTCCCCGGGGCGCATCATCGTCGCCACCTTCGCCTCGAACGTCCACCGGATCCAGCAGATCATCGACTCCGCCACCAGGTACGGGCGCAAAGTCTGCGTGGTCGGCCGGTCGATGGTCAACGTGGTGCGCATCTCACTGGAGCTCGGCTATCTGCAGGTTCCCGAAGGGGTGCTGGTCGACCTCGACGAGGTGGACGACTATGCGCCCAGCCAGATGGTGATCATCACCACCGGTTCCCAGGGCGAGCCTATGTCGGCGCTCACCCGGATGGCCATGTCGGAGCACCGCAAGATCGAGATCGCCCCGGGCGACACCGTGATCATCTCGGCCAACCCCATCCCCGGCAACGAGAAATCGGTGGCCCGCACCGTCAACTTCCTGTACAAGCAAGGGGCGCAGGTGATCCACGAGGCGGTCTCCGGGGTGCACGTCTCGGGGCACGCCAGCCAGGAAGAGCTGAAACTGATGATCAACCTGGTCCGCCCGCAGTACTTCATCCCTGCCCACGGCGAATACCGCATGCTGGTGAAGCATGCCCAGTTGGCCCGGTACGTCGGCGTGCCTGAGGGCCAGGTCTTCGTGGTGGAGAACGGCGACGTGGTGGAGTTCCGCAAGAACGAGGCGCGCCGGGCGGGCAAGGTCACCGCCGGCCAGGTGTTGGTCGACGGGCTCGGGGTGGGCGACGTGGGCAATGTCGTCCTGCGCGACCGCCGGCTGCTCTCGCAGGACGGCATCGTGATCGTGGTCGTGACCATGAATTCGCAGACCGGCGAGATCGTCGCCGGGCCGGACATGGTCACCCGCGGCTTCGTTTACATGCGGGAGGCCGAGGAACTGATCGAAGAGGCCAAGGACAAGGTGCGGGAGGCCCTGCAGGATCGGCGGCTCGAACAGGCGGGCGAGTGGGGCGGCATCAAGTCGGCGGTGCGCGAGGCGCTCTCCCAGTTCCTTTACGACCGCACGAAGCGGCGGCCGATGATCCTTCCCATCGTCATGGAGGTCTAGGTTCGACTCCGGCCTGCATTTCCCGGGTGCTCTTACCCCATACTACCGGAGACAAGGGGTAACCGGGAGGTAGTGCGGGTGTCTGAGCGACGACGGCTGGACGTGGGGCTGCGGGGGGACGAGGGCGAGCCGCCGGGGGCGGAGGAGCCGTACGAGGTGCCGCCCGGGCCGGAACAGGCGCCCCGGCCTGGCCCCGATGAGACGCTGCGGCAGTTCGGCCAGATGACGCAGGTCGCTCCTGGCGAGCCGATCATCCACTGCCTGAGCATAGTCGGCCAGATCGAAGGCCACGTGCTTCTGCCGCCCAAGCACAAGACCACCAAGTACGAGCACATCATGCCCCAGCTGGTCGCGGTCGAGCAGAACCCGCGCATCAAGGGGCTGCTCGTGCTGCTCAACACCGTGGGAGGCGACATCGAAGCCGGCCTGGCCATCGCCGAGATGGTCGCCAGCCTGTCGAAGCCCACGGTCTCATTGGTGTTGGGCGGCGGCCACTCCATCGGCATTCCCATCGCGGTGGCCAGCGACTACTCGTTCATCGCCAAGACCGCCACCATGACGATCCACCCCATCCGCCTGAACGGCCTCGTGATCGGCGTGCCCCAGACCTACGAGTACCTCGACAAGATGCAGGACCGGGTCATCCGCTTCATCACCGAACACTCCGGGATGGAGATGCAGAAACTGCGGGAACTCATGTTCCGCACCGGGGAACTCATGCGCGACGTCGGCACGGTGCTGGTGGGGGCCGAGACGGTGCAGGTGGGCTTGATCGACGCCGTCGGCGGGGTGAGCGAGGCCTTGACCAAACTCCTGGAACTCATCGGCCAACGCGAAGGGCTGCCAGGTGGCGAGCGGCGGTACCTCGCCGAGGCCGGCGGCCGCACCGGCGCCCCGCGGTCCCGTGCGCCGGAGACCGGGGTGACCGGACCGCGCCGCGTGAGCGCCGAGTTGGTGCGAAGGAGGCATTGAGCGTGTCGGTCCTCTACACGGTGGTGCCGCCCGAAGACCTCTGGGAAGACGAGGGCCCCGGCGCCGGCGAGCCGCAACTGGTGGTGTCCGCGGTGAACGGCGTCCCGGTGCTCGCCCGGCGGACCAGCGGCGGCGAGGTGCTGGAACGAGTGCTGACGACCAACCCGTATGTCTTTCTCGACCCGGCTTTCGCCCCGGGCCGGGCTCTGCGCGACTAGACCGGCACCCCGGCGCCATAAGCATTACCGGTAGCCGCCGCATGGGGGAGGGACTGCGGGGTGGGCTGGTGGCTTGGGGGAGGTCTCGGCGCCTTTCTGGGCGGGCTTTGGTTGCTCCGGGGCGGGCTGGCGGCCCTGGGGGCCGGAACCGCCCAGCGGTCTCTGCTGCACTATGGGGATAACCCGGCGCTCGCCTGGCTGGTGGGAGCCGGGTTTGCCGCGTTGTTGCACTCCAGTGGACTGGTGACCGTCTCGGTGGTGGGCCTGGTCCAAGGAGGCTTCCTGGGTTTCAAGGGCGCCATCGGCGCCGTGCTAGGGGCGAACGTGGGCACCACGGCCACCGCACAACTGATGGGCTTTTCCAGCGCCGCCGCCGGGTGGGCGGCCTTGGGGGGCGGCGCTTTGCTTTGGCTGGCGGGAGAAGCGGCGGGGTCGCGGCGGGCGTGGCTGCGCTCGGCCGGCAGCGCTTTGGGCGGGTGCGGGCTGGTCTTTCTGGGGCTGGAGTGGGTGGGCCGGGCTTTCGCCGGCGACGTTCCGGGATGGGGCACCGCCTGGATGGCTCGGTCGGCCGGCCGGCCCGTGGCGGGAGTGCTGGCGGGGGCGGCGCTGACCGCGCTGGTCCAGTCGAGCACGGTCTTCATTGGAGTGGTGATGAAGCTGGCGGCGGAGGGGGGCATCGGCCTTCTGGGCGCGGTCCACCTGGTGCTGGGGGGGAACATCGGCAGTTGTCTGCCGTCGGTGGTGGCGGGCGTTCTGGCGGGCCGGGCAGGCCGGTGGGCCGGCCTGGTCAACCTGATCTTCAACGTCGCCGGGGTTGCGGCGGTGCTGCCCTTCCTGCCCCGGCTCGAGGGGTGGCTCGCCGCTTCGGCAGGCGGGGCGGCCCGGCAGGTGGCGAACGCCCACGGTCTCTTCAACCTGGTGACCGCCGTGGCCGCGCTCCCGCTCGCCTGGCCCATCGGCAACTGGCTCGAAAGGCAGGTCCGGAGCCACGCCCCAGGCCACCCGGGTGGGGCGCGGCCGCCCGGGCGAATGGACGGCCGTAGGGCTGTCCGCCGCGCCCTGGATCTGTTTCGCAGGTAGGGACGTGTATACATTCACGGGAGGCCAAGAATTTTCCCTTGCTAAGAAGGAGTTTCGCATGGTGGGAAGAAATACGGGCTTAAGTAGCCGGAGGGAGGCCTCCGATCACCGGTTCAAGCGCATCCGTGGTTCCGGAGTAGGGAGTAGGGCGTAGGGCAACCCGCATTGCAGGTTGAGTCGCGACCCCATTCCCTGCGGAGTGGGGTCTCGTTGTTTTCTATACCCGACCCCGCGACGGAGCCAGATCCGGGCGGAAACGGCGGCCCGGGGGGAAAAGCGCAAACCGGGGACGAGGTCCCCAAACCGGTTCAAGGCCATAGCTTCCCGAGTAGAGTAGAAGGAAAGGAGTTCAAGCTATGACGAAAAAGGTTTTGGGAGTCTTTCTGGCGCTGTTCCTCCTGGGTAGCCTCAGCGTTTTGGCCGCCGGCACAGTCAAGATCGGCGTCGTGTACGAGCAGACCGGCGCGGTCGCCAGCTTCGGGCAGTCCGCTGTGAACGCCACGAAGATGCTCGTCGACGACCTCAACGCCAAGGGAGGCATCAAAGGGCTCGGTAAGATCGAACTGGTGATCGAAGATAACAAGTCGGATGCGGCCGAGTCGGCCAACGCCTACAATAAGCTGATCTACAAGGACAAGGTCGTCGCGATCCTCGGCCCCATCACCTCCACGAACACCCTTGCGGCCGCTCCCATCGCCCAGCAGGCGGGGATCCCCATCATCACCCCGACGGCCACCAACGAGAAGGTCACCCTGGTGGGCAACTACATCTTCCGGGCCTGCTTCATCGACCCCTTCCAGGGCAAGGTCGGCGCCGTCTTCGCCGCCAAGGACCTGAAACTCAAGCGGGTCGCCGTGATGCCGGAGACCACCTCTGACTACGCGATGGGTCTCGTGAAGAACTTCAAGGAGAACTTCGAGAAGCTCGGCGGCAAGATCGTGGCGGAAGAGAAGTGGTCAAGCGGTGACCAGGACTTCTCCGCTCAGCTTACCAAGATCAAGGCCGCCAACCCCGAGGCGATCTACGTCGGCTCCTACTACGCCGACATCGCCCAGATCTCCCGGCAGGCCCGCCAGATCGGTCTGAACGTGCCCCTGATCGGCGGCGACGGGTTCGACTCTCCGGACCTCTTCAAGCTCGGCGGTGAAGCGGTGGTCGGCCACTACTTCACCAACCACTACTCGCCGGACGCCAGCGACAAGGTCGTGCAGGACTTCGTGAAGGCCTACAAGGCGAGGTACAAGGAGGTTCCGGACGCCCTGGCGGCGCTGGGCTACGACGCGGCGGCCCTGATGTTCGACGCCATCCGCCGGGCCGGGAAGGCTGACCCGAAGGCCATCCGCGATGCGCTGGCCAAGACCAAGGGCTTCAAGGCGGTTTCCGGGTCGATCTCCTTCGACGAGAACCGCAACCCGGTCAAGGCGGCCGTCATCCTCCAGGTGCAGAAGGATGGGACCTACAAGTTCGTGAAGACCGTTCAACCCTAAGCAGGAGAGCGTAGCATTCTCCCGGGCCGGGGAAACCCGGCCCGGGGGCGTTCCCAGCCCCTGGCCCCAGAAAAACCCAGAGAAGAAATGAGAAGGGAGTCCTGGTTCGTGAAACGGTTCGTGTCCGCGGTACTGGCAGCAGCTTTGTTCCTGGTCGGGTCGGCGTTTGCGGTGGCGGCCGCCGAAGTCAAGTTGGGTGTAGTGGAAGAGTTGACCGGAGCGGTGGCCACCTATGGCCAGAACACCGTCAAGGGAATCAAGCTGGCGGTTGAAGAAGTGAACGCCCAGGGCGGAGTCAAAGGCCTCGGCAAGGTGACATTGCTGGTGGAGGACAACAAGTCCGACGCCGCCGAGACCGTCAACGCCTTCAACAAGCTCATCACCCGGGACAAGGTCCTCGCCATTATCGGTGCCGCCACCTCCGGCAACACTCTGGCGGCGGCGCCCGTGGCGCAGCAGGCCGGCATCCCGGTGATCACCCCCAGTGGCACCAACGAACGGGTGACCGAGGCGGGCGACTACATCTTCCGGGCGTGCTTCATCGATCCGTTCCAGGGCCTCGTGATGGCGAACTTCGCGTACAAGGAGCTTAAGCTCCGGAAGGTGGCGCTGATGCCGGAAATTACCTCCGACTACGCGATGGGGCTGACCAAGACCTTCCGGGAGCAGTTCGTCAAGCTCGGCGGCAAGATCGTGGCCGAAGAGAAGTGGTCCAGCGGTGACCAGGATTTCTCCGCGCAGCTGACGAAGATCAGGGCGGCCAATCCGGATGCGGTGTACGCCGGCAGCTACTACGGTGATGTGGCGATGATCTCCCGCCAGGCGCGGCAGCTTGGCCTGACGGTGCCCTTCCTCGGCGGTGACGGCTACGATTCGCCGAAGCTCTTCGAGCTCGGCCAGGCGGCGGTGGTCGGTCACTACTTCACAAACCACTACTCGGCGGAAAGCCCGACGACGGTCGCCAAGGCGTTCCTCAAGGCGTACCGGGCCAAGTACAATGAAGAGCCGGATTCCTTCGCCGCTCTCGGCTACGACTCCGCCAAGCTGATGCTGGCGGCGATGGCCAAGGCGAAGAAGGCTGATCCGAAGGCGATCCGGGATGCGCTGGCTGCGACGAAGGGCTTCGTCGGCGTGACCGGGAAATTCTCCTTCGATGCCAAGCGCAACCCGGTGAAGTCGGCGGTCATCCTGCAGGTGCAGAAGGATGGCAGCACCAAGTTCGTGAAGCAGGTTGAGCCATAACCAGGTTCGCCGTTCAGAAAGGTCTGGGAGGCCGGCGGCTCACGCCGCCGGCCTCCGGCAAGGGGTGAAAGAATGGGCCCGGAGGCTTTTCTTCTCCAGATGGTCCAGCAGGTGTTCAATGGGGTCTCGCTGGGCAGCATCTACGCCCTCATCGCATTGGGCTACACCATGGTCTACGGGATCATCAAGTTGATAAACTTTGCGCACGGCGACATCTTCATGATCGGGGCCTTCGCGGGTTACTTCGCGACCTCGGTCTACAAGATGTCGTTCCTGCCTGCGCTGGTCTTCGCCATGGTGGCCGCTGCCATCTCGGGCGTCATCATCGAGCGGCTCGCCTACCGGCCCATCCGGAAGGCGTCGCGCATCTCGGCGCTCATCACGGCCATCGGCGTTTCGTTGCTCCTCGAAAATGCAGGTTTGCTTATTCTGAAGCCCGATCCCCGGGCCTTCCCGGAAGTGATCCCGCTCAAGGTCTACACGTGGGGCGGGATCATCGTCAACAACCGTCAGATCCTCATCCTGGCGGTGGCGATCGGGCTGATGGTGTTGCTGCAGTGGGTCGTCCGGTCGACCAAGATCGGCAAAGCCATGCGGGCGGTGGCCAACGACCGGGATGCGGCCTACCTGATGGGCATCGACGTGAACCAGGTGATCACCGTCACGTTCGCCATTGGTTCCGCTCTAGCGGCCGCCGCCGGGGTGCTGGTCGGCGTCTTCTACAACCGGATCGATCCCCTGATGGGGATCATGCCCGGGCTCAAGGCTTTCGTGGCGGCGGTGCTGGGCGGCATCGGCATCATCCCCGGCGCCATGCTGGGCGGCATGGTGATGGGCATCGTGGAGGTGCTGGTGGCGGCCTTCGTTTCCTCGAGTTGGAAGGATGCCGCCGCCTTCGTGGCGCTGATCATCATCTTGCTCGTGCGGCCCGCAGGCCTCCTGGGCAAGAACGTCGGCGAGAAGGTGTAGGCGTGGGAGGGAACATGATGGCGGAAATGGCCGGTTCGAAAAGGCTCCGCGACTACCTCAGCCTCGCCGGCGTCGGGGTGGTCGCGCTCGGCCTCGTTTGCGTGAACGTGCTCTACGGGCTGGGGATGATCGATCGCTACTATAACGGCATCCTCACCTTGATCATGATCAACATCATCCTGGCCGTGAGCCTGAACCTCATCAACGGTATCACCGGTCAGTTCTCGATCGGTCACGCCGGGTTCATGGCGGTGGGCGCCTATGTCTCGGCGATGCTGTCGATCAACGCCCACTGGCCGTTCTGGGCGGTGCTGGTCTCGGGGATGGCGGCCGCGGCTGTGATGGGGCTGGTGGTCGGTATCCCGAGCCTCAGGCTCAAGGGCGACTACCTGGCCATCGCCACGCTGGGCTTCGGCGAGATCATCCGGGTGATCATCGTCAACCTTGACGTCACCGGCGGCCCGCGGGGTCTGCCGGGAATCCCGTTCAAGACCAGCTTCTTCATCGCAGAGGGCCTGGCGTTGCTCACGGTCCTGCTCGTGGTGAACCTGGTGAACTCGGCCCACGGGCGGGCGATGCTTGCCATCCGGGAGGACGAGATCGCCGCGGAGACGATGGGCGTCAACGCCACCCGGTTCAAGGTGACCGCCTTCACCATCGGGGCGAGCCTGGCCGGGCTGGCGGGCGGGCTCTACGCCCACTACATGATGTTCATCGACCCGAAGTCTTTCGGGTTCTTCAAGTCGATCGAGATTCTGACGATGATCGTGCTCGGCGGCCTGGGGAGCATCACCGGCGCCATCCTCTCCGCCGCGGTGCTCACCTACCTGCCAGAGTTGCTCCGGCAGTTTGCCATGCTCCGGATGGTCATCTACTCGGCGCTGCTCATCGTGATGATGCTGGTCCGGCCGCAGGGTCTCTTGGGCACCTGGGAGGTCACCGATGCTCTGAAGCGGTTCGGCAGGCGGCCCGCGAAGTCTGCTAAGGAAGGACGGGGGAACGTACATGGCGTTGCTTGAGATCAGGGAACTCACCCGGGCCTTCGGCGGGCTTCTGGCGGTCTCCAACGCGAACATGAAGATTGAGCAGGGAGAGCTGGTCGGGCTGATCGGCCCCAACGGCGCAGGGAAGACCACCATCTTCAACCTGCTCACCGGCGTCTTCGAGCCGACCTCCGGCGACGTGATCTTCGACGGCAAGCGGCTCAACGGGCTCAAACCCTACCAGGTCACCAAGCACGGGATCGCCCGCACGTTCCAGAACATCCGGCTGTTCCAGAACCTGACCGTGATGGACAACGTCAAGATCGGCTATCACCTGAACGCCAAAGCGTCGCTCTTCGCCTCGTTCCTCCGGTTCCCGATCCTCAAGGAGGAGAAGGAGATCACGCAGAAGGCGGAGGAACTGCTCGAGATCTTCGAACTGCAAGACCGGGCGGAGGAGTTGGCCAAGAACCTTCCCTACGGCGAGCAGCGGCGCCTGGAGATCGCCCGGGCGCTGGCCGCCCGGCCCAAACTGCTGCTGCTCGACGAGCCGGCGGCCGGCATGAACCCGCAGGAGACGCAGGAACTGCTCACCCTGATCCGGTGGGTCAGGGAGCGGTTCGGACTCACCATCCTGCTCATCGAGCACGACATGCACTTGGTGATGAACCTCTGCGAGCGCATCTACGTGCTGGACTACGGGGTCACCATCGCCGAGGGCACGCCCGAGGAGATCAAGCGGAACCCGAGGGTGATCGAGGCCTATCTCGGGGAGGAGGCCGTCTGACGATGCTTTTGGAAGTCGAGAATCTGCACGTCTACTACGGTGCGATCCACGCGCTCAAGGGCGTGTCGGTGCAGGTGGAAGAGGGCGAAATCGTCACCCTGATCGGGGCGAACGGCGCCGGCAAGAGTACCACGCTGAAGACGGTTTCGGGGCTGCTCAGGCCGAAGCAAGGGAAGATCGTCTTCGAAGGCAAGAATCTGGCCGCCATGACCCCGCACGGCATCGTGTCGGCCGGCGTCTCGCAGGTGCCGGAGGGCCGCCGGGTGTTCGCCAGCCTCTCGGTGAAGGAGAATCTGGAGATGGGCGCCTTCCGCCGGCCCGACCGGGAGACGGCGGAGACGATGAAGTGGGTCTTCGAACTCTTCCCGCGGCTGGAGGAGCGGCAGAAGCAGTTGGCGGGGACGCTCTCCGGCGGCGAGCAGCAGATGCTGGCCGTGGGGCGGGGGCTCATGGCGCGGCCGCGGCTGATGATGCTGGATGAGCCCTCGATGGGGCTGGCTCCGCTCCTGGTGAAGGAGATCTTCGCCGTCATCCAGGAGATCAACCGGCGCGGCACGACGATCCTCTTGGTCGAGCAGAACGCCCACATGGCGCTCTCCATCGCTCACAAGGGGTATGTGATCGAGACCGGCACGATTTCCCTCGCCGGTCCCGCCGCCGACCTGGCCGCCAACGAGCAGGTGCGCAAGGCGTACCTGGGCGGCTGAGGCTGCCGCCTGCAGAAGGAGTTGAGTGCCGGGGAATGGAAGTATTCCCCGGCACTGATTGTTTGGAAGAGGTGGGAGCAGATGCTGGTCCGTGACCGTATGACCAAGACCCCCATCGTGATATCCGAGGATACCAACGTTTTCGACGCGCTCGACTTGATGCGCCGCCATCGCATTCGCCGGCTCCCGATCGTGAAGAACGGCGAACTGATCGGCATCGTGACCCAGCTCGAACTCTTCCGGGTGGCGCCTTCGCCGGCCACCACTCTCTCGGTCTTCGAACTCAACAGCCTGCTCGCCAAGATGAAGGTCAAGGACGTGATGACCAGGGAGGTCTTCACCATCTCGCCCGAGGCCACCATCGAGGAGGCGGCCCTGCTCATGCGGGAGCGCCAGGTGGGTGGATTGCCGGTGGTCGAGGGGCGGCAGGTGGTGGGCGTCATCACGGAGACGAACATCATGGACGCGTTCATCGAACTCATGGGGCTGACCCGGGCGGGCAGCCGGATAACCATCGAAGTCGAGGACCAGGTGGGGGTGCTGGCCGATGTCGCGTCGGTGATCCGCAACCTCGGGATAAACATCCTCTCCTGCGCCACCTATTCGCCGAAGGAGGGGATCGGTCACGTCGTGGTTCGGGTGGACACGAAGGACCCGGAAGCGATCGTGAAGGAACTGACCTTCCACGGCTACAAGGTCGTTCACGCCACCTCCCTGTGTTGAGGGGGAGCCTCACCGAGAAGGAAAGGCCAGCCCGCGCAGCGAAACAGGGCCAAAACCGGGCAAGGTGGGAACGAGATGCCGCCACGACTAGCAGGATCAGGTGCGGGCCGGGCCAGACGGAAATCTGGAGCGGGGCACCCTGAGCGGGAGGGCGTGGCGGCGTTTCTATTGCTGCTCTTGGCGCTGAGCGTGGGGGTGCCGGCGGGGAAGAAGGTCTGCGCTTTCCTGCGGACCGAGCCGGCGACCTACGGGCGGCTGCGGCTCTCGGTGGAGGGTGAGGCGCTGGTGGTCCGGCGAGAGCAGGTTCTCTTTTCCGATCTCGCCGGCAAGGTGGAGCCGGTCGCCGGGGAGGGCGAGCGGGTGGCGCGGGGGGCGCTGGTGGCGCGGGTGGCGCCGGGCGCTCCGGAGGCTGGGGGCGAGGACCACCGCGCCGGGCCGGACCGGGCCCTGGCCGAGACCGAGCGACGGGCGATCCTCGATGAGCAGTCGCCGCTGGCGGCGAAGCCGGCGGCCGCCGGGGCCTCCAGCCAGGCCCTTCGCAGGGCCCGGAGCAGCCGCGAGGCGGAGCTGCGGCAACTGACGGCGCAGCGGACCGGGCAGGCGCAGCGCTTGCGCGCGCCCCTGGCCGGCACCGTAAGCTATTATACCGACGGCCTCGAAGGGGTTCTCGGCCCCCGGAGCCTGCCTGACCTGGTGGCGGCCAAGGAGAGCGTGACCGAGTTGGCTCGCTCCGTCGCACCGGTGGAGGCCAAGGCCGGCGCCCAGGTCAAACCGGGTGTCCCCGTCGCGAAGGTGGTCGACAACTTTCAGGTGTGGCTCGTGGTCGACCTCCCGCCGGGGAGCGGCGGGAGGGCGCTCCCTGGCGCCGGTGGGCGCCTTCGCCTGCGCCTGCGGGGTGAAGGCCGGCCGGAGAGCGCCGAGGCGAACGGGGTTGTCCTGGAACGCCATGACGGCAAAGACCGGGTCAGGCTGGTCATCTCACCGGTCGAGTACTGGCCGGAACTGGCGCAGTTGCGAACTGCCGCCGTCCAGCTGTCGCTCGGGGAGTTCGAAGGGGTGCGCGTGCCGAGGACGAGCGTTATCAAGGAAGACGGAACGCAAGGAGTGATGGTGGAGTCCTGGAGAGGGCGACAGTTCCAGGCGGTGACCGTGCGGGGCGGCGACCGGGAGTGGCTGGTCGTCGACGGGTTGGCTCCGGGAACCAGGGTTTGGAGCAGCGTCCGAAGATAGCGGCGCGGGGGCGCCGGGGGAGGCGGGGCCGTGAAAAAGACGTACGTGCTTGACACGAGTGTGCTCCTGCACGATGCGGAGGCGCTGAGCGCCTTCGAGGACAACCTGGTGGTCATTCCGATCGCGGTGGTGGAGGAGGTCGACAACCACAAGCGGAGGCTCGACGAGATCGGACGGAACGCACGGCGGATCTCCACACTCCTCGACGAGCTGCGGGGCCAGGGCCAGTTGAACCGCGGCGTGGCCTTGCCCGACGGAGGGACCCTGCGGATCGAACTCAACCACCAGGAGATGGAGTACCTGCCGGCCAGCTTCGACCGGCACAAGGTCGACAACCGGATCCTTGCGGTGGCGCTCTCGCTCCAAAAGGAGCCGGAGGTCCCTAAGCCGGTGATTCTGGTGTCCAAAGACATCAACATGCGGGTCAAGGCCGACTCGGTGGGCCTTCTGGCGCAAGACTTCGAGCGCAACAAAGTGCAGGTCGACGAGTTGTACTCGGGCAACCGGACGGTGCGCGTCCCGGCGGAGACCATCAACCGGTTCTACACCGAAGGAGGCTTGCCGGCGGTGGCGCTGGGACCCGACGGCGAGTCCCTCCACGTCAACGAATTCGTGCTTCTCGAAGACGCCGCCGGCACTTCCCAGTCTGGGCTGGCCCGGGTCGACAAGCCGGGGCGTCTGGTGCCGCTGCGCAACCTTCACGCCGAACTCTGGGGCATCAAGGCGCGCAACAAGGAGCAGCGGATGGCCGTCGAACTCCTGCTGAACGACGAGGTCCGCCTCGTCACGCTGGTCGGGAAAGCCGGCACCGGCAAGACGTTGTTGGCGCTGGCGGCCGGGTTGCAGAAGGTCACCGAGGAGGGCGTGTACCGCAAACTGCTGGTTTCCCGTCCGGTTGTTCCCATGGGGAACGATCTCGGCTTCCTGCCGGGAGATCTCGAGGATAAACTGCGCCCCTGGATGCAGCCGCTCCACGACAATCTCGAGCTGCTCTTCGCCAGCCGGGAGGGGCGGGGCGGCAGGGAGCGGGGCGGCAACCCGCTGCAGAACCTGCGTGATCTCGGCCTGGTCGACATCGAGGCCCTGACGTACATCCGCGGCCGGAGCATCCCCGGCCAGTTCTTCATCCTGGACGAGGCGCAGAACCTCACGCCGCACGAGGTCAAGACGGTCATCACCCGGGTGGGTGAAGGGACCAAAATCGTGCTGACCGGCGACCCGTACCAGATCGACCACCCGTATTTGGATTCGAGTTCGAACGGCTTGACCTACGTAGTGGAGAAGATGAAGGGTGAGCCGCTGGCGGGGCACGTGACCTTGGTGAAGGGCGAGCGCTCGGAGTTGGCCGAGTTGGCGGCGCGGCTCCTGTGAAGGGCGGGAGGGACGAGACGCGTTGGGACTGAAGAGCGAGCTGGCCGGGTCGGTAAGGGACATCCAGGAGCGCATCGCCCGGGCGTGCGCCCGCGCCGGGCGCGATCCCGCCGGAGTGCGGCTGGTGGCGGTGACCAAGGGCCGCAGCCTCGAGGAACTCAAGGCCCTATGGGAGCTGGGCGTCACCGACTTCGGGGAGAACCGGGTCCAGGAGCTGACTCGCAAGGCGGCAGCCCTGGCCGGCGAGGGAGTCGCGCCGGCCTGGCACATGATCGGCTACCTTCAGCGCAATAAGGTGAAGGCGCTGCTGGATTGGTGTCGAATCATCCATTCGCTGGACCGGTTGGAACTGGGCGAAGCGGTGTCGGCGCGGGCGCAGGGCGGGCCGCCGGTCAAGACGCTGGTAGAGGTCAACATCACCGGCGAGGCGACCAAGTCGGGCGTAGGGCCGGAAGAGGCGCTGGCGCTGGTCCGTCGCCTGGCGCGCCTTCCCGGGCTGGTGGTGAGCGGGCTGATGACGATGGCGCCAGCCGGCGCCGGTGAAGACGAGTGCCGCCGGGTCTTTGGCAGCTTGCGGCAGCTACGCGACCGGCTGGCCGGGGAAGAGGGAGCTGGGGCAAGCCTCGCCGAGCTCTCGATGGGGATGAGCCAGGATTTCGAGGCTGCGGTCATGGAAGGCGCCACGCTGGTGAGGGTGGGAAGGGCGCTCTTCCAGCCGCGGGGGTAAACGTCAGGGAGGTGTAGTGGTTGGCAAACTGGTGGCGGCGGATGATGGAATTCGTAGGACTGGCCGCGGACGAGGAAGAGGAGTTCGATGACGGGCCGGAGGAGATAGTCCCTGAGCCCGCCACGGGCCGCTGGCGGTCGGGCCGCCTGGTGAGCCTGCCGGCGCGGGAGACGCGGCCGGCGATGAAGGTCTTCGTGGTCCAATCCAACAAATTCGACGATGTGCAGGGCATGGTGGACCATCTGAAAGCGCGGGCTCCCGTGGTCGCCAACCTGTCGGACGCCGACTACGAGACCGCCCGGCGGATGGTGGACTTCCTGACGGGCGCGGTCTACGCCCTGAACGGTTCGGTGCAGAAGATCACCGAGGGCATCTTCATTTTCGCTCCGGAGAACGTGGAGATCCACGCCGAGGACGTCATGAGCCTCAAGGAACACGGGCTGTTCTTCCTGAGCGGGCGGGGGTAAGAGCATGGCTGCCGAAAGCCGCATCGCCGTCCTGGGCGGCGGCGTGATGGGCGAGGCGCTGGTCAGCGGGATGCTGGCGGCGGGGAAGGTCGCACCGGAGGCGGTGACCGTCACCGATGTGCGGGCTGCCCGGCTGAGCGAGTTGAGCGAGCGCCTGGGAGTCCGGGTGACGCAGGACAACCGTGCGGCGGTGGGCGCCGCCGACCTGGTGATCCTGGCGGTCAAGCCGGGAGTTGTCGCCGGGGTGCTCGCCGAGGTGCGAGACAGCCTGGTGGCGGGCGCGACGGTGCTGTCGATCGCCGCCGGGGTTCCCGTCGCCGAACTGGAGGCGGCCACGCCGCCGGAGGTGGCCGTCGTGCGGGCGATGCCCAACTCGCCCTGCCGGGTGCGGGAGGGTGCGCTGGCGCTGGTGGCCGGACGGGGTGTGACCGACGCGGTGCGCAGCCGGCTGACCGGCTTGCTGGAGGCGGTGGGGTTGGTCTTTTGGGTCGAGGAGAGCCTGATCGACGTCGTCACCGGCCTTTCGGGCAGCGGTCCGGCCTACGTCTACATGTTCCTGGAAGCGTTGGCCGATGGGGCGGTGAAGGTCGGGCTGCCGCGACAGCTGGCTCAGCGCTTGGCCGCGCAGACGGTGCTGGGCGCGGCCCGGCTGGCGCTGGCGATGGGCGAGCACCCGGCCGCGCTGAAGGACCAGGTGGCCACCCCGGGAGGTACGACCATCGCCGGTTTGGCCGTCCTTGAGGAAGGGGGCTTCCGCAGCTCAGCGCTGAAGGCCGTGGTGGCCGCCGCGGCACGCTCGGCCGAGTTGGCGGCGCAGCGGAAGGAGGCGGGCAAGTGAGCTTCCTGTTCAGCGTGGTCCGGGTCCTCTTCGAGCTGGTGCGCTGGGCCATCATGATCCGGGTGCTCATCTCGTGGCTGCCCGGCCTGGACTTCCGCAACCCGTTCGTGCGGCTGCTCGACGACCTGACCGAGCCGATCCTGGCGCCGATCCGGGGCATCCTACCGCAGACGGGGGGCATCGACTTTTCGCCGCTGGTGGCGTTTCTGCTCCTCTCAGTGGTGGAGCGGCTGATCCTTACCCTGCTCGTCCAGTTGGTCTTCTGAAGGCCGGCGCGTGAAAGTTGAAGAGGTGAAGCCATGGCTGGGGTAAACGACGTGCTCTCACTCTTGGCCACGGAGGAGGAGCGCGCGCTGGCGCAGCGCCTGCTGGCGCTCCAGGCCGAGGCCGAGAGCACCGGGCGGCCGCAACTGACCGATTTCCTGGACCCGGCGGCGCAGACGCTGGCGAGTCTCTTGATGCAGCGCAGCCCAGGCCTGGGGTACGACTTCGTGGGCGGGCATCCCGGGGCGGAGCGGCGCCGGATGATCATCAGGCCGCGACCGCTGCGCGCCGGGGAAGTGCCCGAGCGCATCGGCGTGGTGCGGATCGAGGGAGACTTCCCTTCCCCTCCCGGGCGGGGCGAGCTGCTCGCGTCGGTGCTCCGGGCCGGGGTGCGGGCGGAGAAGGTCGGGGACGTGCTCGTCACGCCGCAGGGCGGCGATGTCTTCCTGGTCGCTGAGTTCGCGCCTACCGTGGAGAGCCGCCTTACCGAGGTGGAGGGCGTCCCCGTCACCGTCCGGGAGGTGGCCCCGGAGGAGGTCACCGCGCCGGCGGAGCGGAAGAAAGAGGTGCGGACCACGGTGGCGAGCCTGCGGCTGGATGCCGTGGCGGCCGCCGGGTTCGGAACGTCGCGGACCCAGATGGCCCGCGACATCAAGGGCATGCGGGTGCGGCTGAACTGGCACCCTGTCGACGACGCGGACGCGGAGGTCAAGGAGGGCGACGTCATCGCCCTGCGAGGGCGCGGCCGCCTAGTGGTGGCCGAGGTGACGGGGACGACAAAGAAGGGCCGCTTGGGGCTACGGCTCGAGCGGTACCTGTGAGAGCGGGGGAGAAGGATTCATGCTTACACCGCTGGACATCCAGAATGCGGTCTTTCACCGGACGTTCCGGGGGTACAGCGAGGCCGAGGTGGACGAGTTCCTCGACCGGGTGGTCGCCGAGTACGAACAGTTGTACCGGGAGAACCTGGCCTTGAAGGAGCAGTTGGCCAGCGCGCGCGAGGCGGCGGCCACGGCGACCGGTTCGTACCGCTTCGGGGCGGCGGCGGAGCGGGAGGCGCCGGCCCCCGTGGCTTTCCGGCCGGCCCCGGTCGCGGAGGCGGCGGTCGACCCGGCGGAGGTCTCGGCCCGGCGCGAGGAGCTGGAGCGGCTCAACGCCGCGGTGGAAGAAGAGACGGCCCGGCTGGAGGGGCTGCGGCAGCAGGCGAAGCTGTTCGTGAAGCGGTTCCGATCCGCGCTCGAGAGCTACCAGTTGTTGACCTCCGAGACGGAGCAGCGGCTGGGGCGCCTGACGCCTTGACGGGCGTCTAAGGCTCTTATATACTCCAAGAAAAGA
>JBLNBQ010000019.1:0-17864 GCA_050260095.1 Chitinophagales bacterium
AAGCTCGTCCGGGTCTGGACCGGACCCGACGGCCGGGAGCCCTCGGGCGAACCGGCGGAAGTCGAATGGGCCCACCTCCACGGCAAGTTCGTCCTGGTGAAGCTGAAAGGCGTCGACTCGATGGAGGCGGCGGGGCGGCTGCGAAACCAGTTGCTCTTCGTGCCCCGGGAGGAGACGGCGCCTTTGCCGGAAGGACACTTCTACATCTTCGACCTAGTGGGCCTCGAGGTCTTCACCGAAGACGGGGAACTGCTGGGCGAAGTCAAGGAAGTGACGGAGAACCCCGCCAACGACCTGTTCGTGGTGGCTCAGGTGGGCAGCGGCCGGGAGTTCCTGGTGCCAGCCCTGAAGAGCGTCGTGCAACGGATCGACCTGGCGGAGGGGAAGATGGTGGTCCGGCTCTTGCCCGGATTGATCGAGGCGAGTGAGGCGAACCGCGAGTGAGGTTCGAGGTGCTCACGGTCTTCCCCGGCATGTTCGCCGGGCCGGTGACCGAGTCTATCCTGAAGCGGGCCCAAGCGAAGGGCCTGATCGAGATAGCCGTGCATGACCTGCGCCAGTGGGCGGAGGGCAAGCACCGGAACACCGACGATACTCCGTTCGGCGGGGGAGCCGGGATGGTGATGTTGGCCGAGCCCATCGGCAAAGCGCTCGATGCCCTCCGGGCGCAGCACCCGGGGCGAAGGCCGCACGTCATCGCGCTGACCCCGGCGGGTCGCCGGTTCGACCAGCGGCGGGCGGAGGAACTCGCCGACAAGGAGTGGCTCATCTTCCTGTGCGGCCACTACGAGGGGATCGACGAGCGGGCGCTCGGCCTGGTGGACGAGGAACTCTCCATCGGTGACTACGTGCTCACCGGCGGCGAACTCCCCGCCATGGTGGTGATCGACGCGGTGGCCCGCCTGGTGCCGGGAGTGCTGGGCGACACCACGTCCTTCGAGGAAGAGTCGTTCGACGACGGGCTGCTCGAATACCCTCACTACACGCGCCCGGCCACGTGGCGGGGCCAGCCGGTCCCGGAAGTGTTGCTCTCGGGCAACCATGAGGCGATCCGGCGGTGGCGCAGGAAAGAGTCGCTCCGGCGCACGCTCCAGCGCCGGCCCGACTTGCTCGAAGGCCGGGAGTTCTCGGCGGAGGACCGGCGCCTGCTGGCGGAGGTCCGGCAGGAGGAACGGCGGCAGCCGGCTACGGACGAAGAGAGCCCGTTGTAAAGGCCTGGACCCTATGGTATACTAGATTCCGGGTTTGCCCGGTGCCAGAACTGTAAGGCAATGGAGAACGTTTGACGAGCTAGAGGGCGGAAGGGGGGAACCAGGTGAACCTGATCGATTCTGTTCAGAGCGCTCATCTGCGCCAGGACTTGCCAGCCTTTCGTCCCGGGGATTCGGTGCGCGTTTTCGTCAAGGTCGTCGAGGCCGGACGCGAGCGCATCCAGGTGTTTGAGGGCGTGGTGATCCGCCGTCACGGCGGTGGCCTCGACGAGACCTTCACTGTGCGCAAGATTTCCGATGGCGTCGGGGTGGAGCGGACTTTCCCGCTGCACTCGCCGCGCCTTGACCGCATCGAGATGGTCCGGGAAGGCCGGGTGCGCCGGGGTAAGCTGTACTACCTCAGGGAACGCACCGGCAAGGCGGCCCGCATCCAGGAGAAGCGCCGGGTCTGACGGGCAAGATGAGAAAGGGCTGGAGACAGTCCTTTTTCTTTTTTGGGAGGTTTTGCGTGTGTCGCCACGCCCCAGGCAGGAATGGCGGGAGCTGGTGGAGTTGCTGGCCCTGTCGACGGCCATCGCCGCGCTCATCGTCATCTTCATCGCCCAGCCTTTCGTGGTGGACGGGACGTCGATGGAGCCGTCCCTCCACGCCGGGGAGCGGGTGGTGGTGAGCAAACTCGCCTACCGGACCGCTGCTCCCCGGCGGGGCGATGTGGTCGTCTTCCGTTTCCCGGCCGACCGCCGGATGCGCTTCATCAAGCGGGTGATCGGGCTGCCGGGGGAGTCCGTGGCGATCCGCGACGGCAAGGTGCTGGTAAACGGTCATCCGCTCGTGGAACCCTACCTGGTGGATGAGACGCTCGGCGACTTCCCGCCCGAGAAGGTCCCGGCCGGGCACTACTTCGTGCTGGGCGACAACCGGCCCAACAGCCGGGACAGCCGTTACCCCGAGGTGGGGATGGTGCCCGCCCGGAACCTGGTCGGCAAGGCGGTCGCCGTCTACTGGCCGCTGGCGTTGGCGGGAAAGCTGCCAGAGGCCGCGGTGAGCGTGGCGGGTCCGACGAGCGGTTCGGGAAGGAGATAACGGCTTGTCGATCCAGTGGTACCCGGGTCACGTGGCCCGGGCCAGGCAGGAGATCCTCCGGCATCTCAAAGCGGTGGACGCGGTGGTGGAGGTGCGCGATGCGCGCATCCCAGCCGCCAGCAAGAATCCCGACGCCGACCGGCTTCTCTCCGGGATCGCCCGGTTGGTGGCGCTGAACAAGGCCGACCTTGCCGACCGGGCGCTGACCGAGGCCTGGCTCGCCCGCCTCAAGGCGGAGGGACTCCCCGCAGTCGCCACCGACGCCCAGAAGGGCTCGGGAGTGCGGGAACTTCTCGCCGCCGTGGAGAACCTGGTGGAGGACCGGTTGGCTGCGTGGATGAGCAAGGGCCGACAGCGGCGGCCCTTGCGCCTGATGGTGGTCGGGGTGCCCAACGTCGGCAAGTCGTCGCTCATCAACCGCCTAGCCGGGCGCAGCGGGGCCAAGACGGGCGATAAACCGGGCGTCACCCGGGGGCCGCAGTGGCTGAAGGTCGGACGCGATCTGGAATTGTTGGACATGCCGGGCATCCTCTGGCCCAAGATCGGCGATCCGGAGGTCGGGTTCAGGCTGGCGGCCACCGGCGCGATCGAAGCCCGGCTCTTCTCGGCGGAAGCCGTGGCCCTGCGCCTGGTGGAGTGGCTGGAGACTGTGCGGCCCGGCACTCTGGCGGCGCGCTACGGCGTCGAACTGGCGGCGACGGCGACCCCGGAGGAGACGCTCGAAGAGGTGGGACGGCGACGGGGGTGCCTGGTGGCGGGGGGACGGGTCGACCTCGAGCGGGCCGCCGCAACGCTGCTCAGCGACTTCCGGGCCGGGCGCCTCGGCGGCTATACGCTGGATGAGCCCCCGTCGGAGGAGCCCGAGTAGGCTTTCCGCCGCAGCGAGACGGCGAGGCTGACGGCCCCCGCGAGCACGCTCAGATGGTAGGTCAAGAGGCGCCACAGGCTGACGAAGAGGCCAAGTCCGGCCGCCGGCACCACCCCGCGGAAAAGCCCCGCGAAACCCAGTTCGGAGACGCCGCTGCCGCCGGGCAGGGGGACGACGGAGACCAGGAAGGCCAGGAGCGCTTGGAGCAGGATCACCTTCACCGGATCGAAAGTCCGGTGGAGGGCGAGCAGCAGCAGCGGGGCGACCGAGAAGTCGAGCAGCCAGTAGAGCGCGGTGAGCAGCAGTGCCGCGGCCAGCAGCAGGAGGTCGCGACGGCGAAGGTGGCCTAGGGTCGAGGCGAACTCTTCGAGTTCGCGCTGCAGATGGTGCAGGGTGCGGTCGAGCAGGGCGGAGCGGCGGGAGCCGCTCCGCTGGCGCGTCAGAAGGCGCTGCAGCGCCTGCGTGGCGGCGTGGGCGTTGAGGAGCAACGCGGCGAAGGCCGCCACGACCGCCAGCGCGCCGGGGATGGCCCAGCGGAGGGGCGCGGCCAACCGGGGTGAGATCAGCCGGGGGAAGACGGTCGCGAGGTCTGCGACCCCCAGCGTGAAAGTGAGCGTCGTGAGAAAGAGGCGCAGAGAGAGCACGGCGGTGGCCCGCCCGATGGCCACTCCCTCGCGGTGGAGGAGATAGACCTGAACCGGCCCCTGTCCGGCAGCCAGCGGCGTCACGCCGGCCGCGAAGAACGTGGCGAGGACGATGCGGACGAGGCGGCGGAACGGGGGAACCGGGCCGGAGAGGCGGAGCAGGAGCGCCAAGCGCAGCGCCTCAGCCAGCCAGGTCACGACGATCACGGCCGCGGCGAGGCCGAGGTAGAGCGGGTCGGCCTGCCGCAGGAGGGCGCCGGTGGCCGGTGTGATGAAGCGCAGATTCAGCCAGACGATCACCGCCAGGCTCAAGGCGAGCGACAGGAGGAGCCCTCGCTGGATGGACCGGAGCGGCGAACGGTCGACCGGCACCTCATCGCCTCCGCCGGTAGTCTGCCCCCCGCTCCGCTTTAGGGGGAGGAAAAGCGGAGGATCCCGCCGAATTGGGGGGCGAGGTCGTGAGATGATCAACCCTTCAGGCTCCAGCGCCAGCCGCCGCAAACCAGACCAAAGGCCAAGGGAAGTGACTGCCCCGGAGGCCCTGCTCCGCTATGAGCGGGAAGCCAGGGAGCGCGGCGCGACTCTCCTGTGTGGGGTCGACGAAGCCGGACGGGGGCCGCTGGCCGGACCGGTGGTGGCGGCGGCCGTGATCCTGCCTGCGGGGTGTTTCCTCCCCGGGGTGCGCGATTCCAAAGAGCTGACGGCGCGTCAGCGGACCCGGCTTTACGCCGAGGTCGTGCGCTGCGCCATCGACTTCTCCGTGGGGATCTGCGATGCCGAGGAGATAGACGAGGTGAACATCCTGCGCGCCACCTGGCGTGCGATGGCCAGAGCCGTGGCGGGGCTGCGTCCCCGGCCCGACTTCGCCTTGGTCGATGGCCTACCTGTGCAAGGGCTGCCCACCCCCCACCAGGCGATCGTCGACGGCGACGCGAAGGTGCATGCCATCGCGGCCGCTTCCATCATCGCCAAGGTCACCCGCGACCGGATCATGGCCGCCTACGACGCCCTCTACCCCCACTACGGTTTCGCCGAACACAAGGGCTACGGGACGCCTGCCCACCTGCGGGCGCTTTCCGAGCACGGGCCCTGCCCGCTCCACCGCCGGTCGTTCGCACCGGTGCTGGCGTCGACCGCCCGGCTTTTCGGCTAACCTCCTTCCCTTGGCTGCGGCAAGAGAGAGGAAGAGCGTATGAACCACCAGCGGCTTGTCCTTGGACGGGCCGGGGAAGAGGTGGCCTCGGCCTTCCTGTCCGCCCGCGGCTGGATTCTTCTCGAACGCAACTACCGGTGCCGGTACGGCGAGATCGACCTGGTGGGGCGTGAGGGACCGGTCACAGTGTTCGTCGAGGTGAAGACCCGGGCGAGCGAGCGGTGCGGAAGTCCCGAGGAGGCTCTGACCTGGAGGAAGCGGCGGCGGCTGAAAGAGGCCGCCGCCTGTTACATGAAGGCGGTGCCCACCGCGCCGGTTCGGTTCGACCTGGTGGCGGTGCGGGTGGGCGAAGGGGAGATACGGGTGAAGCATTATCCGAACGTGGTGGGGAGGTGGAGCTGAATGCTCGCTGCGGTGGGCTGCGCCACGCTCGTGGGCGTGGAAGCCGTGGCGGTCCGGGTGGAGGTCGACATCTCGCCCGGTCTGCCCAGTTTCGACATCGTCGGCCTGCCGGGCGCCTCGGTCAGGGAGAGCCGTGACCGGGTGCGTTCGGCCCTGCGCAACCTGGGGTTTCCGCTGCCCCAGCAGCGGGTGACGGTCAATCTTGCCCCGGCGGGGCTCCGGAAGGAGGGGGCGCTGTTCGACCTGGCGATCGCGCTGGCGTTGCTGGGGGCCGCCAAGGTGGTGCCGGTCGCCGCGCTCGCCCACCGGCTGGTGGCGGGTGAACTCTCGCTCGACGGCTCGCTCCGGCCCGGCCGGGGGTTGGTGGCGGTCGCGATCCTGGCCCGGGCGGAGGGCGCCGCGCTCCTGCTGCCCGAGGCCAACGCGGCCGAGGCGGAAGTTGTCGAGGGGGTGGTCGTGGAAGGGGTGGCCAGCCTGGCCGAGGCCGTGGCGTTGCTCAGAGGGGAGCGCCCCGCGGCGGGAAGCGGCCGCCCGGGGGCAGGGGAGGCGAAGCCGCCGGCGTTGCCGGACCTGGCGGAGGTGGCCGGGCAGGCAGCCGGCAAGCGTGCTCTGGAGATCGCCGCGGCCGGCGGCCACAGCCTCTTGCTGGTCGGACCACCTGGGGCCGGCAAGACCATGCTGGCCCGGCGGCTGCCATCTCTCTTGCCCGCCCTGCTTCCGGAAGAAGCCCTCGAGGTGACACGCATCCACAGCGTGGCGGGCTTGTTGCCCCCCGGGTCGGGGCTGGTGACGGCGCCTCCCTTCCGGGCCCCGCATCACACCATCACGCTGGCCGGTCTGTTGGGCGGCGGGGCGGCAGCGCGCCCGGGGGAGTTGTCGCTCGCCCACCGGGGCGTCCTCTTCCTCGACGAGTTCACCGAGTTCCCTCCGGCGGTCCGCGAGGCGCTCCGGCAACCCTTGGAGGAGGGAGAGTACGTGCTGGCCCGGATGGGCCTGCGGGCGATGCTGCCCGCCCGGACCATCCTCGTGCTGGCCTGCAACCCCTGCCCTTGTGGACATCTGGGCGACGACCATCATCCGTGCCGCTGCCGTCCCGCGGAGGTGGCCCGCTACCGGGAACGCCTTTCCGGCCCGGTGCTCGACCGCATCGACCTGGCGGTCAGAGTCGGACGCCTGACGCTGGCCGAACTCGGCGACGAGCGGCCCGGGGAGGGTTCGGCCGCGGTCAAGGCGCGGGTCGAGGCGGCGCGGGCACGCCAGGCTACCCGGGCGGGCAGCGGGGGGACGACGAACGCCACCCTCACGCCGCGACAGCTCCGGACCTGCGTGCGGCTGACGCCGGCCTTGCGACGACTGCTCGACCGGGCGGTGGACCGCTATGGGCTGAGCGCCCGCGGGTACCACCGGACGCTGCGGGTCGCGCGCACCCTCGCCGATTTGGCGGGAGCCGCCGAGGTTGAGGCGGAGCACGTGGCGGAGGCGCTGGAATACCGGGTGGAGAAGGTGGTGCCGCATGATGTCCTCGTTGGCGCCTGAAGCGCGGCTGCCGACTGGGGTCGCCCTCTCACGGGAAGAGCGGGCCGCCTGGGTGGCCATCGCCGCCTACCCCGGCATCGGACCCCGGCATTTCCTGAGGCTTCTGGCCCACTTCGGGAGCGCAGCGGAGGTTCGGCAGGCGGGCCCGGAGGGCTGGCGGGCGGAAGGCCTGGTGAACGCCGGGGTTCCGTGCCTGCCCCGGGCCGTCTGGGCCGACGGCGAAACCCTGCTCCGCCGGGCCGAAGGCCTCGGCTTGGCCGTGGTCCTGCTGGGCGAGCCCGACTACCCTGCGCTGCTGGCAGGCTCCCCCTGCCCGCCGGTGGTGCTCTACCAGCGCGGCCGTTTGCTCCCGGCGGACGACCCGGCGGTCGCCGTGGTGGGGACGCGGCGGGCCAGCGCCTACGGTCTCTGGACTGCCGAGCGGCTCGGCGGGGAACTGGCGGGCGAAGGTTTCACGGTGGTGAGCGGGCTTGCCCGGGGGATCGACAGCGCCGCCCACCGGGGAGCGCTGGCGGCGGGCGGGCGAACCATCGCCGTCCTCGGCTGCGGGCTGGACCGCGTCTACCCGCGGGAGAACGGGCCGCTGGCCGAGCGGATCGCCGGTCAGGGGGCGCTGCTCTCCGAATTCCCGCCCGGCACCCTCCCGCTCCCCGAGAACTTCCTGCGCCGCAACCGCATCATCGCGTGGCTCTCCCGGGCCACGGTGGTGGTCGAGGGCGGTGCGCAGAGCGGCGCCTCAAACACCGCCACCCACGCGGCCGACGCAGGTCGCGACGTTTTCGCCGTCCCGGGCGATGTGGGCCGCCCCGGCAGCGTCCTGCCCAACCGCTTGCTGCGGGAGGGCGCCAAGCTGCTGGAGCGGGGCAGCCAGGTTACCGAGGAGTTAGGGCACCTGCGGCTGCAGCTTCCGGCTCTGGAGAGACCGGGAGGCCCCGGGCCGCATTTGGACGACCCGCATGACCGCCTGCTCTGGGACGCCCTGCGGCAGGGGCCCGGGGATGCCGAGGAACTGGCGGTGCGCTGCGGCCTGCCGGTGGGAACCGTCTCGGCCCGGCTGGTCGCCTGGGAACTGGAGGGTTGGCTGAAGGCGTACCCCGACGGGCGGTTGGGACGTTGACGCTGCCGGAGTTGGTTCTTGTTTACAAAGCCGCGGAGCCTCTCTTATAATTACCGGGGACGCCGCAGGCTGGAGGCGGGAGCCCGGCCGGAAGGTGGCATACCCCTGACAGACAGGCGGGAGAATACGCGCCGCAGGCAGGTGGAGGGGTAAGTTTGGCAGGTACGCTGGTCATCGTCGAGTCACCCGCGAAGGCCAAGACGATCACCAAGGTTCTCGGGCGGGGCTACGCCGTCCGGGCTTCCATGGGCCACGTGCGTGACCTCCCGAAGAGCAAGTTCGGGGTCGATATCGAAGCCGGTTTTCGGCCGGAATACATCGCCATCCGGGGCAAGGGCCCGACCATCAAGGAACTGAAGGACGCCGCCAAGGGCGCCAAGCGGATCTTCCTGGCCACTGACCCTGACCGCGAGGGAGAGGCCATCGCGTGGCACTTGGGCGAGCTGCTCGGCTTAAACACATCGGCTGACTGCCGCATCGAGTTCCACGAGATCACGGCCCGGGCGATCACGGCGGCGGTTAAGAACCCCCGCCCCATCAACATGGAATTGGTCGACGCCCAGCAGACCCGGCGGATCCTCGACCGGATCGTCGGGTACGAACTCAGCCCGCTGCTCTGGCAGAAGGTGCGGCGCGGCCTCTCCGCCGGCCGTGTTCAGTCGGTGGCGGTGCGCCTGATCTGCGACCGGGAGCGGGAGATCCAGGCGTTCAAACCCGAGGAATACTGGACGATCGCCGCACTGCTCGCTGCACCGGGCGGGGGCGCCCCCTTCCTGGCCAAACTGGTCCAGGTGGCCGGCAAGAAGGCGACCATCCCGAACGGCCGGGTCGCGGGCGAGATCGCCGGGCGAGTCAAGGGCCAGCCGTTCACGGTGGCCGAGGTGCGGCGCAAGGAACGGTCGCGCCACCCGGCCCCGCCGTTCACCACCTCCAGCCTCCAGCAGGAGGCCTCACGCAAGCTGGGCTTTGCCGCCCGCAAGACCATGCAGGTCGCTCAGCAGTTGTACGAGGGCCTCGAAGTGCCCGGCGAGGGCGCCATCGGTCTCGTCACGTACATCCGAACCGATTCGGTGCACGTCGCCGAGGAGGCGCGGGCCGAGGCCCGCCAGTTCGTCCAGGGGGCTTACGGCGATTCATATGTCCCCCCGAAAGCGCCGGTCTACCGGAGCAGGGCTGGGGCCCAGGGCGCGCATGAGGCGATCCGCCCGACGCTGGTCTCACGCACGCCGGAAAAGCTCAAAGGCGTCCTGAGCCGCGACCAGTTCCGCCTGTACGAACTCATCTGGAAGCGATTCGTGGCGAGCCAGATGGCTTCCGCGGTCCTCGACACGGTCAGCGCCGACATCACCGCCGCTGATTGCCTCTTCAGGGCGACTGGCTCCACGGTCAAGTTTCCGGGCTTCATGCGGGTGTACACGGAAGACCGGGACGCCGCGCCCAAGGCGGTGGCCCCCGGCGCGGCGGAGGAGGAAGAGGAGGCCGAGGGGCAGTTGCCCGCGCTCGAAGCCGGGCAGAAGCTGAACCTCGAAGACCTCCAGTCGGAGCAGCACTTCACCGAACCGCCGCCCCGGTATTCCGAAGCCATGCTGGTCAAGACCATGGAGGAGCTCGGGATCGGGCGCCCCAGCACCTATGCCCCGACGATCGAGACCATCCAGGACCGGGAGTACGTTCGGCTGGAGGACAAGCGTTTCGTCCCCACCGACCTGGGCTTCGTCGTCGTGGACCTGCTCAAGGAGTACTTTCAGGAGATCATTGACGTCGATTTCACGGCCGACCTCGAGAAGCGGCTCGACCAGGTGGAGGAGGGCGAGGTCGAGGGCACCGAGGTCCTGAAGGACTTCTATCCCAAGTTCCACGCCGAACTCGAGGAAGCCCGGCAGGCGCTGGGCCGGATCAAGCTGCCCGAGGAGGAGACCGACGAGGTCTGCGAGCAGTGCGGCCGGAAGATGGTGATCAAGCACGGCCGGTTCGGGCGCTTCCTCGCCTGCCCCGGCTACCCCGAGTGCAAGAACACCCGCCCGCTGCTCAAGGACATCGGGGTCGCCTGTCCGAACTGTGGGAAGCCGATCGTCGAGCGGCGGTCCCGCAAAGGGAAGACTTTCTTTGGGTGCAGCGGGTACCCGGCGTGCACTTTTGTCTCGTGGTATGAACCGGTCAATCAGAAGTGCCCCCATTGCGGCCAGCTGATGGTCAAGCGCCGCCGGGGCAAGAACGTCTGGATCGCCTGCGCCAACGCGCAGTGCCCGGGCCGGAAGAAGGACGGGCATGGCGGGGCGGAAGAGCCCGCGGGGGAGATCAAGGAGGAGGGCACGGGGAATGGCGCCAAACCGGCTGGTCGTGGTCGGGGGAGGACTCGCCGGCAGTGAAGCGGCCTGGCAGGCGGCTAACCGCGGCATAGAAGTCGACCTCTGGGAAGGGCGGCCGGAGCTTGACACTCCGGCCCATTCCACCTCATACCTCGGCGAACTGGTCTGCTCCAACTCGCTGGGCGCCGATGTGCCGCGCACGCCGGCCGGACTGCTCAAACAGGAGTTGCGGCGGCTGAACTCCGTGATCATGTGGGCGGCCGACGCCCACCGGGTGCCGGCCGGGAAGGCGCTGGCCGTCGACCGCCTGGGCTTCGCCCGGGCCATCACGGGGCGGTTGGCCTCCCATCCCCGCATCAGGCTCCGGCGGGGCGAGGTGACCGCTATCCCCGGCGACCCCTGCGTGATCGCCACGGGCCCGCTCACCTCAGACAAGCTCGCCGCGGCCCTCCAATCCGCCTTGGGCGGCAGGTTCCTGCACTTCTACGATGCCGCAGCTCCCATCGTGCTCGCCGAAACGGTCGATCTGGCCAAGGCCTTTTGGGCCAACCGTTACGAGGAGGGCGGCGAAGATTACCTCAACTGCCCGCTGAACAAGGAGGAATACGAGGCTTTCTGGCAGGCGCTGGTGGAGGCGGAGACCGTCCCCCTCGGCGAAGTCGACCGCCTCCTGTTCTTCGAAGGCTGCCTCCCGGTCGAAGAGTTGGGGCGGCGGGGAAGAGATACCCTCCGGTTCGGCCCGCTCAAACCGGTCGGGCTCACCTCGCCCCACACGGGGCGGCGTCCCTGGGCGGTGGTCCAACTCCGGAAGGAGGACCGGGGCGGGCGCCTCCTGGGCCTCGTCGGCTTTCAGACTAGGCTGAGATGGGGCGAACAGGCGCGGGTCTTCCGGCTCATCCCGGGGCTGGAGCAGGCTGAGTTCGTTCGCTACGGCGTGATGCACCGCAACACCTACCTGGACGCGCCGGAGGTGATTGAGCCGACCTACGAAGCCAAGGCCCGCCGAGGCCTCTTCCTGGCCGGGCAACTCACCGGGGTCGAGGGCTACCTCGAATCGACGGTCTCCGGGCTGGTGGCGGGGATCAATGCCGCCCGGTGTCTTCGGGGCCGGCCGCCGGTGGTCTTTCCCGAAGAGACCCTGACCGGTGCCTTGGCGCGGTTCATCACCACGCCCCGCCCGCAGGTCCAGCCGATGAATGCCAATTTTGGGCTGTTGCCGCCCTTGGAGCACCGCCCCCCGGGGCAGGCGGAGAGGCGTCAGCGACTTGAGGAGCGGGCGCTGGCCCGGCTGGAGGAGTTTCTTGACTCGTCAGAATTTGCGCTCTGAGGGTTGTGCGCCGAATTCTCATATGCTAGGATATTGTAAACAATTCTTCGTTCCCCGGCACGGCCGGGGAGAAAGAGGTAGTTACCCGTGACCAAGACTTTGCTCGCCAAGACCCGCAACATCAACCGCCTCATTCAGAGCACGGCCGGCGAGGCGGTGGATTTCCTCGACATGGCGCAGGTGCTGCGCGACGTCATCGGGGCGAACGTCTACGTCGTCGACCAGAAGGGCGCCGTCCTGGGGTATGCCCTCATGACCACCTTCCAGTGCAACGTGATGGAGCGGGAAGTCCTCACCACCGGCCTGTTTCCCGCCGACTACAACGAACGCCTGCTCCGCGCCAACCACACCTCGCCGAACCTGCTTCCGGAACGGGGGCGCTGCGTCCTCAACCGCGACCTGGAGTGCGACTGCGTAGACAAGATCACCACCATCGTTCCCATCAACGGCGGGGGCGAGCGACTGGGCACGCTGCTCCTCGCCCGCTTCAAGCAGGAATTCGGCGACGAAGACCTGATCCTGGCGGAGTACGGGGCGACGGTCGTCGGGATGGAGATGCTCCGCCTCAAGTCGCAGCGGATCGAGGAGGAGGCGCGCAAGAAGGCCGCCGTGCAGATCGCGCTCGCCACGCTCTCGTATTCGGAATTGGAGGCGATGTCCCACATCTTTGCCGAATTGGGAGGCAAGGAGGGGCTGCTCGTCGCCAGCAAGATTGCGGACCGGGTGGGCATCACCCGCTCGGTGATCGTCAACGCCCTGCGGAAGTTCGAGAGCGCCGGAGTCATCGAGTCCCGCTCCCTCGGCATGAAGGGCACCTACATCCGTGTGTTGAATGAACATCTTCTTGACGAGCTGAGACGGCTCGAAGCCCACCGGACCGTGTAGGTCAACCGAACACCGGCGTCCGGGCACCAGTCAGGTGGCCCGGACGCTTTTTCGCGCGCCAGGGGACGCTTTTTCCCGCCTGAAAAGCACGCAAGTTTTCACGGAATGTGACGAACGCCATGCAGGAATGGATTTCGCGGCGTAGAAATTGATGCCCAGGCTTGGAAAGCCGAGGAAAAGAATATGTTCGCGGCGGCAGCGAAAAGGCAAATTCACCTAAAGGTGGAGGCGCAAAGCCACGGGCCTACGGCCTCACGGAGGGGCTATGGTCGCCGGGTTACCACGGCTGAGGCGAAAGTGGGTTGAACGGATTCAAGTCCACTTCTGGCGGGCTTGAGTCTTTATTTTTGGCGCATGGCAGTCGAAGAAGAGGGCGGGGGCCCTTGCGGCTCCGGAGGAGGCGACGACGTGGGAGACGGGATGAACGTGGCCGACCTGGCCCTGCGAAAGGCGCTCGACGGTGCGGCCCTGCGGCATCAGGCCATCGCGGAGAACATCGCCAACGCTGACACCCCTGGCTACAAGCGGGTGGACGTGGACTTCGCCTCGGCGCTCAAGGCGGCGCTGGGGGAGCAGGTGTCCCCCGGCCGGGGAGTGGCGCTGGCGCGCACCAATCCGGCACATCTCGCCGGCCGTTCCGGAGGCCTCGGCGAGATCAGGCCCGCCGTGCTCCGGACGAACGACACCGCCACGCGGGCCGACGGGAACAACGTCGACCCCGACCGTGAGATGTCCTTGCTGGCTGAGAACACGATGCTCTACAACGCCTTGACGCAAGTGCTCGGGCGACGGCTGGCCATGCTCCGCTCGGCCATCAACGAAGGGAGGCGCTAGGCGATGGGACTGTTTGGACCCCTTGAGGTCTCGGCTTCCGCGCTCACGGCGGAGCGGCTGCGGTTGGACGTCATCGCCAACAATCTCGCCAACGCCAACACCACCCGCACCCCTGGGGGTGGGCCGTACCGGCGGCAGGTGGTGGTCTTCGGCGCCCGGGAGGAGGCCGGGGCCGGCTGGCCACTGGCGGAGCGTCCGGGGGCGGGCGTCAGGGTGGTGGGAATCAGGCCCGACACCACGCCTTTCCGGCGGATCTACAACCCGGGGCATCCCGATGCGGACGCCGAGGGCTACGTGCAGATGCCCAACGTCGACCCGGTGGTGGAGATGGTCGACCTGATGGCGGCGGCCCGGGCCTACGAGGCCAACGTCACCGTGATCAACGAGACCAAGGGCATGGCCCAGCGGGCGCTCGAACTGCTTCGGGGATAAGGCGCGAGGAGGGGACGGCCCTTGATCGGAGAGACGTCGCGGATCTTTGTGCCCGGCGCGGCCCAGGTGGGCGGCGCGGCGAAGCCGGGCGGGGGCGGAGCGGCCGGCGAGACCGGTGGACCGACCTTCGCCGATGCGCTCAAGGAGGCGCTCCAGGAAACGAACAACGCCCTGCTCGAGGGGGATCAGGCCGCAGTCCAGCTGGCGACCGGGGATGCCCGCAACCTGCACGAGGTGATCCTCGCCACGGAGCGGGCGAACCTGGCGCTGCAGTTCACGATGGCGGTCCGCAACAAGCTGGTCGACGCCTACAACGAGTTGATGCGCATGCCGGTATAGCCTTCAGGCGAGGTGAGGCCGACCGATGGATTTGCTCAGAAACCTGCTTGACCAGATCAAAGCCTTCTGGCAAGGGCTCACCCCCGGGCGCCGGGTGGCTTTGCCGCTGGTCATCGCCCTCTCCGTCGGGCTCTTGGTCTACGGCGTGGCGGTGCTGGGCCAGCCGAAGTACGTCCCGCTCTTCACCGGAGTTTCGGACGAGGACGCGGGCGCGATCATCGCCAAGCTGAAAGAGAGCAACATCCCCTATCGCCTTGCCGAGGGGGGGGCGGCCATCCTCGTCCCCCAGGCGCAAGTGTACGAGACGCGCCTCAACCTCGCCAGCCAGGGGCTGCCCAAAGGCGGGGTCGTCGGTTTCGAACTCTTCAACGACACGAAGCTCGGCACGACCGACTTCGAGCGGAAACTCAAGTACAACTGGGCTCTCCAGGGCGAGTTGACCCGCACCATCCGGGAAATGAGCGAGGTCGAGGACGCCCGGGTGCACATCGTCATGCCGGAGCGGTCTCTCTTTATCGAGGAGGAGCGGCAGCCCACGGCGTCGGTGCTTCTCCGGCTCAAACCGGGCCGTCACCTCACCTCCGAGCAGATCTACGGGATTGCGAACCTTTTGGCCGGTAGCGTCGAGGGGCTCAAGCCGGAGAACGTGACGATCCTCGACTCGGCCGGCAACGTTCTCTCCGAGGCCTTGGCCGGTGCGACCCTGCCGGGCGGGGTCTCGGGGCGAGGGGTGCTCGCACAGCTCCAGATCAAGCGCGAGACCGAGAAGCAGCTGCAGCAGAGCCTGCAGACCATGCTGGAGCCGCTCTTCGGCTTCGGCAAGGTCGTGGCCAGGGTCAACGTCGAGCTGAACTTCGATTACCGGGAGTCCAATACCGAGAACTACACCCCGGTCAACGCCCAGACCGGCACGGGCGTGCTGCGCAGCCGCGAGACGAGCACCGAGAACTACCAGGGGACCGGCGGGGCCGGCGGGGTGCCGGGAGTGAGCAGCAACATCCCGGGCTACCAGGCCACGGAGAGTTCCGGCAACGCACAGTACCAGAAGGAGCAGAGCACCGAGAACTACGAGGTCAGCCGGGCGCAGGAGAAGACGGTGGTGGCGCCCGGGCAGATCAAGCGACTCTCCGTGGCGGTCTGGGTCGACGGCAAGCTCAGCCAAGCGCAGCAAGCCAGCGTGCGCCAGGCGGTGGCGAGCGCGGTCGGTTTCAGCGAGGAACGTGGCGATCAGCTCTTCATCGACTCCATGAAGTTTGAGAACCAGCTCAGCGAGGGCGCGCCCGCGAGCAAGCCCGCTCCGGCGGGCCTGGCGCAGTGGTGGCCGCTCCTGGCCGTCCTCGGGCTTGGGTTGGGCGCGGGGGTGGCGTTCATGCTCGGGCGGCGGCGGAAAGTGACCCGGGAGGTCGAGGAGCGCAAAGGCCAGGCGCTGGACGTCCTGATCAGCGAGAAACAGGAAGAGATCGTGCCAGACCTGCCGAAGGCGACCCTCACCCCGGAGGAACAGGAACGCGAGATCCGGGAACAGCAAGTCAAGAAGATTGCGACCGAACACCCTGAGGATTTCGCAGGGCTCATCCGGACCTGGATCGCCGACGATCAGAGGTGACAAGCGTTGGCCGGGCGTGGCAAGGAACTCAGCGGCAGGCAGAAGGCGGCAATTCTGATCATTTCCCTGGGACCCGAGTTGTCGGCCCAGGTGTTCAAGCACCTGCGCGACGACGAGATCGAGGACCTCACCCTCGAGATCGCCAACCTGCGCAAGATTGACCCGGAAGCCAAAGACCGGGTCATCGAGGAGTTCCGCGACCTGCTGGTGGCCAAGGAGTACATCAGCCAGGGCGGCATCGAGTTCGCCCGCGACATCCTGGAACGGGCGGTCGGACCGCACCGCGCCGGGGAGATCATCGGGCGGCTCACCGCCTCCCTCCAGATCAGGCCCTTCGACTTCGCCCGGCGCACCGATCCCGCCCAACTGCTCAACTTCATCTCCAGCGAGCACCCGCAAACCATCGCCCTGATCATGGCGTATCTCAACCCCGACCAGGCCGGGACGATCCTGGGCGCGCTCCCGCCGGCCAAGCAGGTGGACGTGGCCCGGCGCCTCGCCACCATGGACCGGACCCCTCCGGAGGTGCTGAACGAAGTCGAGGCGCTCCTCGAACGGAAGATCTCCTCCTTCATGACCTCCGAGTACACGAAAGCCGGCGGCGTGGAGGCGACGGTGGAGGTGCTCAACCGGACCGACCGGTCGACCGAGAAGACGATCCTCGAGGCGCTGACCGACCAGGATCCGGAGCTGGCGGAAGAACTGAAACGGCGGATGTTCGTCTTCGAGGACATCATCCTGCTCGACGACCGGGCCATCCAGCAGGTCCTCCGCGAAGTCGAGAGCAAGGACCTCGCCATGGCGCTCAAGACGGCCAGCGAAGAAGTGAGCAACCGCCTCTACAAGAACATGTCGAAGCGCGCGGCCGAAATGCTGCGGGAAGACATCAAGTTCATGGGCCCGGTCCGGCTCCGCGACGTGGAGGATGCACAGCAGCGGATCGTCAACGTGGTGCGCAAGCTTGAAGAGGCCGGCGAGATCGTCGTCGCCAGGGGCGGGGGAGATGAGATAGTTGTCTAAGATCATCAAAGCCTCCGACATGGTGCTGGGGCAGAGTTCCGTCACCATCGCCTCGGCCCCGTGGTCGACGGCCGGCTGGGCGGAGACGGCTGCGACCAGGGCGTGGGACGGTGACGGCGAGGCGGACGACCGCTGGGAAGAGCGCGCGGACGAGGGGAACGCGGAAGCGGAGAAAGTCCCCGCCGACCTCCCGCCGGAAGTCGCCGAGGCCCGGCAGGCCGCCGCCGAACTGGTGGAGCAGGCGAGGCAGGAGGCTGAGCGGATCGTCGCCGAGGCGCGCGAGCAGGCCGAGGCTGCCCTGGCGCAGGCCCGCGCCGAGGGCCGGGCTGCAGGGTTCGAGGACGGCTACCGCGACGGGGCGCGCCAGGGTGAAGAGGCCGGGCGCGCGAAGGCGGAGCGCGAGATGGAAGCGGCAGTCGGCCAGGCGATGAACGTGCTGGACTTGGCCGTGCACGAGCAGAACCGGATGATCGCCGCCAGCCGGGCGCAAGTGTTAAAGCTCATCCGGAAAGTTGCCGAAAAGATTATCAGGGCCGAGCTGCGCCTGGATCCCGAGGTCGTCCAGCGCACCGTCGAGGCGGCCCTACGCCTGGTCACCGAGCGAAACCAGGTGCTGATCAGGGTGAACCCGGAGGAGCTGGCGAAGGCCCGGGAGGGCCAGCCGAGCTACCTCAAGTACTTCGGGACCTCTTCCGTGGTGGAGATCTGCGGGGATCCCGCGGTCACGCCGGGCGGATGTGTGATCGAAACGGCGGCGGGCAACCTGGATGCCCGGTTGGAAACGCAGCTCGACGAGGTCATGGGAGAGCTGGAGGACAGGCTGCATGGAAGTTGACTACGAGGCGGTCCTGGGCCGGGGGCTGTCTGAGGGCCTGGAGGCCCTCGGAGCCTTCGAACCCATCAGGATGCTCGGCAAGGTTAGCCAGGTCATCGGCCTGACCGTCGAATCGGTCGGGCCCTCGGCGCATCTGGGCGAACTTTGCTACCTGCATCCTCGCCAGGGCGCGCCGCTCCGGGCCGAAGTCGTGGGCTTCCGCGACGCAAGGGTTCTCCTCATGCCGCTCGGCGAGATGGACGGGTTGGGTCCGGGGGCCGAAG
>JBLNBQ010000020.1:0-14815 GCA_050260095.1 Chitinophagales bacterium
GCTCGCAGAGGAATAGAGTCATTCCCCAGCGCCAGGCTGGATAGGATTGCACTGCACGAACCTGGGATGTGAGGGGGGACTCGGATGGAGCGGGAGAGCCGGACGGAGACCGGGACGATCCGCATCGCGAACGAGGTGGTCGGCATCATCGCCGGCCTGGCGGCCACGGAAGTGAGCGGCGTGGCTGGGATGAGCGGCGGCTTGGCGGGCGGCATCACGGAGATACTGGGGCGCAAGAACCTGTCCAAGGGCGTCAAAGTTGAGGTCGGCGAGAAGGAAGCCGCCATCGACCTGTTCATCATCGTCGAATATGGCATGGTCATCCCGGAAGTGGCGTGGAAGGTCCAGGAAAACGTCAAGCGGGCCATCGAATCCATGACCGGGCTGAGCGTGATCGAAGTGAACGTCCACGTGCAGGGCGTCCACTTCCCGCAGGAGGAAAAGACGGAAGAGGTCCGCGTCCGCTGAAGGACGGCGCGACGCCGGGGCTCACGGAGGGAAAAGGGGAAAAGGTATGACGTTGCTGGACCGGCTACTTCTGCTTGTCTCGTTTATGGTGCTCTTCGCCGCAGGCGTCGCCTTGGTGGCAACCGGGGTGGGTGGCTGGGACCCCCGTCCGTGGCTGGCCATGGTGGGACAAGCCCTGACCGGTCCCTACCGGTTGGAGACCGGGCTGAGCGGGGTGGCAGTGTTGCTTCTCTCCGGCTACGTGCTGGCCTGGGCGTTCCGGCGCCGCTACGTGGGGCGCTCCCTGGTGCGGCAGACCGAACTGGGGGCCGTCCGCGTCTCCTGGTGCGGCAGACCGAACTGGGGGCCGTCCGCGTCTCGCTGAAGGCCGTGGAGAGCCTGGTGCAGCGCGCCGCCCGGCAGGTGCAAGGGGTCCGCGACGTCCGCGTCGACTTGCATGTCGACCGGGAGAGCCTGGCGATCCAGCTCACGGTTACGGTCGCGCCTGATCTGGCGATCCCGGCCGTTTCCGAGGAGATCCAGCACCGGGTCGAACGGTACGTGCTCGAGACGGTCGGCGTGACGGTCTCGCGCGTGGCGGTCACGTTCAGAGCCGTGGCCGACCAGGCGAAGGCCCGGGTTGAGTGAGGGGTGACGGGGGTGGAACCTGACTGGGGCGGAGTCCTCTCCTGGTTGGTCCGGAACAAAGGGCGGGCGATCGGATCGGTGCTCGGGCTGGCCATCGGCCTGCTCATCATCATCGTCGGTTTTTGGCGCGGCCTGTTCTTGGCCGGGTGCGTCTGGCTGGGCTGGTACATCGGGTCACGGCGCGACGCTCACGAGAGTCTTTCCGAAATGATCAGCCGACTGCTTCCGCCGGGAGAGTGACGGGATGAGCCGGAGACTGGCTCGGGAAACGGCCCTGAAGATTCTGTTCCAGGTTGACGTCGGGCGGGCGCCGGTCGAAGAGGCGATCGCCAACACAGTGGAGCAACCCGAGGTCAGCGCGGAGGCGGCGCAGTTCGCTGCGGAGTTGGCGCGCGGGACGGCCGAGCGGCGGAGCGAGATCGATCGGCTGTTGTCGATGTTCGCCGTCGATTGGCCCGTGGAGCGCATGGCCAACATCGACCGGAATATCCTTCGCTTGGCCGTCTACGAACTGCTCCTCGTGCCCGACGTGCCGGCCAGCGTCACGGTGAACGAGGCGGTGGAGTTGGCGAAGCGGTACGGCGACGCCCAGTCGCCCAAGTTCGTCAACGGCATCCTCGGCAATCTGGTGCGGCAGCTCAGCGCCGCCCGGCGGGAGCGCCAGCCCGAATTCGTGGAAACGGGGCCGGGGGTCTCGGAAGAGCCGCCGGCCGAATAGGACACGCCTGCTCAGGCAGCCGAAGCAGCTGCCTGTTTTTCTGTGGAAGGTGATGTGCGTGGAGCGCGCCCCTCTGGGAACGCCGGTCTACTCGGTCCATCAGGTCACCCAGAGGGTGCGGGAGCGGTTGGAGGACGCGCCGCAGCTCACCAATATCCTGGTCAGGGGCGAGCTGTCCAACTTCCGGCGCCAGCAACCCTCCGGTCACCTGTACTTCACGCTGAAAGATCCCCAGGCGCAGCTGCGCTGCGTGATGTGGCGCAGCCGGGCCCAGAGCCTGCGGTTCGAACCCCGCGACGGGATGGGCCTGATCGCCTTCGGCTCCCTGCGGGTCTACGAGGCCCGGGGTGAGTACCAGCTCCAGGCCGAGGAGGTCTGGCCCGACGGCCAGGGCGACCTTTTTCTGGCGTATACCCAGCTCAAGGCCAGGCTCGAGGCCGAGGGGCTATTCTCTTCCGAGCGCAAGCGTGAACTGCCGCTCCTGCCACGCTGCGTGGGGGTAATCACCTCCCCGGTGGGGGCCGCGGTCAGGGACATCATCCACGTTCTTCGCCGGAGGGCTCCGGGCATAGACATTCTGCTGGCGCCCGCGGCCGTCCAGGGCGACGAGGCGCCCCGCGCGCTGGTGGCCGCCCTCGAACTCCTGGCCGGGCGTCCCGAAGTGGAAGTCATCATCCTGGGCCGGGGAGGCGGGTCGTTCGAGGAGCTGTCCGCCTTCAACGACGAACGGCTGGCGCGGGCCATCGCCCGGTGCCCGGTGCCGGTGGTGTCGGCGGTCGGGCACGAGACGGACTACACCATCGCCGACTTCGTGGCTGACGTGCGGGCGGCCACACCCTCGGCCGCGGCGGAACTGGTGGCGCCCGATGTCCGTCTCTTGCGGCGCCAGGTGGAGCAGGCCCGCACCACGCTGGCCTACCAGATGCGAGTCGGCCTCGGCACGCTGCGTTCGCTGGTCGAGCGTTTGGCGGATAGCCGGGCGCTCGACCTCGAGCGGCGGGTGGCGGAGCGCGCCCAGGAACTCGACAGCCTGAGCAGCGCTTTGGGCGAGGCGCTGGCCCGGCGGGCGGACGGCACGCGGCGGGCGCTCGACGGCGAACTCTGGCCCCGGCTCGTCAAAGCCGGCGTGAACCTGGCGGCCCGGCCCCGCGTGGCGGTATCGCGCTGTGAGGCGGCGCTGCTCGCCAGGGGCGGGGCCTTGGCGGCGCGGCCTCGGGCGGGCTTGGCGGTGGAGGCGGCCCGGCTCGAGGCATTGAGCCCCCTGCGGACCCTCGGGCGGGGCTACGCGGTCTGCCGGCGCCCGTCGGGAGAGGTGGTCAAGCGGGCGGTCGCCCTGTCCGTGGGTGACCAGGTCGAAGTGGTGCTCAGCCAGGGGGCGCTGGATTGCACGGTGAACGGGATCGCGCCGGAGGCGGCCTGGGTGGACCCGCCCCCGCGCTGGGAGGAGGAAGAGCGGAATGGCTAAGAAGGGCGCGGCCCAGCCGGCCTACACTTTCGAGCAGGCCTTCCAGCGGCTAAAAGAAGTAGTCGCCGAACTGGAACGGGAGGACGTGGCGCTCGACCGGGCGCTCGCCCTGTTCGAGGAGGGCATCGGTCTGTCCCGCACCTGCAAAGCCCGCCTGGATGAGGCGGAGGGAAAGGTGCAGCAACTCCTGCGGGAGGCGGACGGGCGCGTGGTGACCGAACCCTTCGAAGTGCGGGGTGGGCAGGAAGGATGAATCTCTTTGAGCGGTGGGCGGAGGACGCGCACCTGATCGAGGCGGCCTTGGCGGCGGCCTTGCCTTCGGCGGGGACGCCGCCCGTAAGGTTGCACGCGGCGATGCGATACGCCACTCTGGGCGGGGGAAAGCGACTGCGCGGGTTTTTGGCCTTGTTGGCCGCCCGGGCAGCCGGCGGGGAGGCTGAGCAGGCGCTGCCGGCGGCGTGCGCTCTGGAGATGGTGCACGCCTATTCGCTCATTCACGATGACCTGCCTTGCATGGACGACGACGACTGGCGCCGGGGCCGCCCCGCCACCCACCGGGTGTTCGGTGAGGCCTTCGCCTTGCTGGCGGGTGACGCGCTCTTGACGCAGGCCTTCGCGGTGCTGGGGGCGGCCGCGGCGGAGGTGGCGCCGGCCGGGCGGGTGGCGCAGGCGGTCGCGGAGTTGGCGATGGCCGCCGGGTCGCTGGGTATGGCCGGCGGGCAGGCCGACGATCTGGACGGAGAGAGGCGCGACCTCTCGCTCGCCCAGCTCGAGTCCATCCACCGGCGCAAGACGGGCGCGCTCGTCAGGGGGTCGCTCCGGCTCGGCGGGCTGCTCGGCGGCGCCGACGAGGCCAGCCTCGAGCAGTTGACCCGCTACGGGGAGGCTCTCGGACTGGCGTTCCAGATCACCGACGACCTGCTCGACGTCGAGGGCGAGCAGGAGAAGACCGGCAAGACGGTGGGGAAGGACGCGGCCCGGGCCAAGGCGACGTACCCGCGCCTTCTGGGCGTCGAGGGGGCGCGGCGTAAGGCCTGCGAGGCGGTGGCCGAGGCGAAAGTCGCCGCCGGAGCCCTGGGGGAAGGCGGCCTGTTCCTCACGGAACTGGCCGATTTCGTGCTCGCGCGAGACCACTGAGGGGAAGGCAAGCATGGGGGGAGCAATCTCACAACTGCTCGGCAACCAGATCCTGCGCGTCTCGCTGCTGGGCTGGTTCATCGCTCAGAGCTTGAAAGTCGTTCACACGCTCATCACGGAGAAGCGCATCAACTTCCGCCGCTTCGTCGGCGCGGGCGGCATGCCCAGCTCCCACTCGGCCTTCGTCACCTCGCTGGCCACCGCCATCGGCCAGGCCGAAGGTTGGGGCGCCTCCGTCACGGCTTTGGCTTGGGTGTTCGCGATGGTCGTGATGTACGACGCGGCGGGGGTGCGCCGGGCGGCGGGGAGGCAGGCCGAAGTCCTAAACCGGATCGTCGACGATCTCTATCACGGGGGGCGGTTGCGGGAGGACCGGCTGAAGGAGCTGCTCGGGCATACGCCGGTGGAGGTCGTGGCTGGCGCGCTGCTGGGGATCGTCGTGGCCCTGGTGGCCTGGCGCTAGGCGATTCCTGAGAGGTCAGTGCAGCGCAAGGGTCCGCCCGAAGGTTAGCCGCCAGTCGGAGCGCCCGCTGGGCCAGGCCCTTCCGGCCATGAAGGTGAGGCGGAAGGGGATAAAGCCAAAGAAGCGCAGGTCGACGCCGGTGCCCGCCCGCAGCCAGGTCTCGCCCGGCGCCGCTGCCCCTTCGGAAGGTTCGACAGCACGCCAGTGCACGCGTTCCGCCTCGGCGGTGAGGTGCGGGTAGGCCATGGCCAGGCCCCAGAAGGGCCAGCCGTTCGGGTTCAGCGCATAGATGCAGCCCACCCGGGCGGAAGCGAAGGACACGTCCTGACCCAAGCCAGGCGCGGGGCCGGCGGGAAGGTCACTCGCCGGCTGGCGGCCGGCCGCGAGGCGGAGATCGAAGACCCACCGGTCGTCGAGCGATAGAGTCTGCTGGTACTCGGCCCGCCAACGGGGAAGCGGGCCTTCCGGCGCCTGTTCGACGGAGAGCACGGCCTGCGACTCGGGCGAGCGGCTCCACGCCGCGGCCAGGCCCGCCGAGATGCGAGGCTGCAGGCGGTGGTACTTCAGGTAGGCCTCGGCGGTCCACCACGGGCCGAGCGGTTGCGCCACCGAGAAGCCCGCATGATCGGCCAGCGGCTCGGTGAAGTTCCAGCTGTACCAGACGGATTCGCGCAGGCGTCCCAGGTGGCCGCCGGAGGCCTCGACGGCGGCGGTGAGTCCCATCTGGGAACCGGCCGAGGCGACGAGAGTCGGACGGAGCGCGTACGCCCGCGGCGCTTCGGCCGCCTTGAGGTAGGCTTGCGCGAGGCGCTCCTGCAGTTCGGCCAGCGAGTGGTTGCGGTTGGGGAGCCGGGAGTACCGCGGCACTCCCGCCCGGTCGAGCACCTCTCTGATCGACGGCATCGCTTCTTCGCCCGCCAGGAAGCCCTTTCTGATGAAGTAGTCCACCTGCTGGAAGTCCATGTAGGAATCCTGCGCCACCGGTGGCGTGATGTGCACGTCGGCGTACTGGGTGGCGTTTTGGGTGTACCCGTCGAGCATGAAGAAGAGGCTCATCTGGGAGATGTCCATCAGGCTGCCGTAGTCAGGCCCCAAGACGCCTTGCCGGAGTTCCACGGCGATGACCACGTCTGCGCCCAACTCGCGCGCCACGTCGGCAGGCACCGAGTCGCGCAGGCCGCCGTCGACGTGCCGCTCGCCTTTGATCTCCTTCGGCTGGAAGACCAGGGGGATCGACATGCTCGCCAGGATGGCGGGGGCTACCGGGCCATCGCCCCAGACGGTCACCAGCTGCCGGGTCAGGTTGGTGCTGACCGTGCGGAAAGGGATGTCGAGTTCGGCAAAGCTGCGTCCTTCGAGCAGGCTGTCGAGGAAGGCCTCGAAGGGTTCGGTGGCCAGGAGGCCCCCCCTCGGCGGGGCGGGCATGAGGAAGAGACGCTCGTAGTCGAGCCGGGTGACGATCTCGCGCAGGTCGTGGGGGGAGTAGCCCGCGGCGTAGAGACCGCCGATGATGCCGCCCATGCTGGTGCCCACGATCAGGTCGATGGGGATGCCGTTGTTCTGGAGCGACTGGAGGAGGCCGATGTGGGTGAGCCCCAACGCGGCGCCGCCGCCGAGCACCACGGCGACGGTGGGGCGCTTGGCCACCGGCGCCGGCTGTTCGGAGGGATGAGTCTCCGCCTGCACCTGCGCAGCCTGCTCCGCCCGCGGCCGCGGCAAGACCTCGGCCTGCGCCCGCAGCGGACCGCCGGCGACCAGCCAACCCGACAAAGAGAAGACGACCAGCGCCACCCAACGACGGGCGCCTTTACCAATCCGAGCCATGATTCGGGCCCCCCCTCTTGCGAGAGTACGGTGACAGCCTTCCAGTTCCTGCCGGCGTCCCGCAGGCGAGCGGAGTCGCCGCGCCCGGCCGATGATGTTATAATTGGCGAGTGACAACAATTCTGCGCGCCCCGGAGGACATCTGCGTGGAAGACCAACGCCTCATCCGTGCGAGGATGCTGAACCTGATCTGGCCGGCGGCGGCCGAGAACCTTCTGTTGCTCGGCGCACAGATGGTCAACCTGGCCATGGTCGGGCGGCTGGGGGCGGAAGCGCTGGGCGCGGTCGGCCTGGGCAACCGTCTCACGAACATCATCTGGGCGCTCTTCACCACCTTCACGACCGGCGCCGTGGTGCGGGTGGCCCAGGCGGTGGGGGCGCAGGACGCGCGGCGGGCGGCCAGGATCGCCGAACAGACCCTGGTCGCCGCCGCCGGGTCGGTCGCCGCGCTGGCGGCGGTGCTTTGGGCGCAGGCGCCGCTCTTCCTTCGCCTCTTTGGCCCCGAGGCCGGGGTGATCCTCCAGGGAACGCCGTACCTCAGGCTGCTCGCTTTCGGGATTCCCGCCTTCGCCATGCAGCTCGTCGCAGGAGCCATCCTGCGGGGCGCCGGGAACTCCCGCACGCCGATGCTGGTGGCGCTCTTCTCCAACCTGCTCAACTTGGCCGGCAACTACGTCCTGATCTTCGGGCGGCTCGGCCTCCCAGCGCTCGGGCTGAACGGCTCCGCCCTGGCCACGGTCCTTTCCCAGTACACCGGCGCGGCCGTGGCCCTTGGGTGCCTGCTGTCGGCGCAGAGCCCGGTTCGCCTCGGAGGGTTCCGCCCGGAGCGCGGGGGGTGGGGGGAGGTCGGCCCGGTGGTCCGGGTGGGCTTTCCGACCGCCATGGAGAGCCTGGCCTGGCAGATCGCTGCAGCCATCCTCACCGGCGTCATCACCGCGCATGGGACGGCCGCCCTCGCGGGCTATCAGGTTGGGCTGACCATCGAGGGCGTCTCGTACATGCCAACCCAGGCGGTGATGGTTGCGGCGACCGCCCTGGTCGGGCAGGCCGTGGGTGGGCGCGACCTCGCTTTGGCCTACCGGTATATCGGCGGTCTGCTCAGATGGGGCACGGCCATTGTCCTGGGGACCTCGGCCCTGCTTTTCCTCTTCCCTTACCAGATGGCCAGGCTGCTGACGCAGGACCAGGCCGTGGCGCTGGTCGGGGCAACCTACCTGCGGTACATGGCCTTCTGCGAGTTGCCCTACGGCTTGGCCGGAATCCTGAACGGTGCGCTGCGGGGCACCGGGCATACCCGCGAGCCGCTGGTGGCGATGGCAGTGGGCCTGTGGGCGTTCCGCCTCCCCCTAGCCCTCTACTTCAGCCGTACGGGTGCGCTGGGACTTCCCGGCATCTGGCTGGCGATCGTGATCGACCTGGTCGTCCGGTTCCTCGTCTCGCTGTGGTTCTTTTATCGCTCGTCCTGGAGGCAGGAGTTCGTTTCCCGCGTGGAAGTCTCCGCCTAGGCTGGGAGGGGCCCGTCCCTTGCTGTCGGATGGGCCGTATGATATACTAATTGCCGCTTGATGGGTGGCGCAGTATTCTAGTCGATACCACCACGTCCGAAGACGGGCCTAAAGATCCGTCAAGGGCACATCGATGAAGTCCCTGGTGCTGGCTGCCGACGCCCAGTCGGTGGTCGGTGCTGGGGGTTAAGGGTGTGGGGCGATCCGCAATGGCATGCGGGCGTTGACCCCCTCCCGCGGAGACCCAAGTGCGTGGCTCGACCAAGTCACGGCTTGGGCGTGAACCTGCACGCGGTGCAGCCAGTGAATGGAGCTAACTACGCTTGCTTACTCTGTGCTGGGTGCAGTGTAGCCTGCCTTGAAGTGGCTCAACCGGGATCGCCGGGTTCAGGCGGAAGGCCGGACGCGAACGGCCGGCCGCCGGTGCGGCAGGAAAGGTGAGCTGCAAAAGAGGATAGGTCGCGGAAGGTATCGCTGAGGAAAACTCCTAGGCTGTTCCATCAAGGAAGTCCTGTGGGGATTAGAGTGTGGACTAAGTGGTAATCCAGCCCGGCGCGCGGCGACGCCGCCGAGGGGCGCACTAAAGGGAAACCGCCGGCACGGCAACGGCCGGTGTGGCCTCTGGGAAAACCAGCTGGACCTAAAGCCGCAATGTTTACTCTCAGGACTGCCACCCGTCACCAATCTTTTGGAGGGAATTTATTGCCTGGAACAGTGCGCAGGGCGCTCGGCATGGGGCTCTGGACGTTCCCCATCGCAGTGGCCGTGGCGCTAATCTCAAACGGGATCCTCGCCAAGGTCGGGACTGTTCCGGCTTTTTCTCTTTTGGCGGGGATTATCCTGGTTCACGTGCTGGTCGACATAGTCGGAACCGCGGTCACGGCCGCGGAAGAGGCGCCGTTTCATGCGATGGCCGCCAACCGGGTCGCGGGCGCCCGGGAGGCCATCAACCTGGTGCGCAGGGCCGACCGCGTCGCCAACGTCGCCAACGACCTGTTCGGTGACATCTTCGGCACCATCGGCGGCGCGGTTTCGGCCGCCATCGTGGTGCGCCTGGCCGCGGGCACCCGCCTGCCGGAGGCCCCTTTGAGCATCGTCCTGCTGGCGCTGGTCGCGGCGGTGACGGTCGGGGCGAAGGCCGCCGCCAAGACCTTCGCGATCAACCAGGCCAACGAGGTGATTTTCCTGCTCGGACGGATACTCTACCGGCTGGGACGGGCGACCGGACTCAAGTTCGGCGAGGGGGAGCGACGTTCAGGGAAGGGTAAAGGCCGGGGGGCGCGCCGCCGGCGATAAGGAGATGGGTCGTGCCATGTCGATCCTGGAGTCCATCGAACGGCCATCTGACCTGCGCCGGTTGAGCGCGGACGAACTGACCTCGCTCGCCGCCGAGGTGCGGGAGACGCTCGTGCGCACGGTGGCGCAGACGGGGGGGCATCTCGCCTCCAACCTGGGGGTCGTCGAACTCACGCTCGCGCTGCACCTGGCGTTCGACAGTCCCCGGGACAAGCTGATCTGGGACGTCGGGCATCAGAGCTACGTCCACAAGCTCCTCACGGGCCGGCGGGCGGCCTTCAGCACGCTGCGACAGTACGATGGCGTGGCGGGTTTTCCGAAGCGGGCCGAGAGCGAGCACGACCTCTTCGAGACGGGGCACTCCTCGACGGCGCTCTCGGCGGCCTTGGGGATGGCCATCGCCCGCGACCTGCGCGGCGAGCGCCACCAGGTCGTGGCGGTCGTCGGCGACGGCGCCATGACGGCTGGGATGGCCTTCGAGGCTCTCAATCAGATCGGGCACCTCAAGAAGCACGTCATCTGCATCCTGAACGACAACGAGATGTCGATCGCCCAGAACGTAGGCGCCATGAGCGCCTATTTGGCGCGCCTGCGCATGGACCCGACCTACACCCGCGCCAAGGACGACTTGGAATACCTCCTCAAGCGTATCCCGGCCATCGGCCCGCGCATGGCTCGGGTGGCCGAGCGGGTCAAAGACTCCCTCAAGTACCTGCTGGTTCCGGGGATGCTCTTCGAGGAACTGGGCTGGAGCTATTTCGGCCCGTTCGACGGGCACAACCTGCCCCGCCTCGTGCAGGCCTTCCGGGAGGCCAAGGAGTACGAGGAGCCGGTGTTGCTTCACGTCCTGACCCGCAAGGGCAAGGGCTATGAACCGGCCGAGCGCGACTCCTCCCGCTTCCACGGCACCGCCCCCTTCGTGGCCGAGACCGGCGAACCTCGGAGCAAGAGTTCGGCTCCCAGCTACACGGACGTCTTCGGCGAGGCGCTGGTCGCCTTGGCCCAGCAAGACCCGCGCCTGGTGGCGATCACCGCGGCCATGCCCGAGGGGACGGGCCTCGCCAAGTTCGGCCGGGCGTATCCCGACCGCTTCTTCGACGTCGGCATCGCCGAGCAGCACGGGGCGACCCTGGCGGCTGGGCTGGCGGCCGCGGGCTTGCGTCCCGTTTTCGCCGTCTACTCGAGTTTCCTGCAGCGTGCCTACGACCAGGTCGTCCACGACATCGCGCTGCAGAACCTGCCGGTGGTCCTGGGGGTCGACCGGGCTGGGCTGGTCGGCGAGGACGGCCCCACCCATCACGGGGCCTTCGACCTCTCTTTCCTGTCGCACATTCCGAACCTCACCGTCATGGCGCCGCGCGACGAGACGGAACTCCAGCGCATGCTCGCCACGGCTCTGCAGCTTCAGGCGCCCGCCGCGATCCGCTACCCGAGGGGGGCCGGTCCCGGCCGCATCGCCGACCCGCCGGACCTTCGCCCGTTGCCCGTGGGGAAAGGGGAAGTCCTGCGCCGCGGCCCGGCCGCGGCCTTGGTCGCGCTGGGGACGATGGTCGAGGTCGCAGAGGAGGCGGCGGAGCTGCTCGCCCGGGAGGGGCTGGAGGTCACGGTCGTCAACGCCCGCTTCTGCCGTCCGCTCGACGAAGACCTGCTCCTTGAGGTGGCAGAGGCCACCGGCCGCCTCGTGACGCTCGAAGAGAACACGGTGCGGGGAGGGTTCGGCGCACAAGTGCTGGAGGTGCTCTCCGCCCGGGGCGCCCAGGTGGAGACGCTCGTCTTGGGGCTGCCGGACGAATTCGTGACCCACGGGGCGCGGGGGAAGCTGCTGGAGTTGGTGGGTCTCACCGCCCCTCAGGTGGCGCAGCGCGTCAAGGGCTGGCTGGGAGGTCGGGGGCGGTGAAAGACGGCCGTCGCCTGGATCAGCTCCTGGTCGAGCGGGGGCAGTTTCCCAGCCGGGAGCGGGCCCGCGCCGCCATCATGGCCGGACTGGTCGACGTGGCCGGGCGCCGGGTCGACAAGGCCGGCACGCTGGTGGAGGCCGGAGCGGAGGTGACCGTGCGGGGCGAGGCGGTGCCCTACGTGAGTCGCGGCGGGCTTAAGCTGGCCAAAGCCCTGGCGACCTTTCCGATCGCAACGGCGGGCCGCGTCGCCATCGACGTCGGGGCTTCCACCGGAGGCTTCACGGAAGTGCTGCTCCAGGCGGGAGCGAGGCTGGTCTACGCGGTGGACGTCGGTTATGGCCAGCTCGCCTGGAAGCTGCGCCAGGACCCCCGGGTCGTGGTGCTCGAACGCACCAACATCCGCCACCTGGACGCGTCCCGCCTGCCTGAACGGCCGGACCTCGCCACCGTGGACACCTCCTTCATCTCTGTGCGGCTCTTCCTGCCGCACCTCCTGTCGCTCCTCGTTCACCCGGCGGAACTCGTCGTTTTGGTCAAACCGCAGTTCGAGGCGGGCCGGGAAGAGGTCGGCAGGAAGGGGGTGGTGCGGTCGGCCGAGACCCACCGCACCGTCCTGGCCCGGGTGGGGGAGGCGGCCGCCGCGGCCGGCGCGGCCTGGGCCGGAGTCAGTTACTCCCCGGTGGCCGGACCCGAGGGCAACCTCGAATTCCTCCTCTACCTCCGGACGGCAGGCGATTGGACGGGAGAGCCGGTGCCGGTGCCGCCGGACCTGGCCCAGCAGATCGCGGAAGCGGTCGCCGGTGCGCACGCCGAGGTCGGCGGGGCAGGGAAGACGATTCACCAAGACGAATAAATATACGGGCAGACGGGAGGGCTGGCCGTGCTGCGGATTGGGCTCATTCCTAACCTGCGCAAGGAACGGGCGGCCGGCGCCACCCGGGAAGTGGTGGACGGGCTGGAGCGCCGCGGCGTGACGGTCGTGCTGCCGGAAACCGAGGCGGGCGAGGTCGGCCGCCCTGACCTGGGTTCTTCGGTGGAGGCGCTCGCCGCAGGCTGCGATGTCGCCGTGGTGCTGGGCGGGGACGGCACCCTGCTTACGGCCGCCAAGCCGCTCGCGGCGGCGGGGCGCCCGATCTTGGGCATCAACCTTGGACACTTGGGTTTTCTGGCGGAAGTCGAGATGGGCGAGGTCGGCGACGCGCTCGACCGGTTGGTGCGGGGGGAGTACCGGATCGAGGAGCGGATGATGCTCACCGCCACCGTCCGGCGGCCGAAGCGGCCCGAACAGGAGTACCTGGCGCTGAACGACGTGGTGCTCAATCGCGGCACGCTGGCCCGGATCGTCACCCTCGAAGCGGTGGCCGGGGACGAGCGCATCGAGCGGTTCCGGGGCGACGGGTTGATCGTCTCGACGCCGACGGGTTCCACCGCCTATTCGTTGGCGGCGGGGGGACCGATCCTCTCGCCGAGCCTGGAGGCGATCCTGCTCACGCCGATCTGCCCGCATACGCTGTACGCCCGGTCGCTGGTCCTGCCCTCCGAGGCCCAATTGAAGCTGCGGGTGCTCGCCTCGAGCGAGGAGGTCATGCTCACCGTGGATGGGCAGGCCGGCGAGGGCCTCTCGGCCGGCGACGAGGTGGCCATCCGGCGGGCGCCGCAGGTCACCCGGCTGATCCGGATCAAGCCGCGGGGCTTCTTCCGGGTGGTGCAGACGAGGCTCAGCCACATAGGCCCCTTCTGAGTCGAAGTAGCATCGGGGAGGAATGAGTTGTGAAAGGCCGGCGCCACGCGGCGATCCTCGAGGCGGTCCGCACCCAGCCCATTGCCACACAGGGGGAACTCACCGAGTATCTGAAGGCGCGGGGCATCGCGGTCACCCAGGCGACGGTCTCCCGCGACATCAAGGACCTGCGCCTGGTCAAGGTGCCCACCGGCGACGGCCGGTACTGCTACGCCTTGCCGCCCGACCGCCCGGAGGAGGACACCGCGGCCCGCACCCGGCGCATGCTGAGCGACTTTGTCCTCAGCGTGGATTCGAGCGAGAACCTCATCATGCTCAAGACCGGCCCGGGCACTGCCCAGGCGGTGGCCGCCGCCCTCGACGGGCTCGGTTGGCCCGACATCGTCGGGACGGTGGCCGGCGACGACTCGATCCTGGTGGTGGTGCGCGTCCCGGCGGCACCTGGGAAGGCCCCTTCCCGAGGGCAGCGGGCGGCCCGGCGGGTGATTGAGCGCCTGCTGGAACTGAGGGGCTGACCATGCTGCGCGAGCTTAGGGTGCAGGATTTTGCCCTCGTTCCCCGGCTGGAGTTGGCTTGCGCGCCAGGCTTCACCGTCTTCACCGGCGAGACGGGCGCCGGCAAGTCGATCCTGATCGATGCGGTCGAGGCTGTTCTGGGCGGCCGCACGGGACCGGAGATGGTCAGGAGCGGGGCCGAACAAGCGCTGATCGAGGCCACCTTCACGGTGGCGCCGGGCGCCCCGGTCACCGCTTACCTGGAGGAGTTGGGAGTCCCGCCCGACCTGGAGGCCGAGCCGGGGGAAGCCGCTTACGTCTTGGCCCGGGAGATCGCCCGGAGCGGGCGGAGCCGGTGCCGCGTCAACGGGCGGACGCTCACCCGCGAGCAGCTCTTCACCGTGGGAAGCCATCTGGTCAACCTTCACGGGCAACACGAACACCAGACCCTGCTCCAGTCCGCCAAGCAACTGGCCCTGCTCGACGCCTTCGCTGGTGAGGAGGCGGCGGCGGCCCGGGCGTCGGTGGCGAGGTTGTACGAGCGCTACCGCACCCTGATGCGGGAGCAGGAGTCGATCGAGCTTGGGGAGGCGCAGAGGGTCCAACGCCTCGACTTCCTGCGCTACCAGCTGGGGGAAATCAAGGAGGCGAACCTGTCCCCCGGGGAGGAAGAAGAACTCCTGCGCGAGCGCCAGCTCTTGCTGCAGGCCGAGAAGCTCCGCACCCAGCTGGAGCGGGCGTACGGGGCGCTGTACGGCGGCGAGAGCGGCGCGGGCGCGTCGGACTTGCTGGAAGAGGCGCAGGGCGCCCTGGAGGAACTGGCCCGGATCGACCCGGCCCTCGAAGGGCTGCGGGAGGCGGTGCAGAGCGCGGCCTGCCAGGCGGCGGAGTCGGCCAGGGAGCTGGCGGCTTACCGGGAGCGGGTGGATCTCGACCCCGAGCGGCTCGACGTCTTGGAGGAGCGGCTCGACCGGATCAGCCGGCTGCGGCGGAAGTACGGCGCAAGGGTCGAGGCCATCCTCGCCTACGCCGAGCAGGCGGCTGCCGAAGTGGCTCGCCTGGAGCGGGCCGACGAGCGGGCGGGGGAGCTTGCGGCGGAGGTGGAAGCCGTCCGCCGGGAGCTCGAGGAGGCAGCGGGCGTCTTGAGCGGGTTGCGCCGCCGGGCCGCCGCAGCGCTGG
>JBLNBQ010000021.1:0-2744 GCA_050260095.1 Chitinophagales bacterium
TACCTGGCCAGCCGCGGCAAGCTCTACGAGGTCCGCCACCTGGTCATCCCGGGGTACACTGCGGCCCCGGAGGAGGTCGCCACCCTGGCGCGTTTGCTGGCAGCACACGCCCCGGGCGTCCCCCTGGCGCTGCTCGCCTTCCGGCCCCACGGAGTCCGGGGAGAGCTGGCGTCGACGCCTCCCCTCGGTGCCCAGCAGCTCGAACACCTGGCGCAGCTCGCCCGGGAACAGGGTGTCAGCCAGGTGACCGTCCGAGGCCTCCTCGCCTGACCGCAGGCGCCGCCCTTGCGGCCTACCAACACGTCCCGTAGAACTCGTCGAGCTTCTTGAGAAACCGGTCGTGTCTGGGAACATCCGCCCCGGAGGCAGCCAGCTTCTGCGCCAGCTTCCGGGTGCGCCGCGGACTCTTGCCGTCCTCCCGCTCGTAGTGCTCCTTACACAGGCGCCAGGCCTTGTCGGGGTAACCGAGGAGCGACCGCAGGATGGCCAACTCTATGTTGCCGAGCGGAAATTCGGACAGATAGGCGGAGAGAACCTCCCTCCCCAAGGCGAAGTCCCAGTCCACCCGGCGGAGCGTCCGGCGCAGCAGTCGGCAGAGGTCGATCTCGGGCAGCTCACGCTTCAGGTCGTCCAGGTCGAGGAGGTAAGCCTCCCCGTCCGTCCCGAGGATGAAGTTGCGGTTGGAGGCGTCGCCGTGGGCCAGCGGCCGGGCCTTTGCGGCCCAGGCGCAGCGCGCCGCGAAAGCACTTCGGCGCAGGCCTTCCTCGGCCGCCTCCGCTTGTTCCAGAAAGACCGGCCCGTACTCGCGCAGGGCCAGTTCGAAGGGCGTGGGGGTAGGGCTCAGGCGGGCCGTCTCGAAAAAGGAGCGCAGTTCCCCGGTCCGACCCGCAAGCTTTTCCGGCCACTTCCCGAGCGTCGTGCGCTGGGCGCCGCGGGCCGGACTGAAGCCCAACCCTGCCCGGTGGAAGGCGGCGAGTGTGGCGGCGCAGCGGGCGATCTCCCCGGGCGCTCCGTACTCCGGTTCCCGCCCCTCCCGCCAGGGGCTGACCGTCCAGAGGCGACTCTCGTACTCGACGTATGGCTCGCCCAATAGGGTGGGCAGGTACGGAGCCATCCGGTGGAAGCCGCGCCCGGCGAGAGAGGCGAAGGCCTCGGCGAGCAACTGCAGCCGCTCCGGGGCTTTGGTCGAGGCCTTGAGGGCAAAGACGCCGCCCTCCGTCTCGACTCGTAAGGCCGCTCTGACCGGGGCGCTGGCGAGAGGCTCAAGCCCCCATTGAGCGAGGATCTCCCGGGTCTCGTCCAAGCTGAGAACCGTCTTCATCCGGTCCACCACCCGACTGGGATGCCAGCACCACCTTATGCGGCCCAGACCGAGCGGGCGCCCGTGATGATTCTGTCCACCGGTCCCCAGCGGAACCTATCTGCGCCAAAGCATGATCACGCCGTCCGCCTTCACCCGCCCACTGCCCTCATCCCGAAGGATTTCCTTCGGGACGCTCTTCTTCATCTCCTCAACGATCAGCCGGTCCAACTGCTGTGCCATCTCGAGGAGTCCTGGGTCAGCGAGGGTATCCACCCGGTCCAGCTGGCAATGGAGTCTCCGGCGCATCCGCTCGAGCTTACTTCTAGACGCGGTCAATGCGTGACCACCGCCTTCGCCCCTCGCCCGTTCGTTCCTCGTCCGGGGCGAAGAGTTCTTCCGGACTGACGGCAAACAACTTGGACAGCGACAGCGCCACCGAAAGAGACGGGTTACGGATACCGCGCTCGATCAGGGTGTAAAAGGATCTCGAAATCCCGACCGCCGCCGCCACCGCCTGCTGCGACAAACCCAGACTCTTCCGGGCTCGAAACAGCGCCATGCGCACCGGGCCACCTTCCTTGAACTCTCACCTACCAGCTACCGCCTATTCTATGTTGCTTGATGCGACTTGTCAAGAGTTTCCAGGAGTGACTGTTACTTGTAGTAACACTTGTTGCCGGCAGTAACATCTGGCTGTAGAATGGGGTCGGAAAGGTGGGCGACAAGGATGGCGGACTTCGGCAACCGGCTCAGAAGCTTGCGAGGGCAGCGGCAGCTGAAGCAGAAGGAACTTGCCGCCGCACTCGCTGTCCCGCGCAGCACCATCGCCTCCTGGGAAGCCGGCCACCGCACTCCCGAGATCTCAGCGGCCCAGAGACTTGCCGACTTCTTTGCCGTCTCCCTCGACTACCTCCTTGGCCGCAACGCCCCAGGCGAGGCTCTGGAACCTCAGGCGGGCTACCGTGCGGAGACCCCCTCGGCCCCCACCGAGTGGATTCTCGTGCCGGTCTTCGGCGTGGTACGAGCCGGCGAACCGCTCCTCGCCATCCAAGACGCGGAAGGTCGACTGGCCGTCCCGGCGGCCGACCTGCGCGGCGGCGAACACTTCTTCCTGAGGGTCAAAGGCGACTCCATGACCGGCGCCCGCATCCACGATGGTGATCTGGTGCTCGTCCGGCGACAGCCCGAAGTGGAGAACGGAGAGATCGGCGTGGTCCTGGTCGACGATGAGGAGGCCACCGTGAAGCGGGTCTTCCGCCTGGAAGACAAGTGGCTTCTGCAACCGGAGAACCCCACCCACCGCCCGCTGATCCTGCCCCGCCGCGCCGTGAGAGTCCTTGGCAAGGTGGTCAGGGTCCAGTTCGATGTCTGAGGTCCTGCGCACCACCGACCTTGCCCGGGCGCTCGGCATCCATCCCAACACCGTGCGCCTCTACGAAGC
>JBLNBQ010000022.1:0-29615 GCA_050260095.1 Chitinophagales bacterium
GGCTGGCCCGGTCGCGGGGATCCCGAACCCCAACGCACGAGGATCGCGGAAAAGCGGCAGGTGGGGCCGTCTGGGCAACCAGGGCCGCCAGCCCGAAGAGCCCGATGTCGAGCGCCAGCAGACCACCTGCTGAGCAGAGGCCCGCGTCATGAAAGTCGAAGTTCTGCAGGTGATCCTTGGGGTCAAGGTGCTCCTCGGCCGTCCCGACACGCTGGCCGGTTGCTCATCGTCGGCCTGCGGGACTACTCCCTGTCGGCGGTGACGGTGTAAGCTCAGCCCCTGGGCCTGATCAAGCCCGAACCGCGGACCGGGGTGCTGATCGTCAACGCCGGCGCCAGGCCCCGCGGCGCATAGAAGCGCTCGGCCAGCGTGGTCTGGAGCGCCGGCAACGCCTCGGTCCACCGGCCGGCCAAAACCATGCTCTGGGAGGGGCCGAGGCTGAGGGAAGCGGAACCAGCGAAGCCTCAGAGGCTGGCGAGAAGCTGCAGGAAGGACTCTTGGCGCGGCAGTTGGCAGGCGACCGTGCGCAGTTTTCCGGCCAGGCGAGCCGCCTTCTTGCCCGTCGCGACTCCGTCGTCGCGGTAGTACTGCTTTACCAGGCGCCACGCCTTGTCCGGAAAGCGGAGCACGGCGCAGACGATCTCCCGGGCGGAGGGCGTGAGCGGGCGCTGGCGGTCGTATGCCTCGAGCATCTCACGGCCCGCCGGGAAGTCCCAGTCGGCGCGCCGCATCATCCGGCGGAGGAAGCGGGCCAGGTCGAGTTCGGGAAGGTCGTACTTCAGCGCGGCCAGGTCAATCACGTGGACCAAGCCATCCTCGCCCAGCAGGAAGTTGCGGTCCGAAGGGTCGCCGTGGCAAAGCGGATGGGCCAGGGCCGCGCAGGCGCAACGCCTGGCATAGGCGGTCCGGGCCAGAGCGTCGCTCGCCGATTGCGCCTGCTCCACCAGGGACGTCCCGAGGTCGGCCAGCAACTCCTCGAATTCCGTGGGCCAGGCAGCCGCGCGCGCCTGCTCCAGGCGCTTCCGGAGCTCAGCGGTCCGGCTCCGGAGCTTCGCCGGCCACTTGCCGATCACCCAACGGACATGTCCCCGGGAGGGACGAAAGCCCAGCCCGGCCAGGTGGAACGCAGCAAGGGCAGACGCGCACCGGGCCATCTCCCCCGGCGCGAGGTAAGCGGCTTCCCGGCCTTGGATCCACGGGGAGACCGTCCAGCGCTCGCCGCCCCACTCCAGATACGGCTCCCCGGCGCGGGTTGGCAACAAAGGAGGGGTCTGGTGAAAACCCCGGGCCGCCAGGTACCGGCAAGCCTCGTCGATGACAAGCAGGCGTTCCGGGTCGTCCCGCGCCGGCTTGAGCGCAACGATGCCGTCGCCGGTGACGACGCGATAGGCGGCCCGCACCGGCCTGATCTCCATGGGCGCCAGCCCCCAGGCGGCCAAGATCTGGACAAAGTCGGGAACCCCCTGCCCAGCCACATCCTCACCCCGCATCCACCCTATGGTATGAGGCGACGGGCCGGGGTCACTCCTGGCGGAAAGAAAGGAACCGGCTGCGAGAAGGCGAAGGTTGCTTGTTGGGTGGAGGGATTGCGTCTTGAACGGGTTCTTCCTGCTCTTCTCCGGCCAGGCCATCTCTGTCCTGGGCGATTTCTTCGGCACCACCGCGCAGTCCGTCCTGGTCTACCGGCTGACCGGCTCAAAGGTCGCCATGGGGACCATCTGGCTCTGCTACCTGGTGCCCAACATCGTGCTGCGCATGGTGGGTGGACCTCTGCTCGACCGGGCGGAACGGCGCAAACTGCTGATGGTGGCCGACTGGGTGCGGGCCTTCTCCTTCGCCGCCCCGGCCGCCCTCCACCTGACAGGCCGCCTCGAGGTCTGGCACCTCTTCGCCTTCGCCGTGCTCACCGGCGCGGCGGGCGCCGCTTTCCAGCCGGTGCTGATGGCCATCGTACCCGACCTCGTCCCTCATGCGGGGCTGACCAGAGCCAACGCCGCCCTGGAAGGATCGCGCAACCTGGTCGCCCTGCTCGGGCCGGCCGTGGGAGCCGCGTTCGTGCAGGCCTTCGGCGCGGGTCCGGCGCTGCTCATCGACGCCGCCTCCTTTGCGCTCAGCGCGCTCACCTTCCTGTGGCTCCGCACGCCCCGCAAGGAACGCCCGCCGGCGGCGGCCGAGCCCTTCCTCAAGGAACTCAGCCGCGGCTACCTATTCTTTCGCGACCACCCCGAGCTGCTCTGGCTCTGCGGGCTGGTGGCCGTGGCCAACATGGGCGAGATGGCTGTGATGGCTCAGTTCCTGCCCTACGCCACCGAGCAACCGGGAACCACCATCGGCGGCATGGGCCTGCTCGAGTCGGCCATCTCCCTCGGCGCGCTGCTGGGCACCGCCGTGGCCGGGCTCTGCGGGGAGATCCGCAACCGGACCGCCTCGACCATGGGCGCCCAGGCGGCCGGCGGAGCCACGCTGCTCGCCATGGGGCTGGCCGGGCGGCTTGAAGTCGCGCTGCCCCTGGCCATGCTCTGGGGCTCCTCGGCTCCCTTCTTCAACATCGTCTACCAGACCATCTTCCAGCGCGTGGTTCCCGACCACCTGCGCGCCCGGGTGCTGGCCATCCGCATGATGATCGCGCAGAGCGTCTCACCTTTCGGCGCCTTCCTCGGGGGCGTCGTGGCGGAGGTCTGGGGCCTGCGGGTGCTGTTCCTGGGCGCCGGGGCGCTGAGCTTGGCCGCGGCAACCATCGGCTGGTTCCAACCCACCCTGCGGCGGATCGACGGCGACCTGCCAGGACCCGAACCTCTCTCTCCGCCCGTCTGACACGAGAGCCTCCTCACAAAACAGAGGAACTGAAGAGGCGCCTGCCCGGCAGGCCGGGAGGCGCCCCTCTGGCGTGTCCGGAGAGTCGCTCAGAGTGCGGCGAAAGCCTCGAGCTCGAAGACCCTGAGCCGCAGGTCGGGCTTCTTCTTGTCCTGGTCCTGGTCGGCGTCGGGCACCACGATGATCCGCAGCCGGGTGACCGGCACCCGCCGCAGGTCTACCGCAATGGTATCCCGCCCGTGCCGGATCACTGCGATGTCGACCCACCTTCCCGCCGTTTCATATTGCACCTTGGCGGTGCCCGACTTCGGGGCTTCGGCAGTCACCCTGAGCGAGTCGAGATTGCAGGTTTTGCTCAAGGAAACCTGGAGGGACGGAGAACGATCCTCCTCCTTGCTCTGCCAGAACGACTTCGGATCACCGTCGATCGCCGCGTCGGCCGAGTGGCCGCCGTCCATCGACGAAGCGGCAGCCCGGGCCCCGCTCGCCTTCGAGGCGACGTTGACCGGCGTCCGCCCCGGAGGTGGCGATGGTGGCGGCGGCGGAGGCGGTGGTGGCGGGGGCGGGGGCGGCGCACTGCCTTGCGTGGTGAAGTTCCCGCCGTCGTAATTCACGGGACTACCCCAGCCACCGGTCACGGTGAGCGTCCAGGAGTAGGTGGTCTGCGGCCGCAGGCCATCGACCGTCAGCCGGTGCGCCGTGTCCTGCGTGCGCTCCTCGAACGTGCGCCGGTCGCCGCCCCCGGCAACCGTGACCCGTCCGATGGTCGGCACGTCGGTCTGCCAGACGAGGACGGCGGAGTTCGCCGTCACGCTTTCGACGCCGGCCCGGAGAACCCGGGGGCCGGGCAGGTCGAGCCGGATGGAGGCCTGGGCGGCGGTCTCGTTGCCTGCCCCGTCGCGGAAGCGGGCGTAGACCGTCTTCACGCCCTCAGGCGGGGAGAGGCGCCACGCCTTGGTCGGGGCCACCGGTTCCCACCTGGACCAGGTGGTCCGGTCGTTGCTGAAGCACATCGAAACATCCCGGCCTCGGTCGTCGCGGACCGAGATGAACAGCGTGACGTCCAGGCTGCTTGTGCTCGGGGCGTTGCGGTTGATCGAGAAGCTGACGCTCGGTGGGGTCACGTCGGGCGCCGCGGCGGTCCGGAACTGGAAGGGACCGGCGGTCGCCTGCCGGCCGGCCGAGTCGGCCGCCCTGATCGTCCAGCTATAGGTCGTCTGGGGGAGCAGGCGGTTCAGCACCACCCGGTGCTCGAGCCCCTCCCGGTCTTCGCCGATGTTCCACGTCTGGTTCGGCCCCGTGATGGTCACGGTCCCTCGCGTGGCGGGCGTGGTCGTCCAGGTGAGGAGTGCCGAGTCGGCGGTCACGTTCACGGCCTGCGCGCCGGTGATCACCGGACCCCGCGACTCGAGACGGATGGTGGCGCTCGCCTCCGCCTCGTTTCCAGCCTGGTCCCGGAAACGCCCGAAGACCGTCTTCGCCCCATCGGGAGGATCGAGCCGCCAGACCTTGGTCGAAGTCAGCGGCTCCCAGCGCGACCACGTGCGCCGGTCGTTGCTGAAGGCCATCACGATCGGGCCGGAGGTGTTGTCGGTGGCCGTGATCGACAGGATGACCTCGGGGTCGAAGGTGCTGGGGGCGCCGTTGTTGATGACGAACCGGGCGCGGGGCGGGATGGTGTCGGGCGCGGGAAGAGTGCGGAACCGGTAGAACCCGCTGGCCTCCTCTTCGCCCGTCCCGTCGACGCTGCGCACTTCGTAGCTGTAATCCGTCTCCGGCAACAGCCCGGTCACGAGCACGCGGTGATCGGTCACCAGGTGATCGTCGCGGTAGTCCCGCCCGCCGGTTCCCCGAACGTTGACGAAGGAGGTCGCCGGCTCGTTGGTCGACCAGACGATGAGCGCCGAGTTGCTCGTGATCTGGGTGGCCGAGACGTAGCTGATTCGAAGCGGCGTGAGATCGAGGATGGCCGAAGCCTGGTAGACCTCGGAGAGGTTGCCAGCTCCGTCCCGGTACTGGATGTAGACGGTCTTGCGCCCCTCCCCGCCCGGAAGGGTGAAGTCGACGAAGGTGACGAACGGCCGCCACTCCGTCCAGAAGAACCCGTCGACGCTGAGGCGATAGGCCTCGACGCCCGAGTCGCGGTCGTAGGCCCAAGGGTGCAGGTAGACCCGGGCGCTGGTCACGTACCGTTCCCCATTGTTGATGGTCAGGCCGCCGCTGGGCGGCGAGTTGTCGAAGAGCGTGCGGAAGGACGTCTCAACCGGCAGCCCGCGGTTCCCCGGCACGTCGGTGGCGAAGACCCGGGCGAGGTAGGTCGTGCCCGGGCGAAGGCCCTTGAGGTCCACCTGATGCAGCGTGCCGGCGGTCGTCTCGAAGTCGCCGGAAAGCAGCGCCTCACCGGGACTCAGTTCCAGGCGGCAGGTGGCCGGCTCGGAAGTGGCCCAGCTCAGCCGGGCCGAGTGGTAGTCGATCCCTGTCACGGTGAGGCCGTAGACCTGGGGCGGATTGGTGTCGAGCAGGATGGACGCGCTCGCCGCCTCCCCGATATTGCCGGCCTGGTCGAGGAAGCGCACCTGTACCGTCCGCTGGCCGTCGCCGCCGCTCAAGCGATACTCCCTGACGTAAGCGAGCGGTTCCCAGCCGGACCACGGACCGCCGTCCTCGCTGAAGCTCATGGACGTGACCGGACCGGCCGGGTCGACCGGGTACAGCGAAAGACTGACGACCGGGTTGGCGGTGGTCCTCGCCCCGCCGTTGAGCGTGAGGTACGCCACCGGCGGCGTCCGGTCGACCGTGACCTGTGCCGTCACCAGCCGGTGCCAGCCGCGCCGGCCGACCAGATACGCCTTGACCTCGCGACTCCCCTCATACTGCCCGAGTTCCAGGGGAACGGCGGGTAGCCCGGCCCGGCGCCATTCCGGCGCCCCGCCGCCCGTGAGCAGCCAGAAGCCGAGGAGATCCTGGGGATCCGCCGACTGGACACGAACAGTGGTGCGCGTCTGGTTGGTGTAGGCGTTGCCGTTGCCGATCACCAGCTTCCCCGCCGGGTACTCCCCGCGGCCCTGCCCGGGCAGGGCGGGAGCCGCCACGGGAACCCACCCTGGGCGCAGCCGGCGCAGCAACGCCTGAGCCTCGTCGCTCGTGACCGCCGGCTGGACGGCCGGGGCTGCCGCGAGGTCGTGGACGAGGCCGTTCGCCGGGTCGAGCTGCAGGGCGGCGCTGGAGTCCAACGCCATCTCGCGGTGCAGGCCCGCGTCGCGGGCGATCAGGGCGGCCAGGCTCAGGGCCACGCCCAGATGGCCCTCGTCGTACGCGCGCTGCGTCACGTCGAGCGTCCGCAATGCCTCCGGGTAGCGCCCCCGCCGCCAGTCGGCTTGCGCCAGGCCCAGCCGGGCCGGGTGGAATCCCGGTTCGACCTCGAGGACCTTGGCCCACCCGTCGGCCGCCCGGTTCCAATCCTGTGCGGTGAAGTCGAGGTTGGCCAGCAGGTCGAGGGCGATGGCATCGCGGGAATCGAGAGCGAGCGCCCGGGAGAAAGCGTCACGCGCCTCCGCCTGGCGTCCAGCCGCGTCGAGCGAGGCCCCGTAGATGGTCAAGGCGGCCGCCCCGCGGTCGCCCGGCGGATCGCCGGGCAACGCGCCGTAACTCTCGCTTCCTTGGGCGATGGCCCAGGCGGTCTTCAGCAGCCGCACCTCGCTGTCGGAAGGCGCGACGGCCTCGGCGCGGGCGAGGTTCTCCTCCACCGGGGGGGCGTCCCCGGTCAGGGCGGCCAAAAGGGCCCGGGCCGTCAGGGCCCGGACGTTCTGCGGGTCGCGGGCCAGGGCCGCTTCGAGGGCCGCCTGCGCCTCATCCCACCGTCCGAGGGCCAAGTTCAACCGGCCCCACTCGGCGGAGGCCTCCGGGGAACCGCTCGCCTTGGCCAGGCGGTAGGCGGCCTCAACCAGTTCGACCTGGGGAGTCGCCTGCAGGCGCGGGCTCGTCAGCAACTGCCGCAGGGGCGCGGGAACCAACAGGCTCTCGGTCTGCCGGGCGAGCACGGCCTCGACCCCGGGCCGCAACGGCACGATAACTTCGAGGCTGAATACTCCGGATGGGCTGGGCGGGCCCGCCGCGCCCGCAGCGCATGGCGCCAGCAAGAGGCCGGCCGCCAGAGCGAGCACCAGGGCAGGCCGAATGAACCAGCCCGGCCTCACCGGATTCCCGGCTAGCGTTGTCATCGTCGCACCTCCCGGCAAGACGCATTTCCCATTCTGTGCTTCGCTGGTGGTGACCCGGTTCCCTCCCTTCGGGCAAAGCGGCGCTCCTCGCCAGTTAATCGTAGTGCGTGCCTGGGGCGGTGATGTGCGCGCCGGTTCCGCCGCCCGGCTGAAGCAGGTCCCCAACCGAAATGTACCCCGCTGGAAGAAGGGGAAATAATTTCCACATACAATAGTATAATGGATATGTGAATGGAGAAGGGAGGCGACGCCCGGAAGACCGTCGTTGTGCGCTACGCGTCTCATCCATTAATCAACGAAAGAGGAGGGTTAGTCGTGAAGAGGGCACTCAGGTTCTCGGTGGGGCTGGCCATCGGGATCATGCTGCTGACCGCTCTCGCCCCGCTGGTGCTGGCGGCGGAGAAGCCGACAGCCATTCCGAGCATCCTCGACCAGACCAAGAACTCCCCGCTCGGATCAAGGCACTGGAACATCTTCCGCAAGACTGTCACCAACGATGCCGACCCGGAGCAGCCGCGCTGCATCGTCTGCCACTCGGCCGTCGCCATGGTGGACGACCCGAAGGCGACGCTGTCCGACTTCATGAAGGCCGGGCAGAAGTACGCCGTGGACGAGAAGGAAGACCCCGTCACCGGACAGGTCACGTTCATCTATGAGACCGCCAAGGTCGACGGCAAGTACGTCGCCAACGACTTCGAGGGCATCACCTGCCGCGTCTGCCACGTGATGGACAACCGGGGCATCGCCCTCCGCCGCCCGACCGCGACCTGCACGCTCTGCCACGGCCGCACCTTCAACTGGAAGAGCGGCAGCGGTCACCACACCGAGCAGGCCTTCTTCGAGGGCCAGGGCGACGGCTACTGGATGCCGTCCGTCCACTACACGCTCGGGATGCAGTGCCAGAGTTGCCACACCATGAACTCCATCAAGCACGACTATGAGCCGGCCAAGGCGGAAGACATCGTCGCCGACGCCAAGTGCTCTCCGTGCCACAAGGACGCCGAGGAACTCGATAAGATGATCGAGACCACCAAGGAGTCCGTCGAAGAGGCCCTCAAGGCCATCGACGCCCGGGTCAAGGCCGCCGGCGCCGTCAAACTCAGCGATGAGCAGAAGGCGCTGGTCAAGAAGGCCAAGGACCGCTTCACCTTCATCGAAGGCGAACTGAGCTTCGGCGTGCACAACCCGCAGTTCGCCGCCCGGATGATCAACGAGGCCTATGAGGCGCTCGACAAGGCGGAAGGCAAGACCATCCCGACGCTGAAGCTCGACTTAAGCAAGCTCTCCGTCTTCTCCCAGGCTCAGGTCTCCCCGCTCGGCAGCCGTCACTGGGATATGCTGCAGCGGACGATCTTCAATCCGGCCGACCCCGAACAGGACGGCTGCATCAAGTGCCACGGCGCCGTGTCCATCCTCGAGGATCCGGCGGCCAAGGTCGCCGACTTCCTGCCGAAGGGCACCAACTACGCCACCGGTGAGAAGGAAGTGAACGGCGAGACCGTCTTCGAGTACGGCACCACCACCGCCGACGGCAAGTACCTGAGCAACCACATGGAAGGCATCACCTGCCGCGTCTGCCACACCTTCAAGGGCGGCGAGATCGGCCTCGTCCGGACCGCCGAGCAGACCTGCGGTCTCTGCCACGGCCGTGCCTTCAACTGGAACACCGGCAGCGGCCACCACGTCGAGCTGGCTTTCCTCAAGGGTCAGGGCGACAAGGCGCTCGGCATCGAAGACCAGCCCGGCATGAAGTACGGCATGGGCTTCGCCTGCCAGGACTGCCACTTCATGGACGCCAGCAAGCACGACTATGAGGCGGCCACCGGCGAGCAGATCGCAGCCAACCCGAAGTGCAAGAGCTGCCACCAGAGCGGCGAAGAGATGGAGAAGGAGATCAAGGCCATCCAGGCTGAGGTCAAGGACGGTCTCGCGAAGCTCCAGCCGCGTCTCGCCGCCGCAAAGGCCTGGGTCGCCAAGAACGACGGTAACAAGGAAGCGAAGACGCTTTACACCCAGGCTCAGGCCGGCGTCAACTTCATCGTCAGCGACTACAGCAACGGCGCCCATAACCCCGACTTCGCCCGCTGGATCCTGGAGCGAAGCGGCAAGCTCCTCGCCGAGTTCGAGGCGAAGTTCAAGTAAGCGGCGCTCCCTCCCCGTCGTCCGGCTCGCACCAGGGCTCTCCTTGGTCAAGCCGACGCTCGGGTTTCAGTCGACTTGCTCGGAGGCCGGGCAACTGTCCATCCCTGGACGGATGCCCGGCTTCCGTCCATCCTGGACGGAAGCCGAGTGTCTCCTTACACCCTCGCTGGCTTGACCTTGCGTCGAGCCCGAGGATGCTCGCCATCCCCTGGAGAAGGAAGCACACGTTGCTACCGAGCCGGCATAGCGAGCAGCGTCGGGCCTTGACAAACCGCCCTGCCACGGCAGATAATGAGCCCAATGAGCGGCTTTCACTGGGGGATGCAGCGTGGCAGAGAAGCGGCTTCCGTTCACTAAGGACCAGCTCGAGGCGATCGCCGGGACCTACGGCACACCTTTCCACATCTACGACGAGCAGGCCATCCGGGCGAACGCCCGGCGGCTCAAGGCGGCCTTCGCCTGGGCGCCGTCCTTCAAGGAGTACTTCGCCGTCAAGGCCACGCCCAACCCTCACATCCTGAAGCTCCTTAGGGAGGAAGGTTTCGGCGCCGACTGCAGCTCGCTGACCGAACTGATCGGGGCCAGCCGGGCTGGCCTCTCCGGTGAAGAGATCATCCTGACCTCCAACGACACGCCGGCGGAAGAGTTCATCCTGGCCCGGCAGCTCGGGGCCATCATCAACCTCGACGACCTGAGCCACCTGCCCTACCTGGAGCGCACCGCCGGGCTGCCAGAACTGCTCTGCTTCCGCTACAACCCCGGTCCCCTCCGCCAGGACGGCAATTCCATCATCGGCAACCCCGTCGAGGCCAAGTACGGCCTGACCCGGGACCAACTCTTCGAAGCCTATCGGCTGGCCCAGGAGAAAGGCGTCAGGCGGTTCGGCTTGCACACGATGGTAGTCTCCAACGAGCTGAACTCCCCGTCCTTCCTGCAGACCGCCGTGATGATGTTCGACCTGGCGGTGGAACTCAAGGCCCGCCTCGGAATCCACCTCGAATTCATCAACCTGGGCGGCGGCATCGGAATTCCATACCGGCCGGAAGAAGAGCCGGTCGACCTGGAGGCCCTGGGCGAGGGGATCCGCTGGGTCTACGTGGACAAGCTCGCCCCAGCGGGGCTGGACGATGTTCGGCTCTGCCTCGAATGCGGCCGGGTGATCACCGGCCCCTACGGCTACCTGGTCGCCCGGGTGCTGCACAAGAAAGAGACCTACAAGCACTACGTCGGCCTCGACGCCTGCATGGCCAACCTGATGCGGCCGGGCATGTACGGGGCTTACCATCACATCACGGTCCCGGGTAAGGAGCACCTGCCCCACGACCACGTCTACGACGTGACGGGGAGCCTGTGCGAGAACAACGACAAGTTCGCGATCGACCGTCCGCTGCCCCCAATCGACATCGGGGACCTCGTGGTGATCCACGACACGGGCGCGCACGGCCATTCCATGGGCTTTAACTATAACGGCAAGCTCCGCTCGGCCGAACTGCTCCTCAAGCCCGACGGCCGGGTGACGCAGATCCGCCGCGCCGAGACGGTCGACGACTACTTCGCCACCATCGACTTCACCGGGCTCTGAGGCCGGGCCGGCTCCCGCTAACGCTTGCCGTGCTTCACCTTGTCCGAGGGCCGGAACCGGAGCGCAGACCAAGTGTCGTCCACCGCTACCTGGGAGACCGGCTCGAGTCCCAACTCCTTGAGGCCGTCCTCCTTTAGGGCGCGGTAGGCGTCGGGCCCGCGGTGTCCGACGTCCCCCTGGTTCTTGACGAACAGCTGCACGAAGTCGAACTTGTTGTTGTTCAACTCGGTGGCGAGTCCCACGCCGTCCGGAAGCTTCCCGGCCAGCACGTATTCATACCATGTCACAGGCTCGTGCCCCAGGACAAAGTGCCCGGCGAGCATCAGGAAGAGGTGGTGATGGAGCGGCCAGGAAGCCGCGGGTGAACCTGTCCGGCTGCGGACTCCGTGCCATACTGCTAGGGTTCCTGAAACGGAGAGCGCTTACTCTTTCCAGAGCAGCCCCGTGTAGGCCTCGCCGATCAGGGGCGCGACCGATTCGAGAAAATCGACCATCCGCGGCGGCAGCTTGTCCGGCTCCGGGTCGGCCAGATGGATCACGCCCACCGCCTGCCCTTCGTGCCGGATCGGGACGACAGTCACCGTCTTGAACCCTGCCGCGATGCACTTGCCGCGGAAGCGCGCCAACTCGTCGGGCGTGAGGCGGCTGGCGAACCGCTCCATGTCGGAGCAGTGGAAGGAGCCGGCGAGCGTCATGACCGGCAAATCCTGCGCCTCCGGCCGGCCGGTGATCACCCTGGTGCAGGCGCAGTTGTCGGTGCAGACCGAGATGTGATTCTCGCTCTGCCAGAATTCGTGCCCGAAGCCCACGTGAACCTCGTACGGCAGAGAACCGTCGGCCCGCAGCACCCGGATGCCGATGGCCCGGCAACCCGTCCAGCGCACCAGCTTGCCGAGCACCTGCTCCAGGTAGCTCTGCGGCGTCGGCTCGCACAGGAGCAGCTCCAATAGCTCGTTCGTCCACTGCGTCTCGCGCAGTGAATCATAGGTATTCGTCATCTCCCCGTCCCCCAGGGTGAGGATTCTGCCTTGAGCGAGCGACTCCTTCGGCGGCTCAGGCGAAGAATGGGCCACCGGGCGGGGCGCAAACTGTAAGTAGGAGGAGAAGCGCCGTGGACATCACCCCAAAGGCCCGCGTCAGCGAACTCGTTGACCACTACCCCTTCCTGCTCGACTTCCTGGCGGGATACCGGCCGGAGTTGGCCAAGCTCAAGAACCCGCTGTTCCGGAACACCATGGGCCGGCTGGCGACTCTGGAAAACGTCGCTGGCACCGCTGGGGTTCCCGTGACGGACCTCGTGCGCGACCTGCGGGCTGCGGTGCTGAAGGACATCATCCTCGCTCTGCACGCGGGCGAGGACTTCGCCAAGGTGAAACGTCGCTTCGCCGAGCTGGCCGGCGGAGCCACCCACGCCGAGGTGGCAGCCATGGAACAGCAGTTGATCGCCGAGGGACTTCCGGCCGAGGAAGTCAAGCGCCTGTGCGACGTCCACGTGGCCGTCTTCAAAGAGGCGCTGGACGAAGAAGCCGCCCGGGCCTCGGCCGCCTCCGGCCCGCCCCCTGGCCACCCCGTTCACACCTTCCTGGCGGAGAACAAGGCGCTGGCCGGCGTGATCGAGGAAGTCCGCCGCGAGCTGGACCACCTCCCGGAACGCGTGGATGAGGCACGACTGGCGCGGCTGCGCGACCTCTTCGCCAAGCTTTCAGAGGTCGACCGCCACTACCTGCGCAAAGAGAACCAGCTCTTCCCCGCCCTCGAAGCGCACGGGTTCGCCGGTCCGACCAAAGTGATGTGGGCCCTGCACGACGATGTCCGGGCCGGACTCAAGGCCTTTGCCGCAGCGCTCGACCGGGGCGACCTCCCCGCAGTGAAAGAGGCGGGCGAGAGTGTGCTCGGGATCATGGCTGACCTGATCTACAAGGAGGAACGCATCCTCTTCCCCACCGCCCTCGACCAGTTGGAGGAACGCGACTGGGTCCGCATCCGCCAGGAGAGGACGAGGTGGGCTACGCTCTGGTGACGCCCGGTCACGACTGGAAGTACAGCGAAGCCACCCAGGACGGCAGCGAGATCATGCGCCAGCGCCTCGGCGGCGACCAGAGCGGCAGGCCCCTGGACCGCCTGCCCCTCGACACCGGGCTGCTGTCGCTGGACCAACTCAACCTTCTGCTCCGCAACCTGCCGGTGGACATCTCTTTCGCCGACGAGCACGACGAGGTGCGCTACTACTCCGAGGGCCGGCGGGTCTTCCCGCGCAGCCCCGGCGTGATCGGGCGCAAAGTCCAGAACTGCCACCCGCCGAAGAGCGTGGACAAGGTGGAGGCGATCCTCAAGGCCTTCCGGGCCGGCACGCAGGACGTGGCCGAGTTCTGGCTCGAGCAGGGCGGGCGTTTCATCCACATCCGCTACTTCGCCCTCCGCGACCAGGAACGCACCTACCGCGGCACGCTCGAGGTGGTGCAGGACGTGACCGACATCCGGGCGCTCAAGGGCGAACGGCGGCTCCTCGACTGGTGAGGAACCCCACCCCGTCGCCCAACACCAGATGACAAGGAGGGTTCCAGGTGAAGAGACACGCTCGGGCGGCGAAGACCAGCCTCAGCAACGCAGCCGATTGACTCCCACCCTGCCTCCGCCTGACTCCGCCGACGACGAACGAAGGGGGCGCCCTCGCCGGGTACCCCCTTCAACAGTGGTTCAATCTTGGCTGGGGCGCTAGGATTCGAACCTAGGAATGGCGGATCCAAAGTCCGCTGCCTTACCAACTTGGCTACGCCCCAAATCGCCTTTCTAGTGTAGCAGACGGCCGCGGGACCGTCAAGGCGCGGGGCGCCGGGCGATCAGAAGGCGTACCCCACCCGGAAGGCGATGAAAGGGTAGAACGGCGGCGGGATTGGCGAGGCCTCCGGGGCGCCCTCGGCGGTGATCTCACCGAAATCTCCGATGACCCCCAGTTGGGCCGCGGCGGACAGACCTCTCCCGGAGATCCACTGGTAACCTCCCGAGAGAGAAAACCGGAGGATGGTGCCGCCGCCTACATAGAGCCGGGGCGGCCACTCACTCGAGACACTCCGCCTTCGTCAGGTGAACGCCCGCCGTCCCGGCCGCGAAGATCCCCCGCGGCGCCTTCCCCGCTGGGTACCAGCGCAGCCCGGCATCGGCCGTCAGGAAGCGAAGAAACCAGTTTGACCAGTCCATTTCAGAATGCCAGGCGGACAAGGTGAAGCTGCCGTACGGCGACAGGGTTCGCTCGTACCCGGCGCCGCACTGGCCAAGCAGGACGCCGACCAGATCGGTGGTGAGCACTTCATCCCTGGCCTCCTGACTCGCGCAAGTCCAGGGCCGGCGAGGCAAAGCCACCCCGCCGCGACCAGGAGCAAACCAAAGAAGGCCACATTCTTGGTCCTCCGCCCAAGGGTTATCCGCACGTCACCGCCTCCTCAGCCTCTTTCGGGCCTGGCAGTTCTTTCAAGGTTCGAGCCTTCTTCCCCTGCTGAACCCAGGGCCATTTACCAGTTAATAGCAGGTGGCCCTCCCGGTGGCGTCGAAAAGCCAAGTGCCGCCGGTTCTCTAGGCCGGCCGCAGGAAAGGGGATGCAGATGCCGCCCAAGCGACACTGGCTGACAGTCCTCATCCTCCTGGCCCTCCTGATGCTGGGCCTAACCCCCGCCGCGCTCGCCGACGACCTTCGCGTCACCACGCTGGCCGGCCTCGACTGGATCATCGACGATGACGTGAACTACTTCCTGAACCCCGCCGCCTCGGCCTGGCTGCAGCAAGGGCTCTTTTCCGCCACTGGGATGGTGGACGAGATGGAGGCCGACGCCGGCCGCTTCCGTTACTCCGAGGCCCAGGTGCAAGTCCTCGTGCCGGCCGAACCAGCCGGACAACCCAGCAGGAACGTGGTCGGCGGTCGCGTCACGCTGTTCTAGCCGGGCAGAGTGGGAGCGTGGCAACAGGTAAGGCCGGGGCGTAGCCCCGGCCTCGGTACATTCCCGCTCCGGCGGCGGGCCTTCAGCCGACCTTCTCGTAGGCGGCCAGCACGGCCCGCTGGATCATCTCGCGCGCCTCGGCGGTGATGGGATAGGCGATGTCGCGGAACTCGCCGTTGGCCGCCCGCCGGCTCGGCATGGCGACGAAGGGGCCCTTCTCCGTCTCGACCACCCGCAGGTCGCGCACCACAAACACCCCGTCGAGCACGATCGAGGCCGTCGCCCGCGTCTTGTTCTCCCCCGCCACCCGCTTCACATGGACTTCCGTAATCTCCACGCCAGTCCGTTTCTCCTTTCCGGTACCGGCTGCCGGCAGGCACAGAGTAATTCGGGACTGCGGCGAAGGTTCCTCCTTTTGTGTCGCGGGCTTCGCCTCACATCCCGTGCCGGCTCCGCCGGCCGGCATACAACGCGGCGCCCAAACCGGCCGCCGCCGCCAGGAGCAGCAGCCCGAGACCGAGCGAGATGAGGAGCAGTACCCTTTTCCAGGTTGATCGTCCCATATGCCAGTTCAAGGTCGGCCAGGACTTCCCGGGCCCGCACCGCCTCTACCGGCCTGACGAGAATCCGCACGGGCACCACAAAAGGACGCACCCGGCCAAAGGCGTCCGCCTCAGTGAAGTGGGTGATCCCCGCGCCGTCGCGGAGCGACCGGGCCACCGCCACATCGCCCTGGTTGAACGACTCGAGCACGCACTCCCAGTCCGGTTCGTCGCTTTCCGGGCCCGGCACCCTGGCCGGCCGCTCTTCCACCAGCGGTACGCCGCACTCCTCGCAGGCGCTGACGCCCGGGGCGTACTCCACGCCACACCTGGGGCAGAACATGGCTCCACCCCCTGATCGGACCAACTGTACGCTGCGGGCTACTTATGCTCAGGTCTCCCTGGGGATTCTGGTTCTTCGGCTGTTGGCGTCGGGGTGTCCAGCTCTTCGGATTCGGGCTTGTCCGGCGGAGCTATCCGGCTCGGATCCCCGGCCATCGCATAGGTGAGGTCCACGTCGGCGAGAATCTCCCTGGCCCGCTCGGCGTCCTCGGCGCGCACGAAGAACCGCATCGGCAAGGCAAAGCCGCGCGCCTGGTTGAAGCGCTCCGCGTCGACGAAGTAAGGTATCCCTTCCCCGTCGAGGAGCGACTTGACGAAGGCGACATCGCCCGGGTTGAAGGTCTCAAGGACGGGGACCAGCGCCGGTGGCTCCGCTGCTTTCCTGGCCTTGCGCCAGAACACGGCCCTAGCCCTGCAAGGAAGGCGGCAACGCGCCCGCCTGGCGGTAGTGGCGGGTCACCAGTTCCAAGTCGGAAGGCTTGTCGACGTCCACCCCAATCTCGGGGAACTCGGAGACGACGGCCGCCACCGGGCAGCCCAACACCTGCGCCACCCGTCTTTCAGCGTCCTGGATGGTCAGCCGGCCGAGGAGGAACTTGACCATGAACCAGAAGCCCAGAAGGCGCGCCATGCCGATGGGACTCTTGCGCACGGCCACCGCCCGCTCGATGGTCTTGTGCCACTTGAGCACCACCGCCGGGTCGAGCACGAAGATGTTGCACCCCGTGTAGGTTCCTTCCTGGAGCGTCACGTAGGTCCGGCGCATCCCGGGGTACTTCCGCTCGCTCGTCTCGCGGCTGCAGATCGGGTAGTAGATGGCGGCTTCCCGGCCCTGGCAGAGTCTCAGGAAATCGTCGACCGCCGCCGTGGTCAGGAGCGGGATGTCGGCCGTGACCACCAGGATTTTTCCGGTGGGCTGAAGCATCTCGATGCCGATGAGCAGGTTCTCCACGATGGAGTGGCCGCTCTGCACCACCCGGAACACCTTGTCCTTCAGCACCGGGTCGAGCACGTGCGCCGGACCGACCACTGCGATCCGTCCCACGCCGGCCGACGCCCGCAGCGCATCGACCACGTATTCGACCATCGGCCGGCCCTGGATATCGATCATCGCTTCGTATGGCGTGTCGGTGCAGGCCGCCAGCGAACCGTGGTTGTCGGCGCCCGCCAGGATGACCGCGTCCAACTTGGTCAAAGCGAGTCTCCTCCTCAGGCTTCCCCGTGCGAAGCGTGGGGCTTGAGCCCCGCCTCGCTGATGACCTCCATCAGGCTGTTTTCGGCGTTCTCGATGTGCTCGTAGGCCAGGTTCTGCGCGAGGTCGCCGTCGTGGCTGGCGATTGCATCCACGATCTTGCGGTGTTCGGCGACCGCCAGTTTGACCCGGCCGGGGTGTGAGAGCGAGGTCAGGCGGAACCGCTGGATCTGCTCCCGCAGGTTGCTGACCAGAAGCGGCAGCCGCCCGTTGTGCGAGGCCTTCATCAGTTCCTCGTGAAAGTCCGTGTCGAGGGCGACCGCCTCGTCCAGGTTCTCCCCCTCGGCGATCTCCGTGATCTTGACGAGCGCCCGTTCCAGCGCCTCGACCTCCTCCTCAGTGGCACGCTCCGCAGCCAGGCGGGCCGCCAAGCCTTCCAGCGCCCGCCGGATCTCAAAGACGTCGGCAATATCTTTCATCGAGATCTGGGAGACGTATGCGCCTTTGCGGGGGATCATCAGCACCAGGCCTTCGAGTTCGAGCTTGCGGATGGCCTCGCGGACCGGCGTCCGGGAGACGCCCAGCTCTTCGGCGAGCTGGATCTCCATGAGGCGCTCCCCCGGCCGCAGGCGGCCCTGGATGATTGCCTCCCGAAGCGCCTCGAAGACCAGTTCACGGAGCGGTTTGTAGTTATCGAGGGTGATCGGGCGGATTCTCAGCGGCGACGGCATTGAGAAATCATCCCTCCCTGCCAAGCCCCTGCTTACTTCTGGCCTGACGCCCGGGTTTCCTTCTGGGCGCGCCGGACGGAGGCGTCCAGCTGGACACCCCGCCCCACGGTCCGGGTGATGAACACGTCGCCGGGAAAACTCGCCACCGCGGCGGCGAGGCGGTGGGCCTCGACCTCCGATCCGGCCAGGGCGAAAACGGTCGGACCGCTCCCTGACATCAGCGCTCCGGGAGACCCGGCCGCCAGAAACGCCTCTCTGGCCCGCCGGACCACCGGATACAACTCTTCGGTCACCCCGGCCAGGTCGTTGTAGAGGAAGCGGCCCAGCGCCGGGAGATCCTCGTGAACCAAGGCTTCCTGCAGCGCCGCAAACCGCTCTTCGGCCTCGTCCCGCAGGACCCAACCCTGGGGAAGAGGGCGCACCTCGTCGAGCCGGGCGTAGACCTCGGCGGTCGAAACGGCGAAGGGCGGCTTCCAGATGGCCAGCCAGAACAGCGGACGCACCGGCAGCGGCTGCAGGCGCTCGCCGGCCCCCTCGGCCCGGGCGGTGCCGCCCGTCAGGCAGAAGGTCACGTCGGCCCCCAACCTGGCCGCCAGCCTGGCCAACCGGGTTTCGTCGCGGGGCACCTCGTGCAAGGCGGCCAGCGCGTGCAGCGTCGCTGCGGCATCGGCGCTCCCCCCCGCCAGGCCAGCCGCGAGCGGGATGCCTTTTTCGAGCGTAACGTGGAGCGGTTCGGCGACGCCGTACTCCTCCCGGAACGCCAGGGCCGCCCGGTAGACCAGGTTCCGGCTGTCGCGCGGGAGGTCCGGCAAGGAGCAGCGCAACTGGAGGCCGGCCGGCGGGTCGCTTCGGCCGAACGAGAAATCGAGCGTGTCGTGGAGACCGATCGACTGCATCAAGGAGAGCAGTTCGTGGTAGCCGTCGGGCCGCCGGGGTCCCACCGCCAGCAGCAGGTTGATCTTCGCGTAGGCCCGGGCGCGCACCGGCATGCCCTCATCTCCTCCCTGCCGCGACTGGCCGGGGTGTCCCTCAAGCGGACTTCGCCCCTCCATACTTCCTGATGGAGCGGGCAACTCCTCTTGCCTGGGCCTTTCTTCTACCTCCGCCCGAGGGTGATCACGTGCACGAAGGCCCGCCAGATGGCCTGCAGAAAGCTCACGATCTGGTTGGCCCGCTTCACCTCTTCCCGGGCGACCGCAGGCACCGAACCGGAGAGCTTGACTCCCGGCATCCGGAGCCGCACTTCGCCGACGACCTGCCCCGCCTTGATCGGGGGAGTAAGGTTGGGGCGCCGGACGAACGTCGCCTCGGCCGCCGCCTTCTGGCCCCGCAAGGCGAGGACCGCCAGTTCAGCGGCGGCCACGGCGACCACCGGGCGGCCGCCCCGCGGGACGGTGAAACTCGCCACCTCTTCGCCCTTGCGCACCACGGGTTGCCGCACGAAATTGCGGAAACCGTAGTCGAGTTCGGCCCCGGCCTGCGTGACTCTGGCCTCTTCGCTCCCGGCGTCGAGCACCACCGCGATTAGCCGGGTGCCTCCCCGTTTGGCGGTGGCGACCAACGACCAGCCTGCCTCTTCGGTGTGGCCCGTCTTGAGGCCGTCGACCCCCGGGTATCGTCCGAGCAGGTGGTTGGTGTTATCGAACTTGTTCTTCCCGCCGCGAATCTCCCAGTGCCGGATGGAGGTATAGTTCAGAATCCGCTTGTGCTTGAGGAGTTCCTGCGCCATGATGGCGATCTCCCGGGCGGTCGTGCGGTTCCCCTGCTGGCCTTTGATCGCAGGGAGGCCCATGCTGTTCATGAAGTAGGTGTGGGTTAGCCCCAGCTCGCGGGCCCGCTCGTTCATGCGATCGACGAAGGCCTCTTCCGAACCGGCCAGGTACTCGGCGAGCATCACGGAGCCATCGTTGGCGGAGGCGACCGACACCGCCTTGAGCAGGTCGTCGACGGTGAACTGCTCGCCCTCCTTCACCCACATGCTGGACCCGCCGAAGGTGGCGGCGCGATGGCTGGCCGTGACCTTGTCGGTCAGCTTGATCTTGCCGGAGTCAACCGCCTCCATCACCAGCAAGAGCTGCATGATCTTGGTGATGCTCGCCGGCGGGCGGGGTTCATCGGGGTTCTTGGACCAGAGGACCTGGCCCGACGTGGCTTCCACCAGGATGCCCGACGGCGCGGGGATGTCGAAGCCGCCGCCCCCCGCCGGCGCTTGCGCGAGCGCGCCGAGGGCCGGGAACGCCAGCACGAACGCCAGCAGAAGAAGGACCATAGCCAGACGGGCGCTCCGCCGGGGCGGCGGCCAAGTTGTGAACCGGGCGAAGACTCTCATGCTGCTTGCTCCTTCTCTATCCAGATTGAGGATTCCCGCCAACGTGCGAAATCTTTCCTGCCTTGACAGAGCAAGCGGGCCATGTTACTCTGTTGTTGAGAACCGTTCTCACTCAGGAAATGATAACGTTTCTCATTGGTCTGCAAGGCGATTCTGCTCCGTACCCTTTAGCGAACCCAGGAGGTACTGGCCATGGCGCTTTTCCATCGCTCCGAACTGTCCGCCGAGTCTTCCGGCTGCCACGGCTCCGCCCGGCCGGTGAAGTCGCCGCACGGGCTGCCCAAGGTGGTCATCGTGGGCACGCCGAACGTCGGGAAGAGCGTGATCTTCAACTATCTGACCGGGGCGTACGTGACCGTCTCCAACTACCCGGGCACCACGGTGGAGGTCTCCCGGGGCAAGTGCCGCGTGCAAGGCACCGAATTCGAGATCGTCGACACTCCCGGCATGTACAGCCTGCTTCCCATCACCGAGGAAGAGCGGGTCGCCCGGCGGATCCTGCTCTCAGAGCACCCCGAGCTGGTCTTGCACGTGGTCGACGCCCGCAACCTCGACCGGATGCTGCCCTTGACGCTGCAGCTCATGGAGGCGCACCTCCCGGTCGCCCTCGTCGTCAACATCCTCGACGAGGCGGAACGGGCGGGCATCGCCCTCGACCTGGAAGAGCTGGCAAACCGGCTGGGCATCCCGGTGCTCGGGACCGTCGCCGCCACCGGTCGCGGCATGAAGGACCTGCTCCGCCAGATCCATGCCGCCCGCACCCCCGCCGTCGCCACCTGCCCCGCCGGAAGCAGCGCGGCCGGTCCCACCCCGGCCCGTTCCTCGGGGTGCGGCGCCCGCTGCGCCTCGTGCCCGCACGCCGCCGTGCCTTCGGCGAGCGCCGGGCAGCTCAGGATGGCCGGTCTTCCCGACCCGCTCTACCGGCCGGAGTTGGCGCGCTTCGTGGCGCGGGTGGCCGGTTCCCTGACCGGAAAGTACCGGCTGTCGCCGACGGCCATGGCGCTGCTCCTCCTGCAGGGGGACGCGGAGGTCGCTGAGCTGGTGCGGAAGACCGAACCCGCCCTGGCGTGGAAGTCGATCAAGACCGCCCTCGACCAAGCTAACGCGACCTTCGCCGAGCCGCTCCCGTACCTCATCGCGCTCGACCGGCAGGCCGCGCTCCGCCCGTTGCTCAGCCGGGTGATCCACCAGACCGGGCGGCGGGGGCTCGGGCTTTCCGAACGGCTCTCCGCCCTCACGATGCGCCCGCTCACCGGCATTCCCCTCCTGCTGGCCGTGCTCTACTTCGGCCTCTACCAGTTTGTGGGGGTCTTCGGCGCCGGCACGCTGGTGAACTTCCTCGAGCACACGCTCTTCGGCAAGTACCTCCTGCCCCCCGTGGTCTCGCTGATCGGACGCGTGGTCCCGTGGCCCATCTGGCGCGACCTGCTCACCGGCGACTATGGCATCATCACGCTGGGCGTGCGCTACGCCGTCGCAATCATCCTGCCGATCGTGGGGACGTTCTTCCTGTTCTTCTCGGTGGCCGAGGACTCGGGGTACTTCCCCCGGCTGGCGATGCTGGTGGACCGCCTCTTCAAGCGCCTCGGGCTGAACGGCCGGGCGGTGATCCCGCTGGTCTTGGGGTTCGGCTGCGACACAATGGCCACCATGACCACCCGCATCCTCGAGACCAAGCGGGAACGGCTCATCGCCACGTTCCTTTTGGCCCTGGCCATCCCTTGCTCGGCGCAGCTCGGGGTCATCCTGGCCCTGCTGGCCGGGAAGCCGGTGGCGATGGCCGTCTGGGTCGGGGTGGTCGCCGCCATCTTCCTGCTGGTCGGGTGGCTCACCGCCCGGCTGCTCCCCGGCAAGGGGCCGAGTTTCTACATGGAATTGCCGCCGCTTCGCCTGCCACAGCTCTCCAACGTCCTGGCCAAGACCTGGGCGCGCATGAAGTGGTACCTGCTGGAGATCTTCCCGATCTTCATCTGGGCCTCGGTGCTCATCTGGGCGGGCCGCCTGACGGGCCTCTTCGACTGGCTGATCCGGCTGCTCACGCCCGTGGTTCAGTGGCTCGGACTGCCCGCGTCCACCGCGGTGGTCTTCCTCTTCGGCTTCTTCCGCCGGGACTACGGGGCCGCCGGCCTCTTCGACCTCGCCAAGTCGGGCGGACTCTCCCTTCAGCAGCTCACGGTCGCCGCGGTGACGCTGACCATCTTCATCCCCTGCATCGCCCAGTTCTCGGTGATGCTCAAGGAGCGGGGCGCCAAGGCCGCCCTCACCATGGCCGCCTTCATCTTCCCCTTCGCGTTCGCCGTCGGGTACACCGTCAACCAGGCGTGGAGCCTTGTGACCCGCCTGGCGCTGGGCTAGGAGGAACAAGCGATGCAGAGACCGACCGGCCGAAGCACCTCGGCCAACCCAGCCCTAACCGACCTGCCGGAGGGGGCCGCCGGCCACGTCGCCGAACTGAGCACGCGCGACCCGGAACGCCTGCAGAAACTGATGGCCTTCGGCGTCCTTCCCGGCATGCCCATCCGTCTCATCCAGCGGCGGCCGGCCTTCGTCTTTCAGGTGGGGCAGACCCAGGTCGCGGTGGACAGCAGCATCGCCGCCGAGATCCGGGTGAAGCTCTAGGATTCCGGCGGGTTCCGCCCCGGACCTTCGAAGGGTTCCACGTGCGAGATGACCCGGCTGACGCCGGGGAAGGCGCGCCGCACGGCCTGCTCGATGCGGTGGGAGAGGTCGTGCGCCTCCCGGGCCGGCATGCGCGGGTCAACCTGCACGTGCAGGTGAACCTCGAGGTCGTCCTCCCGCCCGCGGCTGACGATGCGGTGGCACGACCGCACGCCAGGCACCTTGGTCACGACCTCGGCGACCCGCCGGCTGTCGAGCACCATGGCGTCGCAGAGCACGTCGGAGCTGTGCCGGACGATTCCCCAGGCGGACCTCAGGATGACCGCCGCGATCACCAGCGCCGCCACGACGTCGAACCAGGGGAAGCCCAACCGGACGGCGATCAGGGTCGCCACCACGGAGAGCGAGACATAGACGTCGCTCATCGTGTGCAGCGCGTCGGAGACTAAAAGATCGCTCTTCAGCATCCTCCCCTGCCGCCGCTCGTAGGTCATCACGGCCACGTTGACCGCCAGGGTGACCAGCATGACGAGGAAACTGGCGGTGGTGACCCGGGGAAGCGCGGCGCCCGGGCGGAACAGGCGCCCTGCCACGCTCTGGAGGATGTCGAGCGAGACCAGAACCAATAGGCCGGCGATGCCCAGCGCGGTGAAGGTTTCGTACTTCTTGTGGCCATAAGGATGGCTTTCATCGGCCGGGCGGGCGGCGGCCCACAGTCCCACCAACCCGATGATATTGGACGCTCCATCGCCCAGAGAGTGATATCCGTCCGCCGTCATGCTCGCCGTGTGGCTCCACTGGCCGAAGGCTACCTTGGCCACGGCCACCGCCCAGTTGAGGACCAGGATAAGCCAGAGCACCCGCCTGATGGCCCGGTACCTCTCCCAATCCTCCACACAGCCCGTCGCCCGGTCGGCCAACCGCTCCACCTCGCCTGGGCCGTGACATAGTCACAGACGCTCTGACATCATGAGTATTCCCACCCCGCTCACTTGACCCAGGCGGACGGGCTTCCGGCCAGACCCCACCGGGGTAGGCTGACCGCCGGGGGAAGCGCGCGGCCGAAGACCAGCGCGGCCGGGTGGCGGAGGAGCAGGTCCCAGACGCTGAGCGGCCAACCGGCCTCGAGGGAGCCCGGGGCGGCAAGGCGCGCCTCCGCGGGCGGCCGAACCCGAACCGCAGCCTCGCCGGAAGGGAAGAGCCGGAAGAGCCCGTGGGAGGCGATGACCAGCCGGCGCCCGTCGGGCAGGCGCAGGAGGCCCGGCCGGGCCTGGGCGCCGGCCACGAAGCCCCCCTGGGAGAAGCGTGCCCCGAGCCGACGCAAGGCGCGCGGGGGAGGCGACGCTTCGGCCACGCGCCTGAGCAGCCGCCCCGCCACGAGGCGCAGCGGCCAAAGCTCCTTCAGCGGCAGCGAGAGGCGGGGCAACGTGAAGAGAGCCGGGCTGGTCCCAAGGGCGCGGAGGATGGCGAGGAGCTGCGGCAGAGGCAGGGCGTCCCGCACGAAACCGTGAACGACCAGGGGCCACCCGCCGGCCCGCAAGACCGGCACCAGCAGGAATTCGGGGTCGGCGGCCAGGGCGGGCACGTGATGGGCGCCGTCGAAGACCACCAGCCGCCAGACGCCTGCCCGCTTGGCCAAGGCGACGCTCCGCCGCCCCGCCGGGGATAGCCGGGCCAGGTCGGCGTCGGTGCAGTCCACCATGAGCCGGGCCTTCAGTTGCACGGCCGCCTCGGTGACTGCCAGGACCCGCGCCCCATCGTCCCCGCCCTTCGGGAACACCCCCGGCGTATTGACGACGACCAAGGACCAGCCTGCTTCGCCGCGACGCCCCTCGCTCGCCCAGCGCAAGGCGGTGCGCCCGTCGATGGCGGTGAGCTGACCGGCCAGAAGCGCCGCCCGCTCGGCCGGCGATAGCGCGGCGGACAATTCAGCGAGGGCCGTCTCGCTGCCGGGCCGGAGGCGAACGCCGGCCAGCCCGAAGCCGCACCAGGCGAGGGCCAGTAGGAGCGCCGCAGCGGTCAGACAAAGCCAAGGCCTCATGCGCATACCTCGGGTAGCATGCCCCGTGAGCTGGCCTTCCCAGCATTTCACGCGTTTACGCAATCTTCGGCGTCGTGGTACGCTGGAGGTGCATTTGGTGGAACTGCCCGGGGGAGGTAGTAGTTTGCCAGGTGTCCCCTTGTGCTTCGGAGTCGAACACTGGCTGCGGTGGTCCAGCCATAACTATTCGGAGATCCTGCTGGGCCGTTCCGGTTCCCGGCGAGGGAAGAAGGCTGCGCCGGCGCATCGGACAAACCCGCCGGACGCGCCGGGGCGTTTCCGGCGGCTGCTCTGGGCGGCGACGGTCGTCCTCCTGCTTGCGGCGGCCGGCGGAAGCCTCCGCTTCTTCAGCCTCCACGAACCCGACTCCTTCGCCCGGCAGGCTTCCCTGTCGCTCTTCGTGGCGCGCCCGCTCCGCTACGACCTCTGGTACCAGGTGGATTTCGGGCGCCTCAGCAGTCTAGCCGCCCATCCGCTGACCTCGCCGGAGCGGTCGCGTCTCAAGCTGGAGGAGGCCGCGCTCCGCCAGGAACTGGCCGCGCTCGACCGAAGCGGCGGTTACCGCGACCCGCGTGGGTTTAGGGTCTATCCGCCGGCTGTCACCGGCAAACTCCAGGCGCTGGGGCTGGCCCGGCGCAACCGGGCGCGGCTGCTGGCGGGCGCGGGACGGGCGGCGCTGGCCCAGCCCGGCGAGGTCTTCCGCATGGCAGGCTACCAGGTCTACCGCACTCTCCCCCGCAAGTTCCCGGTGGAGCAGGAAGTGGTGCGCGCCCTGCAGGGAGTCCGGGTGCCTGACGTGGCCCTCCGCGGCTACCGGGTCTACCTGCTGCCCGGTTCGCTCGGGGACATGAGCGGCGCCGGCGGGCACGGCTACACCTTACTCGGCGGCGAGCCCCTCACCGTGCGCCTGGTGAACGGCCAGTACGCCAGCACGGCCACGCACGAACTCGCCCACCACCTGAGCCTCTCCCGGTTGGGCGGCCATCTGAGCGAAGCGCCCCGGGAGTGGGGGCGCTACCTGAAGCTACGCGGCATCCCCGGGTGGCGGGATGACGGTGCGGTGAACACCGCCGCCTGGAGCCTCTCCCCCGAGGAGGCGCTGGCCGAAGACTTCCGGGTGCTGTTTGGGACCGGCGAAGCCGCCTCTCTGCCCTACAACGCCGGGTACGAGGATCCCCGCCTCAACCCCGCGCTCAGCCACCGCTTGCGGCAGTTCCTCACGAGCCTGGCCGAGCTGCCCGAAAAGAGCGCCGCCGACGGCTCGCCGACCCCGTGGCTCGATGACGTGGGCGCCGGCACGGCCGACCAAGGGGCGGGAGCCGCCTGGCTCTCCAGCCAGCTTGCGGCGTTGGGCCCCCGGAGAATCCTTCTCGCCGCCCTGCTGCTCGTGACTGCCGCCGGCCTGATCTCGGTCATCCGGTTGTCGCGCCGTCCCCAACCGGCATCGGCCGTTTCTTCGGCGGCGCCAAGCAGACCGGCCGGGGCCGCGGCCCTCTAGATCCGGTACCGCGCCACGCCGGGGGACGGTCAAGCTCAATTCCGCGGGCCGGGCGCCAGCACGTCGGCGCGGGTCTCGAACGGGGCGGGGTTCAGGAAGACTCCCTCCACGAACCGGACCGCCTCCTCCAGGTTCCATCCGGCCCGCTCCCACTCCGCGGAGAGCCGGGTCGGGTCTACGCGCGAGAAAAGCCAGCCCTGGGCCAGGTTATAGTCGCGGCTGTCCTTCGCCAGGCCGTGCTTCTCCGCGAAGGCTGCGAAGATCTTGACGGCAAAGAGGCCCGCCTTGCCCTGGCTCATGTTCCAGTCGGAGTCGGAGAGCAGGTTGATGCCCGCCTCGATGCTCTTGTATTCCGGCCTGAAGACCTCGCCCAGGTACTTCTCGGCCGGCTCCTTGCCGCCCGGGAACTGGGCCAGCTTCCTCAGGCCGTCCTCCATGGTCCGCTCCCAAGTCTCGTCCTTCTCCTGCAGCCAGGCATTGCTGCGGCTGTCCCAGTACTGGTCCTGATGGCTGTGAGCGGTGGCCACGAGGACGGCGGGCGCCCCCCGGAAGGCCAGTTCGGAGACGAGCATCTCGTTGTGGTGCCCCATCAGGCCATACCGGCCCCATGACTTGTACAGGCCGTCGCTCGCCACCTCTTTGGGGACGAACCACTTCCCGGTCGTCTCGTTGAACTTGGGGAAGTACTGGTTGGTGTAGGCCTTGAGCACATCGTGCAGCAGCACCGAGGCGACCACCAGGTCGCGGTTGTACTTGGCCCCGTAGACGCTCTCATAGGTGTCAAGGATGTTCAGGGCGTGCCGGAGGTTGACGTAGGTGTGCACCGGCAACCCGCCCGGGTACATGTGGTGCGCGCCTGCCCCGCCCGCCGCGATGTACGACCGCCAGTCCAGCGGCTCCCCTCCCAGGAAGCTGGGGTAAGGTTTCTGGAGCAGGCCTTGAACCACCGCCCGGAACTGCGGGTCTTCCAGGGTGTCCGCCGCTCGCACCAGGCCGTTGTACGACTCGACCACCATCTTCGAAGTCATCGCCGTCTCGAGGGGCGAGAGTTGGACCACCGCAGCGATCCGTTCCGCCACCGGATCCGCGGCGACCGCCGGACCGCCGGCCAGGGATAGGACCAGAGCCAGGCAAAGGAAGATCCAGAGGTAACGCATAGGACACACCCCTTTCCGAATGCTCTCAGCCTTTCCAGCGTAACCGGAGCGTTCCAGCGCTATGCGGCCCGGTCCGGGAAAGCAAGCGGCCTCCCGAGCCAGGTCGGGAGGCCGCGATGCCGGCAACGCTTGAGGCTTTGGGGTGGTCAGCCGCGAGGGCCGAGGTAGCGGTAGACTTCCTCCACCGGGTGGCGTCCCGGACCCCGCGGCGCCTCGGCGGGGCAGCCCAGCGGCACGATGGCCACGAGGCGGAAGCGCTCCTCGACGCCTAGGAGGCGCTCGATCTCCGGGGCGGCCAGGTTGGGGGCACACATCCAGCAAGTCCCGTAGCCCTTCGCCGCGGCGGCCAGCAGCAGCGTTTGAATGGCCGCGCCGATGCTCTGCAGGTCGGGCCGGGCCCGAACCCGGTCGATCGCCTCGGAGGTCCAGCCGCCCGCCTTCAAGGCCTCATCGGTTCGTGAGGCGTAACCCTCTCCGAAGACCGCGATGACCACCGGGGCTTCGGCGAAGAAGAGGCTCCAGCCCTTCATGGCGGCCACCCCGGGCACCTCGGGAACCGCGGCGACCAGCCGGTCGATCGCCTCCTCGACCGCCTGCCGCATGGCCTTCTTCAGCGCCGGGTCGGCAACCGCGACGAACCGCCACATCTGCCGGTTGGACGCGTTCGGCGCCCACGTCGCCAGTTCGACGATTTCCCGGATGTCCGCCTCCGGCACCGGATCGGGGAGGAAACGCCGCACGCTGTGGCGGGCCCGTACGGCCGCCTGTAAATCATCCCATCTGGTCAAGCGATTCTGCCTCCTCAGTCAGACCACCCGCAGCTCAAGGCTCAACTGGGCCGGCCTGAGCGCCTGGTTGGCCGCAACGATGCGGTACGCGCCGGAGCTTTCGGGCACGAACCTTTCCACCGATAGCTCGCTCTGCCCGGGCCGGAGGGTCACCTCCTGCACCATCTGTGCATACAGCCTGCCCCGGGAGGCGCGGAAAACCTCATGGTTCTCCTGCAAGACGACCAGTTCGGCCCGCTGCGTCGTTGGATAGCGCAGCACGAGCGGGGAGCCACCGATGTTGATCACCAGCAGCCGCACGGTCACGGGGCTGCCCGCGCCGGGCCGCTCGGGAGAGGCCGTCAGGGCCAGGAGCAGGTGGTCCACGAGGGCGAGGCTGGCGGCACCGAAGGGCGCCCGGATACGCCACAGCCGGTCTGCCACGGGCGAGCGGGCGCGCTCACAAGGCTCTTCCGGCGCCTCGCCGGAGAGGGCGGCCGCTTCCTCCGGGCGGAACCAGGCCCGCGGCGGCACCCAGCCGCTCGCTGGGAAGGAATCCACCGTCAACTCCGTGGGAACCGTGGGGATGACCACCGGCTGCCCGGGGTGAAGCTCACCGGCGAGCAGGTGATTGGCCACCCGGAGGGCCTCCGGGGAGACGCCGTATCGCGCCGCCAGGCCGGCGATGGTCTCGCCCGCTTCCACCACGTGCGTAATTGTGCGCATGCGATCAGCCCCTTTTCCGGGGCCATCTTATGTGCCCCGCCTAGAGCTTGCGCAGCACCAGGACTACCTTGCCCAGGATGGTCACCTCGCGGCAAAGGATCGGTTCGAGGGCTGGGTTTTCCGGCTGGAGACGAATCCAGCCGTTCTCGCGGTAAAACGTCTTCACCGTCGCCTCATCGCCCAGCAGCGCAGCCACGATCTCGCCGTTTTCGGCCGTGGGCTGACGCCGGATCACGACCAGATCGCCGTCGTAGATGCCCGCCCCAATCATCGACTCGCCTCGCACCCGGAGCGCGAAAGTGTCGCCCTCTCCCACCAGGCGCCGCGGGAGCGGCAACTCGTCGTCGTGCGACTCTTCCGCCAGGAGCGGCTGCCCGGCGGCAATGCACCCGAGGAGGGGAACGTTCACGGTAGAGGCGTGTTCGCTCCGTTCCTCGCCCCGCTCGGCCGGGCGGGCGCGCTGAGAGAGTTCGATCGCCCGGTGCTTATAGGAGCCCTTGCGGATGAAGCCCTTCGCCTCCAGCGCCGCCAGGTGCTGGTGGACCGTGGCCGTGGAAGAGACGCCCACCGCCTGGGCAATCTCACGGACCGTCGGCATCGTGCCGCAGGCCGACATCTCTTCGAGATAACGGAGTACAGCTTCCTGCTTGGGTGAAAGCCCCTTCATCAGGCCGCCCCCTCGGTGGCAACGATTTCCTCTTCATTCTAGCACAACGCCGGGCGGAGTGGCAAACAAATTTTCGGCGTGAGCCCGGCGACCCGGCTGGTCTTCGGTGCCCAGACTATTTCCTGCGAACACCACCCCACATGATGCCTCCGGGGACCTCAGGGGAGAGGTGCGGCCTGGGTAGAGTGGAGCACTGCAGCATGCACAAGCTGCCACTGGGTTCGCCCATAGAGCCGCAGGAGGCCAAGGTTGGCGAAGTAATCGGGAGTAAATTCCCGGGACTTGCTCTTGCGCCTCCTGCGGGTCTTTTTGTT
>JBLNBQ010000023.1:0-12707 GCA_050260095.1 Chitinophagales bacterium
TCGACCACGCGCCGGGTCAGGGCGATATTCTCGTCGAGCGGGTGATGCGAGCCGTCGATCATCACGGAGGTGAAGCCGGCGTGGATGGCCTGTACGCAGCTCTCGAAGCTGGAGCCGTGATCCAGGTGGATGGCGACGGGCACGGTGGTGCGGTATTCTTCCACCAGGGCCTGCACCATGGCCGCCACGAGGCGGAAGCCTCCCATGTGCCGGGCGGCACCCTCGGAGACCCCCAGGATCACCGGCGACTTCTCCGCCTCCGCAGCCTGCAGGACCGCCTGCGTCCACTCCAGGTTGTTGATGTTGAACTGTCCGACCGCGTATCCTCCCGCCAGAGCCTTCTGCAGCATGTCCTTCATCGAGACCAGTGACATCCAGGAAACCTCCCCTGTCTGCGATCCTACCTTATCGCATTATGCTCCAAACAGCACGGTTCGCCTGCCCACGCCTGATTCCTGCTGCATCGCCCGGATGCCCGGGCCGGGGTGCGGGAACCCTACCGCCGTCCGGGTCGGAGGTGGAGCGATGCCGGAGCAGCGGTGGGTGGCCGCCGCGCTCCTCGCCGGATTGGCGCTCCTGGCCGCCGCCCGCGGCCTGCCTTTCCGCCCTCGCCCCGCCGCGCCCGCCCGCCCTCTGGCCGGGGCGCCTTCGCCGCTGCACGGGGGCCTTCCGGCGCCGGGGCCATAAGAAAACCGCCCCGGGCAGGGGCGGCTTTCGCATCAACCTGGTCAGGCCTGGCTTACCACTTGTGGCACTTGGTGCACTCGGCCTGGTTCTCCACATCGTGGCACTGCTTGCAGGCGTCGTGCGTGACCTTGGCTTCGCCTTCGCCTTCGCGCCCGTGAACCAGCCCGGCGTGGCAGCTCATGCAGTTCAGGTTCATCTCTTCATGCAGCTTGTGCGGAATCTTGTGGGTCTTGGTCTCGTTGATCTTGCTCACATCGTGGCAGTCTTTGCAGCGGGCTTCCTTCGGTTCGCCCATGATCGGGGTGGTGTAGGTGCCGAAAATCTGCTTGAACATCGAACGGATGCCCTGCATCTTACCGGCCACGTAGCCCTTGAGGCCTTTGTCGTAGTGGCACTCCTCGCACTTGACGCCGCCCTCGGCCTTGAGCACCTTCGGCCCGTGGCTCGAGACCTCCCAGGTGTCATTGTAGATCTTCATGGTGTGGCAGACCTTGCCGCAGAAATGGTTCGTGCCGGCGTACACCAGGAATCCCGCGTTCGCCGCAACGAACAGGACCAGGAACGTGATGATGAACGGCCAGTTGAGCTTGATCTTCGCCAACGGTGAACCCCCCTCCACACGCTTTCCGCCTAATTCTACCATACAAGCCTGGACGTGGGAAATATCACAAATATCTGCGCCTGATGCGCACAAATGCGTTTGGCCTTCGCCCCTGCGGAGAGGGTTTCAACCTCCGGGTTGGATATTCCTTCCACGAATGTGTTCGGATGTCAGGAGGTCGCCGGGAGCGCGGCCACCGGTTCGTTTTCCAGCCGTTCTTCGAGCAGTTCGACCACGGTCAGCGGCGTGCCGGGCAGACCGTTGACGCCCTGGTAGCGGAGATAGCGCCCGTCGGCCTTGCGGAACCAGACGTCGGAATGCCAGACGAAGCTCGCCGGGCCGACCGGGGAGACGCGGACGTGGACCGCCTCGACGGGCTTGCCGCCGATCACGATCGTCCCGGTCTCCTTCTTGGTCGCGCAGAACAGGTTCATCCCCAGGTTGACGGGGTTGATCGCCCAGAAGGTGAGCGACGGTTCGGGGGAGACCGCCCACTCCTGCAAGTCCACCGGAAAACATTGCTTCCAGGGGCGGGTGTCGATCTTGTACTCCCGGTCCACCCGTTTGCCCTTGAAGAGCCCGGTCAGGCGGACGACGCTTCCGGAACGCACGGCCGTGAAGTCGGTCCGTTCCCGGGGGTTGCGCCGGTGCCACGAGTTCGAGAGGAACGCGGCGTCCAGCTCAAAAGACTGGGTCTGCGGGCCAGCCTCGCCGCCGTCGGTCGTCACCTTCACCGCGTAACCGGTGGGAGCAGCGGCAAACTGTTCGGAGGTGAGCGCGATCTCGCCGGCGGTGACCGACCGGTAAGTCAAGGCCAGCGGCAGCGTGCCTGCTCCGGCGCCGGACGCGGCACAGGGCAGGAGGAGCGCGGCCAGAGCCGAAACCACGAGGAGAGATCTCATCCGGGAGACTCCTTTCCGATGGAGCGCGGGGGCATTCTTCCGAAAAGGAAAGAGGATGTCCTCCTTAAACAGAGCTATCCTGGATTCTCAGGCGATGTGCGAAGGAGTGTGCGACTTGCCTGTTTTGGACAGCGCCCAAGTGAAAGCGGTCGTGGAACGACAGTACGAAGCGTTCGTGAGCGACCTCGAACTGCTCACCAACATCGACTCGGGCACGGGCGACGCGGCGGGGAGCGCGCGCATCGCGGCGATTCTCGAGGAGCGCGTGACCGGGCTCGGCGGGACGGCGGAGCGGCGGGCGAACGACCGGGGCACCCACCTGATCGCCCGGTTCAAGGGCGAGGGACGGTTGCGGGTCCTGCTCTCTCCCCACACCGACACGGTCTTTGAGGCCGGTGAGGCGGCCCGGCGCCCCTTCCGGGTCGACGAGCGCCAACTGGCTTACGGACCCGGGGTGGGAGACTGCAAGGCCTCGGTCGTGCAGATGGTCTACCTGGTGAAAGCCTTGCGTGAGCTTGGCGTCCGCGACTTCGGCGAGCTGGTCGTCTACTTCGATGCCGAGGAGGAAGGCGGTTCACCCGACGAGGAGCGGATCTTGCGCGAGCTGGCCGCTCAGGTCGACCTGGCGCTGATCGTCGATACCGCCCGGCCGGGGTGGGGGATCGTCACGCAACGGAAGGGGAGCGCCACCTACGACCTCCGGGTATGGGGCGTGTCGGGCCATGCCGGGAACGCGCCTCAGGCCGGGGCGAGCGCGGTGGTGGAACTGGCTCACCTCATCACTTACCTGCACGGCCTGGCCAGCCCGCTTCCGGGACACCCGGCCGACTTCACCCCCGAGGCGCTCGCCGCCCGGGGCCAACACGACCACGGCCAGTTCATCCCGGAGATCAGCATTAACGTGGGGGTGATCGGCACGCCGAACCGCCGGCGTAACCGCATCCCCGACGAAGCTTACGCCCAGGTGGAGGTGCGGGCCTTTCGGCTGGCCGACCTCGAACGCCTCGACCGGGACCTGCGGGCCAGAGCCGGCCGTCCAGTCGTGCCGGGCACCCGGGTGACGGTGGAGGGGGGCCTCAAGGTGGGGCCGATGGAGAAGACGCCGGCGGCCGCCCAGGTGATCGAGCGCTACCGGAACATCGTGCGGCGGGAGTACGGCGCGGAAGTGGTCGAATGGGTGGCCGGCGGGGTGACCGTGGGCAACCGGACGGCGGAGTTCGTGCCGACCGTGGATGCCCTGGGGGTCGAGGCCGACCCGGTGGTCGAGCACACCGACCGGGAATACGTGGACCTCGCCAGCTTCGTTCCGCGGACGGTCGCCCTGGTCCATCTGATTGCAGAACTGGCCCAGGGCTGAAAGCGCCCCGGGCCAGTGAAGGTTGGGTTCGCCTCGCGTCAACCGGGAAGGCCCAGCGCCAGCGCGGCGTTGTAACCGTAGCCGCAGAGGATCGCCCCCGCCCAGAGGGTGGCCACGACCACCGCCACGACCCGCCAGCGGGCGATAGCCAGCGCGCCGGTGATGGCGCCGAGCGAGGTCCCCGCGCCGGTGATGAGGAAAGCGAGTGCGGCCCCGGGGCTCATGCCGCTGGTCAGGAAGGCTTTGAGCATGGGCAGCGACGACTCGGTGTTCAAGTAGAGCGGTAGGCCGAGCGTCGCCGCGAGGGGCACGCCGAAGGACTGCCCCTGTCCGAAGAGGCCCGTTACCCATCCCTTAGGGATCAGGCCGTTCAGCAGATAGCCGAGGAAGGCGAAGGCGACGAACCGGGGGAGCAGCCACTTGGCGCTGCTCCAGGCCTCCTTCAAGACCTGCGCCCGCCGGTCCGGGCGGGAGGCGGGCTTTCGCGCCGCGCCGCAGGCGGCGGCGGCCGGCGCGTCGAGCACCCGGAAGGGGCCGGGCGCCTGCCCGGGCCGCCCGGCCGGCGCCGCCACCCTGGCCTGGCCGCTGAGCCACCCGGCCTGCTCCAGCAGGTAGGCCGCGAGCCGCCGAGCAGGCCCAGCCCGGCCGAGGCGGCGAAGTAAGTCCAGGCGAAGGGCCAGCCGAAGATGGCTCCGCTGTACGCGAGTTCCTCGGGCGAGGTGAGCGGGGAGGAGACCATGAAGGCGACGACCGGCGCCCAAGGCATCCGGCTGGCCATCATGCCGAGGATCACGGCCATCGTCCCGCACGAGCAGAGCGGCGTGGCGACGGCGACCCCGGTGGCGGCGAAGACCCCCCGGCCCTGGTGGCGACGGAGAAATCCGGCGAGTTTCTCCTGGTCGAGGTAGACCTTGGTCGCCGCCGAGATGAGGGTCCCCAGCGCCAGGAGCGGCCAGTTGTGGACGAGCGTCAACCGCACCTGGGCGAAGGCGGTGGTGGCGGCGGTCAGAAGAGCGTTCATAGGCAGCCTCCTCAAATCAAAGCACATTGATGCGACCACCCTCAGCATATATCAATCACGTTTGATATGTCAACCCACTTCTTGGTATCCTGGCTTGCAGAATCAAAGATCGCTGATATATGATTGAGAAAGGTGATGGAAATGCAGGAACCAGGGGAGAACCGGAACTTGGTCGCCGCGGCCAAGGCGCTCGGCGACCCGCTCCGGCTGGAACTCCTCCGCATCCTGGCTCACGACCGGGCCTGCTGCGGGGAGGGCGTTTGCGTCTGCGACCTGGTCGAGAAGACGCACGCCCTGCAGTCCCTCATCTCCTACCACATGAAGATCCTGCGGGAAGCGGGGCTCGTCACCGAGCAAGCCCGGGGAAAGTGGAAGTTCTACGCCCTCGACCGGGAGGGGGTTCGCCGGGCGCTTTCCGGGTGGGAGAGCCTGCTCGGCGGGGAGACGGAGTCGCCCCGGAACTGAAAGGGAGTTGTGCGTGAACCTCTTCACCATCGTGTGGGACGGGCTGCGCCGCCGGCGGATCCGGACCGCGCTCGCCGTCGCCGGCATCGCCATCGCCGCCACCGCCCTGTTCAGCCTGGTCTCCTTGAAGAGGGGCTACGAGGCAGGGATGCGGGCCGAACTAGACAACATGGGTGCCCAGGTGGTCGCCGTGGCCAAGGGGTGCCCTTACGAGGCGATCGCCGTCATCATGATCGGCGGGCAGGTGCCGGCCACCCTGCCGGAGACCGTGGTCGCCAGGATCCGGGCCGTCCCCAACGTCGCCAGCGCCTCGCCCAACGTGTACGGCGCCTACGACTATCTGAACCTCTCCCACCCGCTGGTCGGGATCACCCGGGACGAACTGCGGCTTAAGTCGTGGTGGAGGATCAAGGGGCGCTTCCCGGAGAGGTTCGGGGAGGTCATGCTCGGCGGGGCGGAGGCCTCGGCCTTCGCCAGCAAGGGCAGCGAATATCGCAAGCTGGGCGACAGTTTCACGGTCACGGCGGGCGGCCGGCCGGCCAGGCTCACCGTGGTCGGGGTGCTGGAGAAGACCGGCGCCAAAGACGACTACACCACCTACACCACCCTGGAGACGGCCCAGAAGCTGCTCGGGCTGGAGGGACGGGTGGTGGCGGTCAACCTCCGGGTGAAGGACCTGATGGCGATCCCGGAGACCATCGAGGGCGTCGAGGCCATCCCCGACGTGCAAGCCGTCACGGTCGCCCAGGTGCTCGGCACCATCCAGAACCTGGTCCGGTCGGGCCAGGGGATGCTGTTCACGGTCATGCTCATCGCTTTGGTCATCGGCGGTCTCGGCACGATGAACACCATGCTCATGACGGTGTTCGAAAGAACGCGGGAGATCGGGCTGATGAAAGCCATCGGCGCCACACCGGGGCAGATCTTCCGGATCTTCCTCGTGGAGGGCTTGCTCATCTGCGCCGCCGGCGGCCTTCTGGGCGTGGTGGCTGGCGGCGCCGCCACCCTGGCGGGCGACGTCATCCTGAAGCAGTTCGTCTCCATCATGCCGACCAGGCCGGTCGGGCAACTCTCCTGGGTCGCCGCCGGTGTCTCCCTGCTCTTCCCGCTGGGCGTGGGGCTCGTCGCCTCGCTCTACCCGGCCTGGCGGGCGGCGCGCCAGAGCCCCATCGCGGCCCTGCGCAGCGAGTGACGGAGGTGGGCGGGATGCTTGTCGAGGCAGTGGACCTGCGCAAGACTTACCGGCGGGGGACGGAAGAGGTGCACGCCCTGGACGGACTCTCCCTTTCCATCGCGGAGGGGGAGTTCCTGGCGATCCTCGGGCCCTCGGGTTCAGGCAAGAGCACTTTCCTCAACCTTCTCGGCCTGCTCGACGAGCCGACGGCTGGCCGGCTCGCCTTGGCCGGGCGGCCGGTGGAGGCCTTGCGCCCGCCGGAGCGGCAGATTCTACGGCGGGAGCTGATCGGCTTCGTCTTCCAGCAGTTCCTGCTCGTTCCCGCGATGACCGCCCTGCAGAACGTCATGCTCCCGCTCTACTTCGCGGGCCGGCGCGATGCGGCCGGAAGGGCGCGGGCCATGCTGGAGCGGGTGGGCCTGGGCGGACGTCTCGACCACCTCCCGGCGCAGCTGAGCGGCGGGGAGATCCAGCGGGTGGCGGTCGCCCGGGCGCTGGTGGGCGAGCCGCGACTACTGCTCGCCGATGAGCCGACGGGCAACCTCGACACGCGGACGGCCGAAGAGGTGACCGCCCTGCTGCGGGAGATCAACCAAGCCGGGACCACCGTGGTCGTCGTGACGCACAACCTCGACCTGGCCAAGAATCTGCCTCGTACCATCACGATGCGCGACGGAAGGATGATCAGCGATGTCAAAGGCGAAGCGGGCGTGGCGTAAGGCGCTGGTCGCCGGGGCGGCGGCCCTCCTTTTGGTGGGAGGCCTCTCCACCGCCGGGTTGGCCGGGAAGGTCTTCGGGAAGCCCATCGACCCGAAGACCGGGGCGGCTGTCGAACTGAAGACCGTTATGGCCGGCTGGAGTCAGTATGAGGGGAAGAGCATCATCGTCGAAGGCAAGGCGGCGCAGGTCTGCCAGGCTTCCGGGTGCTGGCTGATCCTCACCGACGGGGCGAACCAGCTGTACGTGCAGTTCTTCGACTTCACCGTGAAGCTGCCCGTCGGGGCGAAGCTGCGCCTCCAGGGCGAACTCCGGAAGAAGAACAACGCGCCGTACCTGGTCGGAACCGGGGTGGAGGTGCTCTAGGGCAGTTCATGCGCGCCGCCCACGCGGAATAGATTCCGAGTGGGCGGTGGTCCTCTTGTCGGTGCTTGGGCTGGCGCTGGTTGGCATGCTTTGCTGGGGGATCGGGCCCATCTTCGCCAAGCTTGGCCTGGGAACGATGGATCCGGTGACCGGCCTCGGCATCCGGACGCTGGCCGCCGGGGTCATGGTCACCGGCTGGCTGGCCGCGGCTCCCCGAACTCCCCGCTTCCACGTGGTCTCGCTCAAGGGCCTCCTGCTCATCGTGCTGGAGGCCGCCTTCGCGACGGTCGTCGGGGATCTCGCCTACTACGCCGCCTTGAAGAAGGGCCAGTGCGCCGAGACGAGCCTCATCCTTTCCGCCTCGCCGGCGGTGACCGTCCTGCTCTCCGCCCTCGTTCTGGGTGAACGGCCGTCCAACTGGAGTCTCGCCGGCGCGGCCCTCATCGCCATTGGCCTCGCCCTGGTGGGCCTGCAGCCGCGGCCGTGAGCCATCCCTTCTGCCGCCTGTTCGGCCGCCTGTGTGGCTGCCTCCTCAACCGCCTCCTCAGCCGCCCGTGGCGATGATCCGGGGTTCGGGCCGGTACCGGCTGACGCCGAGATCGCGGCGGACGGTTCGCCCGTCGGGGTAAGTGGTGACGAGCCAGGAGTGGACCACGACTCCGTCGGCGCCTGGCTGCAGCACCTTGCGCCGGCCGGGCGGCAAGGCCTTGTCCCGCTGGTACGATGTCTTGTACGGGGTCCGCTGAAGGACCCTGTGCTCCCAGGCCACCTTGGGCGGCTTGGCCTTTCCGTACAGGCCGACGTACAGGGTGGGTCCGGTGTTGCGCGCCCAGATGAGGATGGGCGAGCCAGTGTCATTGCGAAAGCGGAAGTCCTTATGTCCCCAGTCGATGGTGGCGTCCTGACCGGGCGGGACGTAGGGGACGGTCATGGAGTGGGTATGCCGCTCGACCACCGGCAGGGCGGCGAGGACGACCGCGTTATAAAGGACCGTCGCAATCTTGCAGACGCCGCCTCCCACGGTGGTGGCCAGCCGGTCGCCGCTGTACTCCGGGCCGGGTCGGAAGCCTCGGGCCGAGGTGCGCCGCCCGAGCCGGGCGTTGAGCGAGAAGACCTGGCCGGGCGCGACCACCGCTCCTTTGAGGTAGTTGGCTCCCAGGGCGATGTTGTCCCGTTCATGAGGATGGGATCGGGCAGGCTGGCCTGGAAGTGGGCGACCAGCACCGAGGCGCCGCTGGCCTTCTGGGCATCGATAAACTCCGGGTCATCCTCCCAAGGTAGCGACGGCTCGTTACTGGTCGGGGCCGGCCGTCCTGCCGGGGGCTCGTAGCTCGTTCGTTTCGGGCTGGGAGCGGGGGTCTCGGAAGTCTTTCGGCCGCAGCCCGCCGCCAAAAGCAGCAGAGCCACGGTCAGCGAGAGACAGACCGCGGCCAGTAGCGGGGTTCGTCGTCCTGAGCGTTTCATCACTTGCCTCCTGGGGGAAGCCGCATCAGCCGTAGGTTGGCCTTTTTCGCCCGTGGGGGCGGGAGAGAACCGCCGGTTGGGCTGGAGTTTCCAACCTACAGAAGAAATTCGTAACAACAATGGCAGGAAGATGCGAAAGTCCCGGAGAAACAACCACCATTCTCCGGCATTCGTAAGCACGGGAGGTTCCCGGTGGACCAGATCGACTGGCAGATCGTCCAGCGCTTGCAGCAAGATGCCCGCACACCGTATACCACCATCGCCGCCGAACTGGGCCTGGCGGAGGGCACCGTCCGTCACCGGGTCGCTCGCCTCGTGGATGAAGGATACATCCGCCTTGCGGCGGTCTTGAACCCGCTTCGCCTGGGGAAGCAGACCATGGCCATCGTGGGCGTGCGCGTCCACGGCGACGCGGGGCCGCAAGTCGTGGAACTGCTCAAGACCTGGCCTGAGATCCGCTACGTGGCGTTCTGTGCGGGCGAATACGACTTGATCATGCAGGTCGTGGTCGCGTCCAACGACGAACTCTTTCACTTTCTCACCGGCAAACTCCGGGAGGTGCAGGGCATCCTGGCCAGCGACACCTCGCTCATCCTGCGGACGTGCAAGGAGAGCGAGGAGTGGCTGCCCTTGCCACCGCGGCCGGCGGCGGCCGAATGACGTCTCATGCTGAACAGGAGGCAGGAACGATGAAACGAGGGAAACTGGCGGTTTTCCTATGTCTGGCGGCGCTCGTCCTCGCGACCGCCCCCGCGCTGGCCAAGGACACGGTCCGGCTCGGCACCCTGCGGCTGGTGAACGGGGCACCGATCTTCATCAGCTTGGACAAGGGTTTCTTCGAGGCGGAAGGCATCAACGTCGAGGTGCAGTGGTTCACGGCGGCCGCGCCGGTGACCGTCGCAGTGGCGAGCGGTGCGGTCGACGTGGGGGCGACGGGCGTCACGGCGGCCCTGTTCAACTCCATCGCCCAGGGGGCGAAGATGTACCTGGTGGCCGACCGGGGAGCGGAGCGGGCCGGTTACCCGCTGAACGCGCTGGTGGTCAACAAGGCCGCCTACCAGCAGGGCGTAACGTCGGTCAAGGCGCTGAAGGGCAAGAAGATCGGGATCACCACCCTGGGTTCCACCTACCACTACCAGATCGGGCGCCTGCTGGAGCAGGAGGGGCTTGATCTCTCCGACGTGGAACTCGTCCCGCTCAAGACGACCCAACTCCTGGTCGACGCGGTGAAACAGGGCACCGTCACGGCCGCCATCGTCTCTCCGCCCTTCGGGGCCGACGCGGAGATCGACGGGTGGGGCAAGCGACTCTTCTGGTGCGGCGACAAGCTGAACTACCAGGTCACGGCCGTCTTCTACTCCGAGCAACTCCGGAAGAACAAGGACCTCGCCACCCGCTTCATGCGGGCCTACCTCAAGGGCGTCCGCTACTACGTGGACGCGACCCTGGGCGGCAAGCGGGGCGACAAGTTCAACGAAGTGGTGAAGATCATCGCCAAGTACACCGAGGAGCAGCCGCGGACCATCGAACACTCCCTGCTCTACATCGACCGCAACGGGATTCCCGACGTCGACGACCTGATGGAACAGCAGAAATGGTACTACAAGCAGAAGATGATCGACCGGATCATCCCGATGAACGAGTTCGTCGACCTGAGCTTCGTGACTGCGGCGGCCAAGTGACGGCATGAGGATCACGCTGGCGGGCCTCGCCAAGACCTACGTGGGCCGGGGCCGGGAACGCGTCCCGGCCCTCGAGGGCGTCGACCTCACGGTGCAGGAGAACGAGTTTCTGGTCATCCTCGGGCCCAGCGGCTGCGGCAAGTCGACGCTGCTCAGCATCGTCGGCGGCTTGCTCCCGCCCGACGACGGTTCGGTCGTCTTCGAGTTCGGGGAGGGGGAGGAGCCGGAGAAGTTCGGCCCTCCGGCTACGCCGGGACGGCAGCCGGTCACCGCGATGGTCTTCCAGGAGTTCGCCCTCTTTCCCTGGCGGACGGTCCTCGAGAACGTCGCCTTCCCGCTCGCCCTGCGGAACCTCCCGGCCGCCGAACGACGGGCGAGGGCCCAGCGCTTCATCAAGCTGGTGGGCCTTTCCGGCTGCGAGCAGCGGTATCCCCGGGAACTCTCGGGCGGCATGCGGCAGCGGGTGGGGATCGCCCGGGCGCTGGCCAGCGAGGCGCCGGTGTTGCTGATGGATGAGCCCCTCTCCGCGCTCGACGCCCAGACGAGGGCGCTGATGCAAGTGGAACTGCTCAACATCTGGGAGCAGGAGCGCCGCACCGTCATCTACGTGACGCACAACATCACCGAGGCGGCGATGCTGGGCGACCGGATCGCCGTGCTCTCCCGCCGGCCGGGGCGGGTCAGGGAGGTCATCCCCGTGCCTTTCCCCCGGCCGCGCCGGGAGGAACTCTCCGCCGAGCCTGAGTTCCTCGCTTTCACCCAGCGGTTGTGGGACGAACTCAAGGCGGAGGCGAAGGCAGCGATGGAGGAGGCGGAGGAGGCATGAGCGACCCGGCTCAGCGCAAGGCACCGGCGGTCTTGACTCTGGGCCGGCCCGCGGCGAAGCGGCGGTTGCCCGCCTGGGTGTTGAGCCTCGTCAGCCTCGGCGCGGTGGCGGCGGTGTGGGAGGCGGCGGCCCGGTCGGGTCTGATCGCACCGCTCTACCTGCCGGCGCCCTCCGCCATCCTGGCCGAACTCGGCCAGATGCTCGTCTCTGCGGAGTTCCTGGGGTCCCTCGCCATCAGCCTGCAGCGGATCATCCTCGGCTTCCTGGCGGGCAGCGCGGCCGGCCTTCTGGTCGGCATCCTGGTGGGCGTCTTCCCACTGGCCACCGCTGTCCTCGACCCCTTGCTCTCCCTGCTCTATCCCGTCCCGAAGATCGCGCTCCTGCCCCTGATCGTGCTCTGGCTGGGCATCGGCGAACTCTCCAAGGTCACCATCATCGCCATCGGCGTCTTCTTCCCGGTGGCCATCAACACGATCGCCGGGGCCCGGGAGACCGACCCCTTGCTCATCAAGGCAGCCCGCAGCTTCGGCGCCACCCGGGGCCAGATCATCCGGCAGGTCATCTTGAAGAGCGCCTTGCCGGTCATCTTTTCGGGTCTCCGCCTGGGGGCGGGGATGGCTCTCCTCCTGGTCGTGTCGGCCGAGATGATCGCCGCCACCGCGGGCCTCGGCTTCACCATCCTGCACGCCGGCGACCTGATGCTCACCCGGCGGCTCATGGCGGCCATCCTCATCCTGTCGGCGCTGGGCCTCTCGTCCACTTGGGCCCTCTCCAAACTGGAGCGGCGGTTGGTGCCATGGAAGGAGTAACTGGCGCGGTCGGGGAAGAGCAGTGGAGGCGCGAGGGAGTGCGAACGTGGCCGAGGTGAGCGTGAGTAGGCTGACACCGGAGCTTCTCGATGACTTCCTGAGGTTCTTCGACGCAGAGGCTTTCACCGACAATCCGGAGTGGGCTGGGTGCTACTGCTACTTCTACCTCTACCCCGGCACCTGGGAAGAGTGGTCCGCCCGGCGCGGCGAGGAGAACCGCGCGGCGGTGAGCGAGTTGATTCGGGCAGGGAGGATGCACGGGTACCTCGCCTACGAGGACGGACGGGTGGTTGGCTGGTGCCACGCCGCCAGGCGCAGCGAGTGTCCGAACGTGGAACGGCTGGTGCCGCCGGCGGAGGATCCTGAGCGGATCGGTGCCGTTGTCTGCTTCGTGGTGCGGCCGGAGAACCGGCGGAAGGGTATCGCCCGGCGGCTCCTGGAGGCGGCCTGCGCTGGCTTCCGGGCCGACGGGCTCGCGGTGGCCGAGGCCTATCCGGCCAAGGACGCGGCGACCGAAGCGGAGCACTACCACGGACCGCTCGACCTCTACCTGGCCGCCGGGTTCACCGTCACGGGGGAGACGGAACGGTTCCACCTCGTGCGGAGGAAGCTCTAACAGACGTGCGGAGAGAGGGG